>NZ_PISP01000001.1:1200000-1503508 GCF_002834295.1 Rhodohalobacter barkolensis | reverse complement strand
GCATTAGAGTTCGAAAAAGCAGCTCGATTGCGCGACAGTGTTAAATCTCTTGAAAAGTACAATCAGAAAATGAAGATTGTTGCTAATAAAGAGGTTCACAGAGATGTGTTTGCCATAGATGTGGATGAAGAGCTGGGTGAAGCCTGTGGGGTTCTTTTCAAAATTCGGGAGGGTAAACTGATCGGAAAGTTTAATCGGTTTTTGAAAAATATAGAAGATCGCCCGCGAAGTGTGATGATGCAGTCTTTTGTGGAAGATTACTATACCGGCCAGATGGTAGGTGCAATTCCGGATGAAGTATATTTGAGTGACCAGATGGAAGAGGAAGACCCTTTATTAGAGTATCTTTGGGAACAGAGAGGAAAAAAAGTACCGATTCATGTACCGCAAATTGGGGAGAAAAAGCACTTGATAGAGATGGCCATTACCAATGCCCGGCTCAATCTCGGTGAGAGAAAACTGGAGAAACAGAAAGCGGAACGCGATCGTATTCCCCAGGCTGTTAAAGATCTTAAAGAGTATCTGAAGCTGGATCGGCTGCCCCGAAGAATAGAATGCTTTGACAACTCTAACACACAAGGAACAGATCCGGTAGCGTCTATGGTCTGTTTTGTTGATGGTCAACCACGAAAGAGCGAATATAAGCGGTTTAAAATCAAGACCGTTACCGGTGCGGATGATTTTGCATCGATGAAGGAAATTGTAAGAAGGCGTTATTCAAAAGTGAAAAAAGAGAAATTGCAGGTTCCCGATTTGATCTTGATTGATGGTGGAAAAGGTCAATTAAATGCTGCGCTGGAAGCACTGGATGAAATTGAGTTTAGGGATGCTTGTGATGTTGCAGGTTTAGCAAAACGTTTGGAAGAGGTCTTTTTACCAGGAAAATTTGATCCGATTATGATACCCAAAACATCATCTGCATTAAAATTACTACAGCGTGCCAGAGATGAAGCACATCGGTTTGCCATTACCTATCACAGGCAGAAAAGATCAAAAAGAACCCTCAAAACAGAATTGACTGAAATAGACGGTGTAGGTGATAAAACGGCTCAAAAGCTGCTGAAGGAATTTGGATCCGTAAATCAGATCAAAAAAGAAAATTTAGAAACTTTACAAGAGTTGCTTGGGGAGAAATTGGGAGAGAGAGTCCATAGTCATCTTCAGGAATAATTACTCTGCTTCACATGAAGATGCTATTGTTTTAATATCAAATAATTCGAATACTTAATTAAAGACAGGTGGTTATCGTAAAATATTCACCTGTAAATACGTCAGTATTGAAACATTGGCATCGTCTGTGCAGTACCATTAAGTAGATACAGACAAAACTGAATGGATAGATTTAAAAATCTGTTTTTGAAAGTGTGATGCAACATTCTAAATTAGCACTGTTATGAGACTCAATAATTCAGACCACATACCACGCCGATACGAGCAGATGAAAGACAGGGAATTAGTACATCTGTTCCGGAAAAAAGATGACCAATTGGCTTTTCAAGAGCTGATGAACCGTCATCAGGCTAAGATCTATTCGTACATTTACAGTATGATACAGAATAGAGAAACGGCCAATGATATCTTCCAGGAGACCTTTACTAAGGTTATTACTAAAATGGACGATACCTACAATGAGCAGGGTAAATGGATCGCTTGGGTGATGAGAATTGCACATAATGCAACAATTGATCACATCAGAAAACAAAAGCGGTTTGTCGACGTTAGCAGTTCGTATGACGAAGAGTCGAAAACAGATTTTTATGAAAGATTGCCTGATGAGGGCACTCCGGGACAGCACGATCAGCTGGAACTGGATGAGTCCACATCAAGACTTTTGAAGCATATTGGAAATCTGCCCGAAGAGCAGCGAACAGTGGTGATGTTGCGGCACTATTATGAAATGCCATTTAAGGAAATCGCTGAATTAACTGATGTATCAATTAATACTGCCTTGGGCCGAATGAGATATGCTTTGATTAATCTTCGTAAAATGTTTGATGAGGAACATGAGAAGGAATCAAATAAAGTATGAGTATCAAAAAAACTGACAGTGTAGCTTACTTATTTAATGAGATGGATCCTTCTGAGCAGGTTGAATTCGAACGAAAGCTCAGAGAAAATGAAAATTTACTGATCGAAGTTGAGTCACTTCGAAATATCAGGAATAAATTTGAGGAGCTGCCAAAAATATCTGCACCAGACCGAGTAATTCAGTCAATTTGCGAACGAGCATCTGAACAGAGCACATCGACAAGTATTACCCGTAAAAAGCCTTTCTATTTTGCAGCAGCAGCTCTGCTATCTATTGGATTTATGGCAGGTGCCTTAGTGATGGATTCGGACAATTCTACAGGAGATGCCGGTGCTGCATCCTTCGGTTCTGTTGGGTCGGCAACCGGTACAGTTCAATCAGAAGGTAATCTGGACAGAGAAATTTCTCCGTGGGTAGACCGTAATGATATCCTCCATTTTTCAGGTATTGAGCAAGAAAGTTCTGACTCATTACTTAAAGATAGTTATCAGCGATTAACTCCGGTTAATAACCGATTGGAAAACAGTGTTTACCAGAGAAATCTACATCTCACCGGAAGCCGGCAATAGTAGGGTTCAGGCCCGATCTATTGATATTTATATAGCTGTAAGTTAAAATATATCAATTCATTACTTCCTATTAAGACAAAGTTATCCACGTTTATATGTGCATAACTTTGTTTGGTTAGGTACCCACTGAGGGTTATATTCATTTACAAAATTCATACTAAATTACCTTCATATACGAATGGGTAAAATTATATCTATTGCAAACCAGAAAGGCGGTGTTGGTAAAACAACAACGGCCGTAAATCTGGCTGCAAGTTTAGCTGCTATCGAACATCCTACATTGATCATTGATATCGATCCCCAAAGCAACTCAACAAGTGGTTTGGGAATTGAGTCTAAAACAGTTTCTAATTCTGTTTATGAAGTAATGGTAGGCGGAGTGGATGTAAATGACTCCATCCGGGAAACAGAACTTCCATACTTGGATCTTATCCCGTCTCACATCAATCTTGTGGGAGCGGAAATAGAGATGGTAGACAGAAATGAACGTGAGCGGATTTTATCTAAAGCAATTGAAGGAGTTGATGATAAGTATGACTTTATCATCATTGATTGTCCGCCCTCTCTCGGTTTATTGACAATAAATGCTTTAACGGCATCTGATTCAGTGTTAATACCGGTTCAGTGTGAATATTTTGCGCTCGAAGGGTTGGGGCAGCTTTTAAATACCATAAAAATAGTTCGCCAGCATCTGAATACAGATTTGGAAATTGAAGGAGTACTGTTGACGATGTATGACAGCCGTACAAGACTCTCCAATCAAGTGGCTGAAGAAGTAAAACGTTATTTTGATGACAGAGTCTTTTCGTCCGTTATTGCACGGAATGTAAGGCTTGCAGAAGCTCCAAGTTTTGGAAAACCTGCAATTTTATATGATGCAACGAGTGTGGGTTCCAAAAACTATTTATCCCTTGCTCGAGAGATTATACAAAGAAATAAGAAGTTATTTAAGAACAGTCCGGTTCTTTCTAAATAGAGGGGTTGTAGTATGTCGAAAAAAGTTTTAGGCAGAGGTTTAGGCGCTTTCTTCCCGGAGTATGATGATGGTGAAGGAGAGAAAAAGGAAGGAAAAAAGCAGCCGGAAACCAAAACGGCCGTACCTATAGAACCCGCCGAAAGAGTGAATGTGGTGTTAAGCATTCCCATTGATCACATTCGGCCAAATCCCCATCAGCCACGAAAGGATTTTAACGAAGAAGCCTTGGATGAGCTCTCATCATCCATCAAAAAACACGGTTTAATTCAGCCCATAACGGTTCGCTATTTAGGCGAAAAACGTTTTGAGCTAATCAGTGGTGAAAGAAGGTTAAGAGCGACCAAGCAGGCGGGAATTGATGAAATTCCGGCATATATCAGGGAAGCAAATGACGAACAGCTGATTGCATTCGCGCTTATAGAAAACATTCAGCGCGAGCAGCTGAACCCGCTTGAGATATCCATGGGGTACAAGCGACTCATTGATGAATGTAATTATACGCAAAGTGAAGTAGCAGAGCGGGTTGGAAAAAATCGATCCACCGTTACCAACATGCTTCGATTACTGCAGCTACCCGATTTTATTCAGGCTGCATTACGGGATGAATCTATCACTACAGGCCATGCACGTGCACTGATTAACCTTAAAACTGAGGATGATCAGAAAAAAGCACTGAAAAAAATTGTTGATAATTCACTTTCTGTACGGCGAACCGAAGATTTAGTGCGCTCGTTGGATAAAAAGAGTGAGCAGAAATCTAAAAAACCTGAAAAGAAGGAAGCGAATCCATTCCTGGATGAGTTCTCCAAAAGATTGCGTCAAAGTTTGAGTACAAAAGTGAACATCAAACAGAAGGCAAAAGGTGGTGAAATTCGGATTGAGTACTATTCTGAGGATGATTTGGAACGTTTGATGCAACTATTTGATGAAATGGGTTAATCTCATACTCATTTTATTTCTGTTTTCAATTCAGGATCTCTATGCCCAACAAAACCCTGAATTCCTGAACAGTAACTATTTTCTGTTGGAAAGCCGTATCAACAGCGAATATAGTGCTGAACATGCTTATAGAGATACAACAGATGATGGTGAATTCCCAAATCCAAAATCTGTAATGTTTAAATCAATGATGATCCCCGGATGGGGACAAATTGTAAACCGGCAAATTTGGAAAGTGCCGATTATTTACGGTTTGTTCGCAGGCGTTGGTTACTATACTATTCACCTGAATGGGCAATATCAGGATTATAGAGCAGCTTACTACAATAGTTTTCCGGATAATGATGACCTGCGATTTGGTCCAACACCGGGGTATCTGGAAGGTATCAACGCAAATCAATTACAATCAAACAGAAACAGTCTGAGAAATCAAAGAGATTTTATGTTTGTAGTAATGGGATTGGCGTACGGGTTGAATGTTTTAGATGCCTATGTTTTTGCACATATGAGAAGTTTTGATGTGTCGGATGACCTTTCAGCCAAAACGGTTATACAACCGGCTATGATAGCAGATCGAAGTCCCGGTGTATCATTAAGAATAACACTTTACAATCGATAGAGTAAGACAATGGAAGCATCAAAATTTTTTAAATTTACTCAACAGAAAGAACATTTTGAGGGTGACAGTAATAAGGACCTCTGGAGCATCTTTAAAATTATGGGAGAGTTTGTTGATGGATATGATAAGCTCTTCAGAGTAGGGCCTTGTATATCTGTTTACGGATCTGCACGATTAAAGCCCGGAAGTAAATATTATGAAATGGCGATTAAAACCGCTGAATTAATTACCGAAAGTGGGTTTGGTATCATTACCGGTGGCGGACCCGGAATAATGGAAGCGGCTAATCGAGGAGCACATAATAAAAATGGAAAGTCAGTCGGACTCGGCATTGAATTACCTTTTGAACAAGGTGTAAATGATTTTGTGCACTCTAAATATGAGATCAATTTTAAGTATTTCTTTGTAAGGAAAGTGATGTTTGTGAAATATGCACAGGCATTTATCGTTTTTCCCGGTGGCTTTGGAACATTGGATGAGCTATTTGAAACTCTGACTCTTATTCAAACAGAAAAAATTAAAAAGATCCCGATTGTGTTGGTGGGAACTGAGTACTGGGGTGGGTTGGTTGACTGGATTAAAAATCACCTTATACTTGATGGCTTAATCAACGAAGAAGATTTGGACCTTTTTTATTTAACGGATGACTATGAAGACGCGGTAAAACACGTGTGCGATTTCTATAAAAAAGAGAAGCCGGAACCTAATTTTACTTACTAAGAAACTTTTTTTTATGAAAGATGTTTAAAATACTAAGCTTTAGTAATTTTGTTTACAAAATTTCATTAAGTTAAGCCCGTTTAATCGGACAGAATCATAATCAATCAGAAATCCATGAAATCATTGAAATCCATAGTACTACTGTTTGCTGCATTTTCATTGACGCTGTTTGCAGTTGAACAATCACATGCTCAAGACGCCCGAAATGAGGCCATTGATCTATATAATCAAGCACAGGAGTTAGCCGGATCAGGTGACTTTGACAATTCTATCGATCTGTATAGAGATGCCCTTGAAATCGCTCAGGAGAATGATTTAAATGATATCACCGAATTGATTGTGGAAAGAATTCCACGGGTTGCTTCAAGCAGAGCATCAAATGCATATCGAGGATATCAGAACGAACGAAGTTTAGAATCTGCAAATAATGCTTTAGAGGCATTTCAGGAAGCGAAAGAGATCGCTGAAGAGTTCGGAAATGATCAGGTGAAGCAGCAAGCAACCGCCGCTATACCTCAATTGTATTACATAAGATCCGTACTGGAATTCCGTGCTGAAAATTATGATGCTGCTCTTGCAGATCTCGACACAGCCATTGAATTGAATGAAAATTATGCTACGGCATATTATCAAAAAGCTATAGTGATCAAAGAGCAGAGTCCGGACGATGTTGATACCTGGTTGGAATGGTTCGATACAGCCATTGAAGTTGGTGAACGCGCCAATGATAACAGAACTGTTGAAAATGCCAGAGAAGGTGCTGCTGAAGAACTTATTTACAGAGCTGTAAATTTGTTTGAAGACGAGCAGTACAACCGAGCGTTGGAGTTACTTGAAAGAGTAGAACAATACGATTCTCAGTCAGCTGATGCTCAGTACAGAATGGCAGCTATCCATAATGAAAGAGGCCGATGGGATCAGGCTCTACAGCACGCAACCAGAGCTTTGGAGTATGAATCAGGTGGTGTAAATGATCAGGCAAAAATCTACTTTGAAATGGGTATGGCATACAAAGGTCAAGGTGAAAAGGATAAAGCCTGCGAAGCGTTTGAAAACGCCCGTTACGGCGACTTTACTGAACCGGCCAATCACGAACTTCAGTTTGAATTGAAGTGCGAAGGTCATACACCAACCGGTCGATAATTTAAGCTTCTATATCGCTAAATTTAAAAAAGCCCTCAGTGATGAGGGCTTTTTTTGTATCATTATGATTCCAGTAGAATTACAATATTTGAATCAGGTTCTGCATTGAGTCAGTATTTTAAAAACATTCTGCCTTATCTCTTTGTCGCAGTTGCTGCGGCTTTGTGGGGGTGCGTAGGTTTCTTTGTTGAATATCTGGATCAGCACTCATTCAACACAAATGAAATTGTCGCATTTCGATTTGTCAGCGCTACAATATTGCTCTATCTATTCCTTGTTTTCAGTAAGCCTGAACGATTAAGAATTAAGTGGAAAGATCTCCACTATTTTATTGGAACAGGGTTATTGAGTATCAGCTTTTTTAATTGGAGCTACTTTACGGCTATAAGGGAAACGTCACTTTCAGTAGCGGTGGTACTTTTATATACAGGTCCGGCTTTCGTTGTCGTATTATCCAGAATTTTTTTTAAAGAGAGAGTAACACTGCAAAAGTTACTGGCACTCATTTTCACGTTTCTGGGAATTATTCTCGTGGCGGAGGTAATAACCGGCGGTGGAGAGTTTTCAACATATGGAATAATTATAGGTGTAGGAGCCGGTTTCGGTTATGCTTTATATAGTATTTTTAGCAAGCTGGCTTTGAAGGTTTATTCTCCCTTAACCATAATTTTTTACACATTTTTGATAGCTTCAATTTTTTGGATTCCCGTAAGCGGAATATATACCATCGACTCAATGGCGAGATTAACCAACCTTTCAACATTGTCGTGGATAATAGGTCTTGGATTCTTGCCGACAGTGCTTGCCTATCTGCTTTACACTGAAGGTTTAAAGAAAATTGAACCCGGAAAAGCTTCTATTACTGCAATGACTGAACCGATTGCGGCTACGATGATTGGTTTTTTTATGTTTGGCGATAATCTCAATGGGTTACAAATTACAGGTATCCTTTTTGTAATGACATCGGTTATGCTCATTCATATAAAACGAAAGAAGGGCATAAGAGCCTGACTTTAAGTGCAGTCTGATTTTTACGTAAATAAAAATCCTTAAATAAGATTTAAATTAACAATTTTCTTTCTCCTTCCTCTGAACTTGGGTATCTTTTGACCCTACTCTAAAACTCATTTTAATTTACATTTTACCCGATAAAAACATGTCTGACCAACTTGCTCAGCGTTGCGTAAATACACTCAGAACACTCTCTATTGATGCCGTACAAGCTGCAAATTCAGGCCACCCCGGAATGCCCATGGGTATGGCCGATGCTGCTTATGTATTATGGACAAAATTTCTAAAGCATAACCCAAAAAATCCGAATTGGTCAGATCGGGACAGATTCATTCTTTCCGCGGGTCACGGATCGATGTTGCTTTATTCACTTCTTCATCTAACCGGTTACGACGTATCATTAAAAGAACTGAAAAATTTCAGACAGCTTGGGAGCATAACTCCCGGGCATCCAGAATTTGGAATGACTCCGGGTGTAGAAACAACTACCGGACCCTTGGGACAGGGTTTCGGCACAGGAGTTGGTATGGCAATGGCTGAGGCGTACCTGGCTGAAACCTTCAACAAAGAAGAGCAAAAAATTGTAGATCACTTTACGTATGCAATTGTAAGTGATGGTGACTTAATGGAGGGAATATCTCACGAAGCCGCTTCCCTGGCAGGTCATCTTAAATTGAGAAAGATGATTTACCTTTACGACTCAAATAAAATTTCTATCGACGGTTCAACCGATCTTGCGTTTACGGATGATACGGTAAAAAGATTTGAAGCTTACGGCTGGGATGTGCAGACTATTGATGGTCATGATCGCAACGAAATTGAGCGTGCCATTGAACGGGCGCAGAAAACAGAGACTCCTTCCTTGATTGAATGCAAAACCAGAATTGGTTTTGGAAGTCCAAACAAAGAGGGTACAGCCGATTCGCATGGGGCACCACTTGGCGACGAGGAAGTTCGTCTTACCAAAGAGAAACTTGGTATGGATCCGGATAAAACCTTTCAGATCGACGACGATGTATTGAACCATTTTCGAACGGCTGTTGAAAAGGGAAGTGAGCTGGAAAGTGAGTGGAATAAACTTCTATCAGACTACAAGAAAGTATACCCCGTGGATGGTGCAAGTTTCAATGACCATGTTTCTCGTACACTGCCTGAAAAATGGGAAGAAGTTTTACCGTCTTTTGATACAGATGAAAAGGGGATGGCTAGTCGAAAAGCTTCAGGAGTTGTTATCAATGAAATTGCGGATCATGTGTTGAATATGATTGGTGGTTCAGCGGATTTAACCGGCAGTAATAAAACCGATATGGACGGCAAAGGAATATTTCAGCCGGATAACTATAGCGGAAGAAATATTCACTACGGAGTTCGGGAACATGCTATGGGAGCTGCAATGAATGGAATGGCGCTTCACGGTGGTGTGATTCCATTTGGTGGTACTTTTCTTGTATTTTCAGACTATAATAAACCGGCTATTAGAATTGCAGGATTATCTAAAATTCCTTCCATATTTGTCTTTACACACGATAGTATTGGTTTAGGGGAAGATGGCCCTACTCATCAGCCAATAGAGCATTTGGCAGCCCTTAGAGCGATCCCTAACGTAAATGTGCTTCGCCCTGCTGATGCAAATGAGACATCCTATGCCTGGAAATGTGCGATAGAAAAAAATGACGGTCCGTCGCTATTGGTGTTGACCAGACAAAATTTACCTACCATCGATCGCGGTAAATATACTGCAGCATCAGAATCCGAAAAAGGTGCCTATATTCTTAAAAAAGAGAAAGAGGATCTGCCGGACCTGATTTTAATGGCATCCGGATCTGAAGTCCAATTGGTGCTCGAAGCTGCTGAAAAACTGATAGCAGGAGGAGAGTCAGTACGAGTCGTAAGCATGCCGTGTTGGGAACTGTTTGAAGAACAACCGAAATCTTATCGGGATGAGGTATTGCCGCCGGCAGTCATTAAGCGGATTTCTGTTGAAGCTGCTTCAACATTTGGCTGGCATAAATGGGTTGGAACAGAAGGTATTGCCATGGGGATTGATCGATATGGTGAATCTGCTCCATATGAAGAAGTTTATGAACATCTCGGATTGACGGTTGAAAAGATCGTAGAAAATGCGAAAACTCTTCTAAAATAAATTCAAATAAGATTAGATAATCGCCAAGCCTGTTGGATTTAATTCCGACAGGCTTTTTTTATTTATCGATCTGTTTTGGCGGGTCGTTCTTATGAACGGTAGTAAACGTAATATCATCCATGGGTTTCTCATCACCTGCAAAGAGCTCTATGGAAGATTGAATTTTCTGAGTTATCGACTTTGCATGAAGTGATCCATAGATTGACATCAAGCCATCGAGTCGCTCTTCTCCATACTCTTCATTGTGCCTATTTCGAGCTTCTACCAAACCATCTGTGTAGAATAAAATACTGTCACCGGCTTCAAACTGGAATTTTTTCTCTTCAAGATTTTTTCTAAGCATTCGGGTTGATGTCATACCCAAGGCAAAGCCCTCTGTTTTTAAACTGAAGGTACTGTCCAGCTTTTTATTGAAAATGATGGGCGTATTGTGCCCGGCCCGTGCAAAAATGAAATGGTCTTCTCCGTTTGGAAAAAAAGCAGCGCAGGCTGTTACAAAAGTTTTGTCCATCTTGTTCGACTTTACGTACTCGTTGAGCTCAAGGAAGAGCTCTTTTGGACCGGGATTCAATTTCTTAATCAATAAGTGAACCAGGGCTTGCATGCGCACCATATAGAGTGCCGCACTTATTCCTTTTCCGGATACATCGGCTATGATTACATAAGTTCCTTTCTCTGTCTTGATGATATCTACGTAATCCCCACCAACTTCACTTGCAGTTGCTGCAAATGAGTAAGCTTCGTGCTGTTGCCACTCTGTAGCCGAGGGTGGAAGCAAACTCAGTTGAATGTCGCGTGCAAAGTCCAACTCCTTTTGCACATCAGACTTTTCTAAAAGCTCAATCAGTAAAATTGCCAGCATTCCAAGAAATGCAACAGGCAGAAGTAAAGGCTGAATCGGGTATATCGTTAAACCGATAAATGATAAAATAAAGTGGAGGAAAAAACTTACTACTGAGATCCCAAACACTAATCTGCGAACCGGGTTGAGTCTTTTGGTAAGCGCAGACAACAAGCTTAAAAACTTCTGAGTAATAGGTATTTTTTGAGGGGCAGAGTTTGGATTGGTCTCCTTTAAGGCGTCAAAATACAGCTTTTTTAAACGTTCGGAGTCCGATTGAAACTCTTTGCCAAGCTGGCGGGAGTTCATACCGCTTACATACTCCTTATAGAATGTTTTGGTGTCGTATTTTGACTTTGTCTCGTTTTTTAATCCCATCAAATAAAGAGTTATGTCCGGTTGGCTATACTTTACGGATATTTGGCATTAAAGTTATTACTATTTCTATACAGGAAATTCTTCAGATGTTCGATAGACAGTTGCCTTCATCAATGCGACAAGGTTTTCATTTTGATCAAGAACTTTAACTTCAAACAACCCGGTTTTGTGTGTCAGGTTTAGGCAGCGTGATTCTGCAGTGATCTGGTCGCCTGAAACAGTTTTTTGAGTGAATGAGATAGAGTTTTCAATCGCAAGAGCGACCCTGCCATGAGTGGCTGCGGAGAAAGCTAATGCACTGTCGGCCAATGAGAATACAATGCCACCGTGTGTTACGGAGAATCCGTTTAACATCTTATTTTTGATGGGGCAGGTGATTTTGCAATATCCTTCATCTACGCTCTGGACTTTGACACCCATCCAGCGGCTGAACTCATCGTTTTTCATCATATGGGCTACAATTTTTTCCGCCCGCTTCTGATCAAATGTCTCCATAGAAAGTCTCTTCATTCTTGTATTTTCGCTTCAAAAGTGGATTGGGGCGATACCTGTCCTCACGATATTCAACCTGAAGCGCGTTCATCCAGTGATATACTGTTTCAATACCAATCTCATCGGCCCATTTAAGTAATCCCTTTGGATAGTTAACTCCATTGGTCATTGCCAGATCCACATCCTCAGCGGATGCCACATTCATAAATACGGCATCGGCTGCTTCGTTGATCAGCATGGCCAGAATTCGGTTCAGGATATTTTCCCCAAGCTCCTTGTCTTTGTTCGGTTCTACTTTTTCTGCACCTTCACGATAGTCGTAAAAGCCGATTCCCGATTTTCGGCCCAATCGACCTGCTTCCACCAACCGTTTCTGAGCAAACGACGGTTTGAATCGTGGATCGTAGTAAAACTCTTTAAAAACAGATTCAGTAACTTTGTAATTGACGTCGTGGCCGATCAGATCCATCAACTCAAAAGGTCCCATTTTAAATCCGCCAAGCTCTTTCATGGCCCAGTCGATGGTGGCGTGGTCGGCAACTCCTTCTTCATAAATTCGCAACGCTTCACCATAAAAAGGACGGGCAACACGGTTTACGATAAAGCCGGGTGTATCCTTGGCCTGAACCGTTGTTTTGCCCCACGCATCGATTAATGAACGAGCTTTTTTTACAGTACCTGATGAGGTGGATATACCGGGAATAATTTCAACCAGTTTCATCAACGGTGCCGGATTGAAAAAGTGAATGCCCAAAAAGCGCTCCGGATGTTCCAATGCAGATGAAATAGAGGCGATGGAAAGGGAAGAGGTGTTGGTAGCGATAATTGCTTTTTGATCCACTAATGCTTCAATCTTCTGAAACGTGCTTTGCTTTACATCAAGATTTTCGACAATGGCCTCAATTACGAAGTGCGAGCCTTCAACTGAATTGAGATGATTAGTAAATGTAATTCTGTTTAGAATTCCATCCACTTCATCTTGTGTCATGCGCTCCTTTTCAACCTGTCGCTGCAGAATTTTTACCAACCCCTTTTCTGAATCTTTAGTCTGGTCTTCGCTGATATCAAAAAGTTGAACCCTGTGACCGAAGGTCGATGCAATTTGCGCAATTCCGGTTCCCATCGTTCCGGCTCCAATTACAGCTACTGTAGAATTTTTGTCTAAACTCATGAAATGATTTTATCTGTTTGCAATACTCTGAATTTTGATTCAAAAATAAGCAATCAACCATCAAAACCAAGCGTTGTAGATTCAAAGGAAATGTGATATCATAATGATATCAACTAAACCGGAGGAAATATGCCAGATGTACTGATCAGAAATATTGACGAAAAAACACTCGAAAGCTTGAAAAAGAGAGCTGCAGAAAATAAAAGGTCACTTCAGGCAGAGTTGAAGATGATTTTGGAAGCATATGGAAAGGCTGATATTAAAGAAACCCGAAGCAGGGTAAGGGAGGTTTTGGAAGAATATCGCGCGGAGGGGAGGCAGTTCTCTGATAGCGTGGATGAAATTCGTGAGCTACGAAACCGATGAAAACCATTGTGCTGGACGCTTCAATTGCAGCAAAATGGATTTTTCTTGAACCCGGATCTGAACAAGCTGAGAAGGTATTGGCCAAACAGGATCTCTTTGCAGTTCCGGATCTGTTCTATCTGGAAATGGATGCTGTAATCGGGAAGAAATTCAGAAAGAAAGAATTAAGCAACGATGAGGTACATCAAAAGAGAGAATTAGTCAGAGACATTTCTGTAGAAGTGGTATATCATCACATTTTATTAGACCTGGCTTTCGATATTTCAATCTCACTACCAGTTACAATTTATGATGCATTATACATTGCCTTAGCGGTTGAAAAACAGTCTGAAATGTGGACTGCAGATGATCGCTTGGTCAGGGGCTTGAATACAACAATATTCTCAGATTATGTAAAAAATCCACTGAAATAAATTGATGCAAAAATCGAATAGTTCAGGATTTTACTCCCCTTTATACTCTGGCTTTCTCTTCTCCAAAAAAGCCTCAACACCCTCTTTATAGTCATCCGTATTTCCGGCTTCGGTTTGAAGGTTGGCTTCCAGCTCCAGTTGTTGATCAAGATTATTGCTGAATGTTTCATTCATTGCTCGCTTGTAGATGCCAAATCCTTTGGTGGGCATATTAGCCAGTTTTTGAGCGATTGAGTTGATTTCATCCTCGAGATTCTCATTCCCTACAGCCTTGTAGATCAATCCCAAATTAACGGCTTGATCGGCGGAAATTTTTTCATCCAAAAGATACATGAAGTTGGTTCGTGCAAGGCCAACCAATCGAGGTAGAAACCAGGTGCCGCCGCTGTCGGGGATCAATCCAATTTTGCTGAATGCCTGCACAAACTGTGTACTTTTCGCCGCAACGACGATATCACACGCAAACGCGATATTGGCGCCTGCTCCTGCTGCCATTCCCTGAACTGCACAAACTACAGGTTTTTCCAGCTTTCGTATAGCCCGGATGATCGGGTTGTATGTCGTTCGAACCGTATCGGCGAGTTCATAACTTGAATCTTTGGCTCTCTCAACCACTTCCGGAAGGTCTTGTCCTGCACAGAACGCCTTTCCATTCGCCTTTAAGATTACACATCGGACGGCATCATCTTTAGCTTTCTGTAACGCTTCTTGAAGCTCCAGCGCCATCGGTTCGGTGAAGCTGTTATACTTCTCTGGACGGTTCAGGGTGAGGGTTAAAATATTATGATCAAGTGATGATATAATGAAAGACATGTAGAACGGTGAAATTTAAAAAGTAAGAGATTGAATCTTTTTTAATCAGATACATTTAAAGTGTTCAAACGGCTGATGGCACTCATTGCAGTAGTATTGCGATTTGCATGCTGTGGAACCAAACTCACTTTGAAGTTTTGTATCCATTGAATCGCAATAGGGGCAAGGTACTATTTTTTGTGAACCCTTTAATGATGTGAGAAAGTCGGAGTCATCACCGGTTTTTTCAGGCGGAGCAATACCGTACTCTTTCAGCTTCTTTTTGGCGTGATCGGTCATCCAATCGGTGGTCCAGCTCTCCTTGAAATCTGTAACTACTTTAAACGACTCTAACCCTTTTTCGGTTAATTTTTCATGAATGGCGACCTCAATAGCGTTCATTGCCGGACATCCGGAGTATGTGGGGGTAATTTTCACAACGACCTGATCACTCTCAATCTCAACATCCCGAACAATTCCCATTTCGACAACATTTAACACAGGTATTTCCGGATCGATCACCTCCTCGAGGTACGACCAGATATTTTGTTTCGATATGGTTTGATCTGTTTTCAATGTCTTTGTATTGAGTATTAAGTATTGGGTATTAGGTAGTGACTAAAGATAGAAATTTTGTAAGGGTTTTCTCGATTTAGGTTCCTATAGGTGTAACCTTAATTAATGTGAGATAAATATGCATAATTTTAAAGAGCTTCACGTTTGGCAAAGATCAGTTGAATTGGCAACTGAAATTTATCAGCTAACTAAGACCTACCCTAAAAATGAGATGTATGGCCTTATATCTCAGATTCGCAGATGTTCAGTTTCAGTAAGTTCAAATATTGCTGAAGGTGCCGGCAGGTCTGGTAAAAAAGAATTCAGACATTTTTTGAATATTGCTTACGGATCTTCTTTTGAATTGGAAACTCAGCTTTTCATCTCAAACAATCTGGGCTATCTAGATCAAGCAAAGTTTGAATTTCTCAATGAAAAAATTGTAGAACTTCAAAAGATGCTCTACAAACTCATATAAAGTATCAAGTAAAAATGTGAAACCCGATACTTAATACCCAGTACTCACTACTCAGTAATTACTTCCAGTCCGCATCCGGATAGGATCGTCGCAAAAACTGCATTTCGGCTAAAAGTCGACCCAAATGCTCGGTATGGCGTCCCTGTCGCGAGCCTGAGAACATATACTGTTCCATATCCGGCACATTCAAAGTGGCTTCTTCTAATGTATCAACGACAAGCTTCTCCCATTCTTCTCTAAAATCTGACGTATCGACAAAAAGATTGTTTTGAATGGCAACCTGATCAGCTTCATCCAGGTCAAACATTTCACCTGAGTACATCCAGATCTCATCAAAGGCTTCCTGAATTTTTTGATGACTCTCCTCCGTACCGTCGCCCAACCTCAGAACCCATTCACGGCTGTGGCGCAGATGGTACTTTATTTCCTTGAAGTGTTTTTGCAGCATTCCATTGAACTGTTCATCTTCAACGATATCAATGAGTTTTTGATAGAGAAAGTAACTGAAAGTGCTAAAAAGGAAAATTCGTGCAATGGTAAAAGCAAAATCTCCTCGGGGCAGTTCACATAATGCAATATTTTTAAAGTCGATATCGTCTCGGAAATAAGCGTAGTAATCCTCATCCGCTTTTCCTTCCAACTCAGCGGCGTAGGTGTAGAGTGCCGAAGCGTGGCCAATCATATCGAGGGCTATGTTTGCCAGAGCGAGATCTTCTTCCAATTCCGGACCGTGACCGGCCCATTCAGAGATTCGGTGACCTAAAATTAAACGGTCATCAGCCAGCCGAAGCAGAGTTTCAACCAAAGCTTCCTGTTGTGTTTTCGGTATTGTGTCGAATGTACTCATATTTTTCAGGTATCAGGTATCAGGTATCAGGTATCAGGTATCAGGTATCAGGTATCAAGACAAATAGTAAGTAAAGAGTAAAATGCCATGGTTGAAAGAAGACTTTTTACTTGATACTCAATACCTAATACTCATTATCTATTTTCGTTTTTTAACGGCTCGTGGTACACTATAGAATTGAGGGTGGCGATAGGGTTTGTCGTTTGCGGGATCAAAAAATGGTCCTACATCTTCCGGTGTGGATGCCACTATCTGATCGGATGGAACTACCCAAAAAGCAATTCCCTCACTTCGCCGGGCATAGGTATCGCGGGCATTTTGAAGTGCCATCTCGGCATCGGCTGCATGAACGCTACCTGCGTGCTCAAAAGGTTTACCGTCTTTCGGCTGATAAAAGACTTCCCACAATGGCCATTCCGTGTTTTCTGTAGAATTTTCTGTCATGATTTGAATAGTCTATGTTTTGAATTCGGAATAAAGGAGTCAATGACCAGAATTCGGCAAAAAATCTGTTTCCTGATCATTAAAATCTGAATTCTGACTTTTTGTTAATTTAATTACGACGCTTTTTCGTCCTGTAGTCGTTTCTTTCGGGCGTACTCTTTAGCTGCTTCACGCACCCACTCTCCCTCTTCATAAGCTTTGCGCCGTGCTTTAATACGTTCACGGTTCATAGGCCCGTCACCTTTTACAACACTCCAGAATTCATCCCATGGAATATCGCCAAACTCCCAGTGACCGGTTTCTTCATTATAGGTCAGATCCGGATCGGGAAGTTCAATTCCAATTGCTTCGGCCTCCATCACCATGCGGTCTACAAAGTGTTGTCTGAGTTCATCATTGGTTTTGGTTTTCACACCCCACTTGATGAGTTCTGCACTATTTGGGGAATCGGTATCGTGCGGGCCAAACATCATCAGAGTAGCCCACCACCAGCGGTTTACGGCGTCCTGCGCCATTTTTTTCTGTTCAGCAGTACCATCAGCCATTTTGGCCAACATTTCGTACCCTTGTTTTTTATGGAAACTCTCTTCTTTACAAATCCTGATATTAGCTCTTGAATAGGGACCATAAGAAGATTTAGCCAGCATCGTTTGATTGACAATCGCCGCACCGTCTACCAACCAGCCTATAACACAGATATCTGCATAAGTGAGCGTCGGATAGTTGAAAATGCTCGAATATTTTGCATTTCCATAAAGGTAGTCTTCAATCAGTTCCTGGCGCTTAACTCCCAACGTTTCTGTTCCGCTATAGAGATAGAGTCCGTGGCCGGCTTCGTCCTGAACTTTGGCAAGTAGAACCAATTTTCGTTTAAGAGACGGTGCACGGGTGATCCAGTTACCTTCGGGGAGCATTCCCACAATTTCGGAGTGCGCATGCTGACTCATAATTCGAGTCAGTTGTTTTCGGTAGCGTTCGGGCATCCAATCTTTTGGTTCGATTTTCTCGCCGTTATCAATTCGCTGCTGAAATTCTTTAAGTTGATCCTGAGTATCCATAAAAGCGCTTTTCTGTTTGGTTTGTACAGATTTACAACACACAATATAACTAATTCATTGCATTGGTCTGAAGAAAATGTTCAGAAAAATGTTCTATTTCAGAAAATGAATTTTCCTAAAAGCTCAAAGATTGTACGCTACCGATGAGTTCTTTTTTATTATCAATAATACTACAGCAAGTATGATTATTTGATTCAAGCTGTGTGCAGCCGGAAAAAGTAATATATTATCGAGCAATTAATTAGGTGATTTGAATTTTTTTAAAGATAATTGGGTTCAACTTTCCAAGCTATAAAAACACTTAGATAAGACTTGAATATTTTTTTTAGAAAATATTATTTAGCTTTTGTATGGGTACTGCCTCTTTTCTTTCTGGCGACTACTGTACAGCACTCTGTGGATATCGAAAATTTTACGCCTGTAGAGCAGACCGGTACAAATAATCCGTTTAATGCATCAGCTGAAGTATCTGAGGAAAACAGTTCAGAGGATGATATTCACTCTTTGATGACCCTGATAACTTTTTTGAATCAATATTCACCTGAACCCGGATATATCATAAAGGGTGAAAGCATAAATACGAAAAACGTACCCTCCCCGCCTCCCGATATTGTTTGACGTTAATTATCGACTGTCTGCAATCTTAGTTATTTCACTTTCCCGTTATATAGAATTAGAAGGCATTTCAAATCAGATTTTTTGCTCAATGTTTGAGTGTGCCTAATCTGAGATGCGCCTGATTTAGTGAAATATAAATGGATACTGACAGTCCACTTCAAATCAAAAAAACAGTCAAACAATTTTTAAACCAAAGCTATGTCTATTAAAAACATTGTATTTTTCATCATTTATATTTCTCTGGCAGTTTTATCTGTAGCATGTACTGCACAAACATCAGAAAACGAAACCAACGGTAACATTGAGCTTTCAAGTGAAGTGATGACCAAAGAATCGCAAGATGCCATCACACCGGAAGAAATTCTTCAGGGCTTGAAGGATGGAAATGAGCGCTATAGAAACAATGATCTTACACCGCGAGACTATCCTGCACAGGTAAGAAATACAGCTGACGGGCAATATCCGGAAGCTGTTGTCATTGCCTGTATAGACAGCCGTGTTCCCGTAGAAAATATCTTTGATAAGGGTGTTGGAGATATTTTTGTTGCCCGGGTTGCCGGTAACTTTGTGAACGAAGACATCCTGGGCAGTACCGAATTTGCAACGGCGGTAGCCGGTTCAAAAGTAGTAGTGGTTATGGGGCATGAGCATTGTGGAGCCGTTAAATCGGCTATTGATGATGTGGAAATGGGCAATATCACCGCGTTACTTTCAAACATTAAACCCGCAGTTGAACGTGCTGAAGAATCATACGAGGGTGATGAGACTTCATCCAATGATGAATTTGTCACAGAAGTTGCGCATACCAATGTGCGTTATACTATCGAGCAAATGAGAGAACGCAGCTCAATCATTTCTGAGCTCGAAAGAAACGGTGAAGTAGTTATTGCCGGAGCGTTTTATGATCTGGATACAGGTGAAGTCATTTTCCTTGACTAATTCACACTACATATTTCGGATCTAAATTTTTAAACCCTCTTCTTAAATCAGGAGAGGGTTTTTTTATGCTTTTTAACTTTGTGTCAAAAACAATTGTAAAAGGGGTATTTAAATAACCATTTTCTTTTACAGCAATAATTTTGAATCGCACATGCCCGCTAAATTTCATAGCTTGATTCAGTTCTACCACTAATGCAAAAAGTAATGAATATGTTACACAACAAAATTTTGAGTACAGCCCTGATAACACTGCTGGCAGTAGGTGCCTTCGTGTCATGTAGTAACACCGCTGAGGAAAATACTGAAGATGCAATGACTATTGAGGACAGATTGGAGCAATACACTCCATTTGAGCTAAATGCGGACATGTCGCAGTTGAGTGAGAATCAAAAGGAGATGATTTCTCTTTTGATAGATGCTGCTGAAGCGATGGAGGAAGTTTTCTGGATGCAGGCTTATGGTGATAAAGATCAGTTAATGAACTCTTTAGAACGTGACGAAGAGAGGCGATTTGCTGAAATTAACTACGGCCCATGGGATCGCTTGAATGGAAATGAGCCATTTGTTGAAGGAGTTGGGGAGAAACCATTAGGAGCGAATTTCTATCCCGCTGATATGAGTAAGGATGAGTTTGAAGCCTGGGATTCGGATTCAAAAGATGATCTCTACACAATCGTGCGTCGGGATGATGACGGAGAGCTTTTAACCATACCTTATCACGAAGCCTATTCTGTACAACACCAATATGCAGCGGATAAACTTCGCGAAGCTGCGGAACTTGCCGAAGAACCCGGTTTAAAAAACTATCTTGAATTAAGAGCTGAAGCACTACTCACGGACGATTATCAGGAGAGCGACATGGCCTGGTTGGACATGAAAGATAATATGATTGAAGTGGTAATCGGGCCAATCGAAACGTACGAAGACCGACTCTATGGGTACAAAGCAGCACACGAAACGTTTGTATTGATTAAAGATATGGAGTGGAGCGAGAGGTTGTCGAAATATGCAGCTTTATTGCCGGATCTGCAGAGAGGTCTGCCTGTGCCGGATGAATATAAAACGGAAGAACCCGGAACTGACTCCGACTTGAATGCCTATGATGCCGTTTACTATGCCGGAGATGCAAACGCCGGTTCCAAAACGATTGCAATTAATCTTCCGAACGATGAAGAAGTTCAGTTGGCAAAAGGAACACGCAGACTCCAGCTAAAAAATTCAATGCAGGCAAAATATGATAAAATCCTGGTAGAAATCGCAGATCTGCTCATTGTGGAAGATCAGCGGCAACATCTTACATTTGATGCATTTTTCAGCAACACCATGTTCCACGAAGTTGCTCACGGACTAGGTATCAAAAATACCATCGACGGAAATGGTACCGTGCGTTCGGCGTTGAAAGAGCACGCATCAGCCCTTGAAGAGGGAAAAGCGGATGTATTAGGCCTTTACATGATTTCGGAGCTTCGTAATGATGGCACGGTAACTGAAGGTCAGATCGAGGATAACTATACAACATTTGTTGCCAGCATTTTTCGGTCTATTCGATTTGGAACGAGCAGTGCCCATGGAATGGCAAACTTAATTCGTTTCAACTATTTCATTGAGAATGGAGCCATTTTGTATGATGAAGATGAGCAAGCCTATCGTGTGGACTTTGAGAGGATTGAAGATGTAACCAATCAGCTTTCGGAACAGATTTTAACATTCCAAGGCGATGGCGATTACGAAGGCGTGGATGCGTTTGTAGAGCAATATGGGCAGGTTGGAGAAGGGCTCAGGAACTCACTCAATCGACTATCTGATGCAGGAATCCCTACAGACATCACGTTTGAACAGGGTAAAGATATTCTTGGTCTGGACTAAGCGGATATTTAAAACTTTTGGAATCTGAAAATATACCAGGGTGGTTACTATTCAATATAATTTTGATGGTAACCACCATTGAAACCCGAGTAGTACGTTTTCCGGAACGGTTTCAACTTTGGATGATCTGAATTATCAAAACAAAAAATATTGTCTTGACAAAATTCGCCCGTTTTTATAGCGTTTAATAGCTATCTCAATCAATCATCGCAGGAGGTTATCTATGAAGGAAGGTTACAATCTTTCAATAGATCTGTTTACAAATGTTCAAGATGATGTTGAAAAACGGAAGTATATCATCTTAGGTGAACTCAAAAAGATCTCTGAGGAGTTTCAGTTCTACAAAATATATCCACACCTGAGTCATCTTGTTGAACTGCGGAAACTGCTAAAAAATGTGGTAGCGCGTCTGGCCGATCTACGATCAAAATTTCCTAAGAGGATCAGCAAAATCGACTGGGTGAACCGCACGATTGAACACGAAGTGATTTTCACCAGTGGAACCGATATTTCAGCAGTGGAGGATTTGATTAACTGGGCGCTTCCGCACATCGAAAAGGTGATCGAGGAGGGAGTAGCTATTCATGAATTTGTAGAGAGTGAGCTCACCGTAGAGCAGGTTGGAATTTTGCCGAATTACAAAGATGAAGGCTATCTGTTTGTGCCCGACAATCAGAAAAAATCATTAAATCTCTTTCGGTTCGAGGTCTCCATTTTTCAAAGTGCTGAAGATCAGTATCGAGCCTTAAAAACTAAATTTTTAAAACACCTGGAGCAGGATCGGGTAAAGCTATCTCCAAATTCTATAAAGCTGGATCTTATCCGGTCACATGCCGAATTGCCGAACCCGGCAACTTATGCATTTGCCACAAAACTTGATTTCCCCTTCAATCATACCATTTTTCCTGTAGCGAAAAGGAGACTGATGCATATTTTAAGTGATGAAATGGAAAAATGAGTGTAATCTGATTTTATGCTCTCTTGTTCTGAATAATAGCCAGTGTACATCTGGAAATGCTTACCAGTTTGCCAGACTCAGTTTCAATGCGTGTTTCCCAAACCTGCGTTTGTGCTCCGCGATGAATCGGTTTTGCAATTCCTTTTACTTTTTGTCCAATTCGGACAGCTTTGATGTGATTCGCGTTAATTTCGAGCCCCACGGCCGTTTTGGAATCATCGGTTAAATTAAGCCACGCTCCAATTGAAGCTAATGTTTCTGCAAGAGCAACAGAGGCGCCACCATGAAGTATTCCGAATGGCTGCACAGTATTTTCATTTACGGGCATTTCAGCAATCATTTCTGTTCGGCTGAATTTTTTGAATTCTATTCCCAAAGCATCCCCCATATTTTTTTTATTACCGGAAATCATATGTTCTGCTTTGTCTCTGATTTCGTTTTCAATTTCAATATGGGAGTGGTTATCACTGTTCATAAAAAATAGATCGATTTTGAATACTTAGGTTGTGTTAGCCGACAGGTAAATAATAGGAATCATTTTGGTTGTCTGTAAGAATCTTTTAAAGAATTTTTAGATCAGATTTTTAAAAGTCGTTCGAAAGTGTAAATTAATAGGGTAACAGTGTTAACCTCCTTATTTAGCCATTAAATCAAGGTTTTGAGTTATGAAATATAGTCCTACCACACTACCGGACCTCCTGGATAAAGGATTGGAAAAGTATACAGACAGCAGATTTGCTGTGACCAAGCGGAATGGAAACTGGATAAAAACTTCAAAAATAGAGTTTGTAGAGAAAGTCCGGAATTTTGCGATGGGGCTTTATGAGTTGGGTGTAAGGCCGGGTGATAAGGTGTCTATTCACTCAGAAAACTGTGCCGAATGGATTATCTGTGATTTGGCAATCTTAAGTATAGGAGCTGCGAATGTACCAATCTACTCCACGCAGCCGGGTGACCAGATCAAATATATATTAGAGAATTCGGAGGCAAAGGTTCACATTGTTTCTGATGAGGAGATGTTTGCTGAAACAAAATCGCTTATTAAAGATGTGAAAAATGTAAAGGCCATTATTTCTATCCATCAAACAAAGCATAAAAAACTAAAACTCTTTGATGCAGTTATTAAGTCCGGACAGAAATATGCGGAAGAGAATCCGGAACTGTTTGATCAGTTAAAGAGTGAAGTAAAACCGGACGACATTGCTACACTGATCTATACATCCGGAACAACAGGAGTTCCCAAGGGAGTGATGCTGACTCACAATAACATTGCATCCAATGTACAGTATTCCTTAGATCGCTTGCCATTTGAAGAAGAGAGGTTCAAAGGTGAGAATGTTCTTTCGTATCTGCCGCTTTCGCATGTTTTTGAGCGAATGATCGACTACATGTATGTTGCGATGGGAAGTGAAATCTACTACATCGAAACAATTGATGAGATCAGGGATGATTTCTTGTATGTGAAACCATTCTTCCTGGCTACGGTGCCACGTTTACTTGAAAAAATCCAAACCGGGGTAAAAGTTCGTGGACAGGAATTTTCGGGGTTGAAAAAGAATCTTTATTACTGGGCGATTTACAGGACCGAAGAGTATGACCCGGAGCACCCACCAACCGGATTGGAGGCAATAAAACATAAAATTGCAGATAAACTGGTTTATAGTAAAATCAGGGATATGTTTGGAGGAAATCTGTCCGGTGTTGTAAGCGGAGGGGCTGCGCTATCACCGGAAGTGTTTCAATTTATGAATGCAATAGGCATAATCTGTGTGCAGGGTTATGGATTAACCGAAACCTCTCCGGTAATTAGTGTGCAAAATCCGGGTAACATGAGAATTGGGACATCCGGTAAACCACTGGAAGATGTTGAGGTAAAGATTGCTGAAGACAAAGAGATTCTGGTACGCGGACCAAATGTTATGAAAGGATATTACAACATGCCGGAACAAACGGCCGAAGTTCTAAATGAAGACGGTTGGTTTAAAACCGGCGATATTGGAAAGTTAGATGACGATGGCTTCCTTTATATAACCGATCGAAAAAAATCGATGTTTAAACTTTCGACCGGTAAATACGTGGCACCGCAAAATATTGAAAATAAGCTGATCAACAGCGGTTATATCGACCAGGTTGTAGTGATCGGTTATCAAAGAAAATTCTGTTCAGCTCTCATTGTTCCAACATATGATAATGTTATCAAACGATTGAAAAGAGATCGATACACACCCGAAAAGCCATATTCAAAAGATGATAAGGTTAGGGAATTGATTCAGAAAGAGGTAGACAAAACGAACAAGGAATTATCTCCATGGGAACAGGTAAAAAAATTCGTTCTGCTTGAAGAACCTCTATCGATAGACAGTGGTGAGCTTACTCCAACCATGAAGGTGAAGCGTTCGGTAGTGAAAGAGAAGTATGATGAAGAGATCGAATCTATGTATCAGGAAGAGTAGTGGGTATGTAGTAAAAAGTAGATGGGCAATGGACCAAATATAATCCATCTACCAACTATCAATTCCCACCTGCCACAGACCAATTTCCATCAAAAAAGTTAAAAACATGACTCAAGACAAAGAGATTAAGGCTACTAAAAACATCCAAAACGTTCTTGTACTTGGCTCCGGTGTGATGGGCAGCCAGATAGCCGCACACTGTGTGAACGCCGGATTGAATGTAAAACTGCTGGATCTGAAATCAGATGATCCGGAAAGACCGAATAAAACGGCCGTAGAGAGTATTCAGAAACTGACCAAGATGAATCCGGCGCCTCTGGCCAATCCGGAGTGGGCGGATAGAATTACGCCGGGAAATTTTGAGGACAACCTGAAGTGGGCCGCCAATGTCGATTGGATCTGCGAGGTGATTGTGGAACGGATGGACATCAAAAAGGAGATGATGGCCAAACTGGAGAAAGTACGCAAGCCGGGCACCATTGTCAGTTCTAACACCTCAGGCCTGCCAATTTCGGAGATCAGCGAAGAAGTTTCTGATGAGTTTAAAGCGCATTTTCTGGGAACGCACTTTTTCAATCCGCCGCGCTATATGAAGCTGCTGGAAATTATCCCGACCGAAAGTACGGATGATGCGGTAACCAAATACATGACCGGATTTTGCGAAAAAATTCTCGGCAAAGGAACGGTAATCTGTAAGGACACACCCAATTTTATTGCCAACCGAATTGGTGTTTTTTCGATGGCTTCTATTATGCCGTGGTTTTTTAATGGGGAATTCAGAGCTGAAGAGATCGACTTTTTAACCGGAACCCTTACCGGCTACTCTAAAGCTGCAACATTTCGTACCGCAGATATGGCCGGACTCGACGTGTTGCATCACGTGGCCGAAAATCTCTATCCCGCTGTACCGGATGATGAACGGCGGGAGCTCTTTAAAGTACCCGACGGATTCAAGAAAATGGTGGAGAAGGGCGCTCATGGAAATAAGAAGGGTCACGGGTTTTATAAAAAAGTGAAAGGAGAAAAAGGGAACGAGTACCACGTGATTGATCCCGAAACGTTTGATTATGAGCCTCAGCAGGATGTAAAATTTGAATCAGCCGATAAAGCTAAAAAGGAGTTTAAAACCTCCGGTGAGCGATTGAAATATTTGGTGAACCGGGATGATAATGCGGGAAAATTCCTGTGGGAGATTCACTGTGACCTATTGCTATATTCCGCCAACCGTATCCCTGAAATTACGGATTCAGTGGAGGCAATCGACAGGGCGATGCAGTGGGGCTTTAACTGGGAACTTGGCCCTTTTCAGCGCTGGGACGCGATCGGTGTGGAGGAATCGGTCAAGCGTATGGAAGAGGAGGGAAGAGACGTTCCTGATTCTGTGATGAAGATGCTCAAGAGCGGCCGGAAATCATTCTATAAAGATGACGGAACGGTGTACAATCTCGCAACCGGTAAGGCAGAAGATCTGACGCCGCCTGCGAAAGGAGGAGTCACAGCAGCCTCGCTTAAACGTAATGGCAAGGAGGTTTGGGGCAACAAGAGTGCCGGATTGTACGATATGGGTGATGGAATCGCGCTGTTTGAATTCCGCACCAAACAGCAGACGCTCGGTTTCGAATTGGTTCAGTCCGTTGATAAGGCAGCCGGGATTGTGAAAGAACAGTTTGATGCAATGGTGATTGGCCACGATAACGAAAATTTTAGCTATGGAGCGAACCTTGCTGAGGCGGGTCAGGCGCTGAAGAGTGGTGATTTTGACAAAGTAAAAGAGGCTGTGGAAAATTTTCAGCGGGTAGCGGTTGGACTGCGATATCTGCCGTTTCCGGTGATTGGTGCCGTATCGGGCCGATGTTTTGGCGGGGGTGTGGAGTTTATGATGCACTGCGACAAGGTGGTGGCTCACCACGAGTTCTACTGTGGACTTGTAGAGTTGGGTGTGGGATTGATTCCGGCCGGTGGCGGAACCAAAGAGCTGCTTTTGAGGGCAATGAGTAAAGTCAATGAAGAGGAGGATGCCGATCCGTTGCCATACCTGAAAGATGCATTCAAAACGATTGGAATGGCGAAAGTTTCCGACAGTGCTGAAAAAGCTAAACAACTTGGATACCTGCGCGATACCGATCTGATTGTAATGAACCGGGATCTGCTGCTGGCTACTGCCAAACAGCAGGCGAGGTCAATGGCGGATGCGGGATATCGCCCACCGGCAGAGCCGAAGATCAAGCTGCTTGGGCAGACCGGAATGAGTGTGCTGGAAGTAACACTTTACATTATGACAGAGGCACGATGGGCGTCACCGTATGATAAAGTGCTGGCCGGAAAAGTAGCCAAAATCATGACCGGCGGCGATCTCAGTGAAACCCAGGAAGTGCCCGAATCATATGTACTGAAACTCGAGCGTGAAGAAATCCTGAAGTGCTTTCAGGATGAACGGACACACAAGAGGATGGAGCACATGCTGAAGACCGGGAAACCGCTTAGAAATTAGTCGTGATAAAGTCCCCTCTTGAGAGGGGATTTAGGGGTGTGTTGAATTGTGTAGTGAGTCAACGATGAACACACCCCTCGGCACTATGAACCGCGCTTTGCGCTTTCATAATACCTTTTCCCCTCTCAAGAGGGGACTTTTGAATCCTAAACTTTTTTAAAAAACCAGAACCATGGATAAAGAAATCGTCATCGTAGCTGCGAAGCGAACTGCTTGTGGAAAGGCCAATAAGGGATCTCTTCGGTTTACCCGGCCGGACTCGCTGATGGGAGAAATCATCAAGGATTTGCTGAAATCAGCCCCGAGTGTGAAACCTGAGATGATTGAGGATGTCATTGTGGGATGTGCCTTTCCGGAGGGCTCCCAGGGGATGAATGTGGCACGTCAGGCTGTCTTTATGGGCGGATTGCCCGATTCAGTTCCGGGAATGACGATCAATCGTTTTTGTTCATCCGGTCTGCAGACGATCGCCATGGCAGCGGAAAGAATCATGGCCGGCGGAGCGGATATCATGATTGCCGGCGGAGTGGAGAGTATGAGCCAGGTTCCGATGGGTGGAGTTTCATTTCAGCCCAATCCGGAGCTTACAAGAGAACGTCCTGAAGTGTACATCAACATGGGGCTGACGGCGGAGAATGTTGCAGACAAGTACGGAGTGAACAGGGAAGATCAGGATCAGTTTGCATTGAAAAGCCATCAGAAAGCGGTCAAGGCGTGGGAAGAGGGCTATTTTGAGGAACAGATTACACCGATTGATGTGGTTCACAAATACGTCACGGCTGACGGACAAGTTGCCGAGGAAAAATTCACTTTCAAACAGGATGAAGGTCCGAGAAAAGATACAAACCTTGAAGCTCTTGGTGGTTTGCGGCCGGTTTTCAAACAGGGTGGAAGTGTGACGGCAGGAAACTCCTCACAAATGAACGACGCGGCTGCCGGTGTTTTAGTGATGAGCCGGAAAAAAGCGGATGAACTTGGGCTGAAACCGATTGCAAAATATCACGGTTTTGCCGTGGGTGGCGTGGCACCGGAAATCATGGGTATCGGTCCGGTAGAGGCGATCCCAAAAGTACTCAAACAAACCGGGTTTAAACTTGACAACATTGATCTGATTGAGCTGAATGAAGCCTTTGCGGCGCAGTCACTGGCTGTGATTCGCGAAGTGGGGCTTGATCCAGAAAAAGTGAATGTGAATGGAGGAGCTATAGCAATGGGCCATCCGCTTGGATGCACCGGCGCAAAACTGACCACCCAAATTATCCACGACCTCCACCGACTCGATAAGCAGTTTGGAATGGTAACGATGTGTATTGGTGGTGGTATGGGCGCTGCGGGGATTTTTGAAAGAACATAGTAATTGGTTTATGGTAGATAGTAAATAGTTGATTGATCTTTGCACTTGGTATTGATTATTGAATGGAGAAGATTCTCCCCTCCTTCGCAAGGAGGGGCCGGGGGGTGATTGATGTTAAAGTTTAAGTTTAACTATCGTGCTAAATCCAAAAAAGACAAAGAAACAGCGCCAGTATCTTCGGAATAACATGACGAAATGGGAGGTCAGGCTGTGGAGTGATCTGAAGGGAAAACAAATGTTCGGGTTCAAAGTCCGGAGGCAGTACGGAATAGACAACTTTATTGTTGATTTTTATTGTCCGGAAAAATTGGCAATTGAAGTGGATGGAGATGTGCACTATTACCCGGATAAAGCTGAAATGGATAAGCGAAAGGATCAACGACTGCATGAAGAAGGAATTCAATTAATCCGTTTAAAGAATGAAGACCTGGAAGAGGATTATGATAGTACTGTGATTTATCTGGAAGATAAATTTAAAGTACGGGCTTATGAACTGCATAAACCGCTAAAAGTAGATTTTGATTGAACCACCCCTAAATCCCCTCCTTGAGAAGGAGGGGACACTTTCTGATAGAACTTCACATTAATAATTAAAAAATCATGTTTACAAACGATACACTCAATAACGAAGTTATCCTCATTACCGGCGGCGGAAGCGGGCTGGGACTCTCCATGGCGAAGAAATTTGCAGAGTTGGGAGCGGATATTGCCATTTGTGGCCGTACCGAAAAAAAACTTATTAAAGCCACGGAAACACTGAAGGAATACGGAACGGACGTTCGATGGTATACGGTGGATGTTCGGGAGTATGAGAAAGTGGGAGAGATGGTCCGGCAAATCGTCAAAGACTTTGGAAAGATGACCGGACTGGTAAACAATGCCGCGGGAAATTTTTTGAGCGCATCTGAAGATTTATCACCCGGTGGATTTAAAGCTATCGTAGATATTGTTCTCCATGGCAGTTTTAACTGCACCCACCATTTTGGAAACTATCTGATCGACAACAAACAGGAAGGAAATATTCTGAATATTGTAACTACATATGCCGAAGATGCCGGATCCGCGTTCGTGTTACCGTCCGCTTGTAGCAAAGCCGGTGTTCTGGCAATGACCCGATCACTGGCTTTCGAGTGGGGCACCTATGGGATTCGGGTCAATGCAATCGCACCCGGACCTTTTCCAACCGAAGGCGCATGGACACGTCTTTTTCCCAATAAAAAGTTTGAGAAAAAGTATCTCGAGAAAATTCCGGCGGGTCGCTATGGAGAGCACGAAGAACTGGCAAACCTTGCTTCATTTTTGATGAGCGATATGGCTCCATATATCACAGGGGAGACCGTCACTATTGACGGAGGAGAGAAACTCTCGGGCGGACAGTTTAATTTTATCGATTCGATAATGTCGAGAGGAAAGCTGAAAACGGCGTTTAAGATGTTGAAGAAAATGAAGTAGGTTCGTTGAGTTCAAAAATCACATTTTTCGAATCTGCTCATAAATTCTATTCACAATGATAGACGTTTGAAGTGCATCATAGGCATTATACAACGTATCCCTCTTGAGTTGGATCGATTTAATAAACTGCAATATTGAAATTTCTGCGGTCGATTTCGGGTCAAATTTTTTCGTCTCTACTTTAAGATTTCCAAAATCATTGATTCGGTAGAGTTGAACCAGCTGATGAATGGCATCACAATCAATGGCAACATTTTCATCAGAAATTGTTCTTTGATGGAGATTTGAGCTGCCCAAGGCAGAAAACTGAATGGAAGCAACGGATGAGTCTTCATATCGAAGAGTGATATTCAGTCCCAGTCGGATTTGATTGATCATCATGGGTTTTGCCTCGATTCTGTGAACATTTCCTCCAAGTCCTTTGATAATCCAGGCAACTTCGTCAATCCAGTGATGGTCAATTTCAGTTTGATCTACGGCTCCGGATACAAACTTAACCTCTCGTTTAATTTGAATCAGGTTCGGTTTTTTGATCTTCTGTTTCATCCATAATGAAGCCGGAGCCAGTGATGGCCAGTGGCTAAATTGAACCCTGACATTAGCTTCCTGTGCAGAATGATGTATTTTTTCAAGCGACTTTTTGTTCAGTGGAAGATGGGAAACCAGGTAGGAGTGAATTCCCAGCTTGATGAGTTTCTCCAGAGTGATGAGTTTCTGATCAGTATTATCAAGCAAAATTGCGGCATCAACACTATCCCGTGCAGGAATGGAGGGAGTAATGATAACTTCCGTTATGGCTGATAATTTTCTAAGGTGCTTTTCCCATGCCGAAGCACGGTTTTTTTCACCAAGGATGGCAATTTTCATAAGTAACCGCTTTTCATTCAATTAGTGAAAAGATGGTCAGCGGTAAGATATAATCCAAAAGGATTTTTAATCTGGCATGATTAGTGCCAGAATAAAATAGAACAGTACCATGGTTCCCACGGATGAGAATACAAGGATTAAGAAGATGATTCGCACGATGGTTGAATCCCATCCCAGGTAGTCGGCAATTCCACCACAAACACCTGCAATCATTTTATCAGTACGAGATTTTCTGAGCTTAGCCGGCATGATAGTTATCCTTCTAAATGAATTTATTTGTGAGCTTTAAGTTTTGGTACGTAATGATAGAGAAAGGGTTTCAAAAAATGCAGAAATAAATTTTCAGTATTCACAAATCGTATCATCTCCTAAACTCAAAAATTAAGTACAACTAAATCAACGGTTTCTGAAAAAGACGGGTGCTGTGAATTTGACCTGTACCGGAACTCCATCTATAATACCGGGCTTAAATTTCATCTTTTTTATAGCACGAATCGCCTCATGGTCTGCTGCTGAGTGCAGGGAGCGTGTAACGAATGGATCCTTCACATCTCCAAAACGAGTGACAATAAATTCTACCATAACTTGTCCCCCCAGTCCATTGAGCTCTTCCGGATAACGGACCTCAGACATCAGGGCATTCATTCCGCCGTTCAGTTCAGGCATTTCATCCCAGTCAGAAGCTGTGGGTTCCGGACTTTCGTAATCTGTAGAATGTTCCTTGAAGTGTTCACTGCCCAGCGCCCACAGAACGCGATTGTAAGAGATTGGGTCATCCTTAATTGTGGCAGCAATTTGATCTGCACTTTGATCAATTTTTTTTACGTCTTCCGGAGAGAGCGCTTCAAGTTTTTGAACAGTTACATCATATTGATTTTGAATCTCCTGGTTGAATCCTGAAAGTGTGATTGTATGATAAGAACTGTTTTCATCGGCCAGGTTAACCTCAAGATTCAGGGAATTTAGATTATTCTCTTGAACATTCGAACTGCTTCCGCAGCCGGTAATGAGCAGGCAGTAAATAAAAAGGAAGGGATTGAGATATCGAATCATTAGGTCATTTATTTGTTTATTCCCTGATAAATATAGGAGCGTTCATTTTCACTTTTACCGGTAATCCATTCATCATTCCAGGCTTGTACTTTGCAAGCTGAATCACCCTGATGGCTTCCCTGTTCAGGCTTTGATGTACACCTCCTACAACCTCCGGGTCCGTTACCTCACCGAATTCGTTGATTACATAGACAAGATCTACTCGCCCCTCAATTCCTGTTCCCTCCATATGAGAAGGATAGTGAACTTTTTTCTGCAGCTCATTAAAACTGCCGATAAGTTCGGGCATTTCGCTCATAATCAAGGATTCACCGTCTTGATGATCAGGTGTGTAATCAACGGCGTGGTTGCGATAGTGCTCCATACTGATCTGCCACAATACCCTGTTTAATGATTCAGGACGATTAAGAATTTCGACCTGAATATTTTTCTCTTCCGTACTTGAACTATCATCTACTGATACGATGTCATCCCACTCATGTCGTTCTAATCGTTGCAGCACTGATTTGTAGTCCTCTCCGCCATCATCTTGAAATCCTTCTATTTGAACTACATAATTGTCATCATTCGATTGAGGGCTTTCAACATTGAGATTGAGATGATCCAGATTTCCATCTGTTAATTTCTCTGAACTGCTGCACGAAGAAAAAATCAAAACAATCAGGAGAAATGAGATAACTGTAAAAATTGCACAGGTTATATTTCTAGGAATAGCCATAGAGTTCTTTTGGGTTTACCGATAAATAGATAGACAGAGAATACACAAAATCAGGAAAAACAAAAAAGCGAAACCCCGTGAAGGATTTCGCTTTTGAAAAGAATCGGAAACCGACTCTTCAATCCGCACGCTATGGCTCAGCGTGTGATACTCAATGAAGCTTTCTCGTAACCGATGTAAGTGAAAATCAGCTCATATTCTCCGGACCCATCGGCGTCGATCGAGAAATTCCCATCCATGTCTGTTGATGCACCTACATCGGATCCAGCAATCGTAATATTTGCACCGGCAAGTGGCTGCCGGGTTTCACCATCCAGTACGGTGCCGCTAATTTTTCCATCGTCATTATTAACCTCTACAATCATTCTCTTTTCCATCGTTTCAGGAGATTCAACCTGTGCTGACCCACCTGAGCTGTTTTCAACATTTCCGTTTTCTTCATTACCAAGCTTGAACATAATCGGAAGTGAATACTGAATTCTCACGGGTCTACCGCGCTGCATTCCCGGTTTGAATTTTGCCTGACTTACAACTCTGAGTGCTTCTTCATCCGCCCCTCCACCAATACCACGGATAATTCTTGGATCATCAACATTCCCATTTTCATCCACGATAAACTGGACATATACTCGTCCTTCAATTCCGGCTCGCCGGGCCATATCGGGGTATTGAATTTGCTGTTGAAGTGACTCAAGCCCACCTATCAGTTCCGGCATTTCCTCAACGACTACAAAGAAATCATCTTGCGGGGAGGATTCACTGTTTTGAGCAGTGAGTGATTCAGGTGCAACGGGATTCATCCCCAGCGCTTTGAGTGTATTATTGTAGGATTCGGCGTCCAGTTTGGTTCTGACTTGGATGACACCTTTTTCACCGCGAGAGCCAAATCGCTCTACGGCTTGCTCACCTTTCCAGACTTGGATGGCATCGATATGTTCGGGTTCCAACATTCGCAGTTGTTCTAGTTTGCTTTCGTGGCGGTTTGCCTGCTCTTCCTCGCTCATATAAATGATGATTTCATGATAGCCCTGCTCTCCAGTTTTGTCAATGTTTGTCATCAAATCGAGTTCTTCTTCATCAAACACGTTCTGTGTCTGCATATCGGTGCAGGCCATGGCAAGTGCTGTTGAGATGAATATGACTCCCAGTATCATAAGGCTGGTGCGTTTCGGTATAGGTTTGGTTTTGGATTGTTGAGTAATCATCGTGATCCTCTTTTTAAGGTTTGAAGATTCCTGAGCCATATTTACGGAAAGTTCTTTATTGAGATTAGGCATCGGTATCAGCTCAAGCAGCAGTGAAGCGTACTCTTTTCGCGATACGGATGCTTCACTCAGTACAATATTGTCGCATCTCATCTCCCTGTACTCCACAAGTTCACGCTTGAGACGGTGTACCATCGGGTGAAACCAAAAAACTGCTTCGGTCAAAATGACCATCAGATGAGAGGAAAAGTCGTGCTGTGTGATGTGAGTCAGTTCATGCCGTAGTCCGAGGTTTAATTTCTCGGGTTGACTCTTCAGCGAATCGGGAAGTAGAATCACAGGTTTTCTAAAACCAAAAGTGACCGGAATAATCTCTGAACTCAGGAATGCCACCTGAACATTTTTACCTGTAGCCAAAGCTAAACCTCTGTTTTCAGGAGATAAAGCTGTCACTTCGGATATTGGCATGTAGTTCAACGATTTGCGCAGTTTTTTCAGGTTTATGGCGTGCATGCAAAATCGGATCAGGAAAAATATCATACCTGATAAAAAGATAGCGACAGCCAAAGATTGGACTATCACCATAAAAGGAATTCCGGAAGACTCCTCAACCTGAGTAAACGAGATATCTATTGGGCTGATCACGGTAATCATGGTCAATCCCTCACCTGCAGAAGCTGTGATCCAGTCTGAGATATAATGAATGGATGCCAAAGAGAGGAGCCCGGCAGGGAGAGAAAAGATCAGGGCCAGACGTGTGTGATACTGGTAGATCGGGTGGACGTTTTCAAACATTTGCAGGAATAACCATACACCAAAACTAATAACTGTCCAGATAACAAGTGGCAGCCAGATAGTTTCAAAAACAAGCTGTGCAAATTCGGAAAGTTGAAAGATGAATACATCCATGGTTTAATCCTCCAGATTATCAATCAAATTTTTGATCTCTTCCCGCTCTTTCGCCGTAAGGTTCTCTTTATTAACCAGTGCCTGAACAAGATCTTTAGTGGAGCCTTTAAAAACCTTATCTACAATTTCGTGGACCAGATTTCCGCGAACTTCATCAGGATTTATGGCAGCACTGTAAATGTAACTGAGCCCCTCTTTTCGATATTTGAGGAATTTTTTGTCTGCAAGGTTCTTCATGATGGTCATTACTGTGGTGTAAGCTACCTCTCGGTATTCAAGCATTCTTTCACGAACATCAGCAACTGAGGCTTCTTCCAGTTCCCAAACGTGGTGCAGAATTTCCATTTCAGTTTCTCCAAGCGGTGTGAGTGATCTGCGCATATTTAAAGGGCTAAGTTTTTATTCTACGAATAAGTCAGTACTAAATAAGTAGTAATATAAATGAAATGCAAGAAGGAAATGATTTTTTAATAGAAAATGTGATATCTGCAATCAAATCAATAAAAAATGAATATCGATGTCCCGACCATTTCTGCAAAACATTGATCAGACAATCAAAAAGCCATATTTAAAAAACTTTGATCATGCAATCTTTATTCTACACGATCAGCTTAATCTGGATTCCTGGCCGGATTGGGTAAAAAAAGAGAAACCTCTTCTTATTTTTATGGAGAGCGGCGATAAAGGCAGAGAGGTTCCGCATCACAAGAAGAAAGCCGTATATGTGTTGAGCAGTATGCGCCATTTCGCACTTGAATGTGCAGAAAAGGGTTTTGATGTGCTCTATCATTCTACGGCCGGACATTTTGATGACGGACTGAAAGAAATACTATCTCAGTTTGAAGGACAGCTGACGTTTATGACTCCGTCTGAGTGGGATTCCAGAGAGAGATTGCGAAAAGTGGCCGGTGAGTTTGGTGACAAGGTTGAAGAGATTCCAAATAGTTTTTTTCTGGCTGATCCTGAGGAGTGGAAAGAGAAGATTGAGCCCGGTTACCGGATGGAGTATTTCTATAGGGAGATGCGCCGCAAGACAGGCTATTTGATGAACGGTGACGAGCCGGAAGGAGGGGAGTGGAATTACGACGAGCAGAATCGCGAGTCACTTCCAAAAAATCACCCGGTTCCGGAAATCAAACGATTTGAGCCGGATGAGATTACAAAAGAAGTCATTGCGATGGTCAACGACTATTTCCCGGACAGCTTTGGGAGCTCTGAAAATTTTGGTTACGCCGTTACACGAGATCAGGCACTTGAGCTTCTGGATCAATTCATTAGTGAGCGCCTGGATCAGTTTGGTCCGTACGAAGACGCTCTGAAAACCGGGAATAACACGCTGTTTCATTCACAGCTGTCCATTTACATGAACAATGGCCTGCTTACACCTACTGAGATTTGTGAGAAGGCCGTAGAGAGCTACCGGAAAGGCAATGCACGACTCAATTCAGTTGAAGGGCTTGTGAGGCAAATTATCGGGTGGAGGGAGTATATCCGTATCTATTATGAGGCGATGATGCCTGATGTTCGGAATGCAAATCACTTTGGATTTACAGAAAAACTGCCAAAAATGTATTGGACCGGGGAAACCAAAATGAAGTGCATGGAGCAGAGCCTGAAACCGGTATTTGATGAAGCCTATTCGCACCACATCCAACGGCTGATGATCCTGAGTAACTTCAGCAATCTGACGGAAACAGATCCGCGAGAATTGGAGCGATGGTTTTTAACCGCGTACGCCGATGCATATGAGTGGGTGGAGCTTCCGAATGTACTTGGAATGAGCACATTTGCAGATGGCGGTGTTTTAGCCTCAAAGCCGTATGTGTCGAGCGGGAATTATATTAACAAGATGAGTGACTACTGTAAAAATTGCGAATACAGTGTGACAAAAAAGACGGGGGAGAAAGCATGCCCGTTTAACTACCTTTACTGGAATTTCGTGGATAAACAGAGAGAGACGTTCAACGACAGCGGTCGGGTGAATTTTATGGTGAATATGTTTGATAATAAAAAGTCGGATGAGCAGAAAAAAGAAATTCGGGAATCCACAGAGATTTTTTTATCAAGTCTTGAGAGAGGGTGAAATGGTGGTTTAAAACAAGGTTTTTGTATTCCGCCTCAATTCAAACCTGTATCTTAAACAATCTCTCTGTTCGGCGGAGGATATGGGTATTCGCTCCGACCTTGGGTTGAAACCCAAGGCTATAAGCAGGTCACTCCTACGGAGTTATTGCACATACTAGAATACAATTATCTGAAGAAAATTTTGGTGAAATCCATTTTAGTTAAATGCTTTGGTTTAATACTTTTAACGTGATTCATAATCCTTAATCAAATTTTATTCCCATCATCCCATCGGGATGTAACATGGGTAGAGCAGGAAGGAGCAAAAAATTTGTCTGCCGAACAGAGGGCTAAATTCAAGAAACAATCGGAATTGAGGCATTAAGACGCTGAACCTTGTTGTGAAATCAATAAGCACTTTTACTTACCCTCTCAACTCCAATCAACATTTCAGACCAATCTCTCTATTCGGCGGGCAATTTGAGAACCGATGGGTACTTCTACCCATATTTTGTCCCTACGGGACAACTTGAAAACACATTAATTCCAGGGTTTCAAAACAGTTACAATAGTATGATTATTGGTTTCAATAATTTTATTGACTCAAATTAAACATCTAAAAGTAGGAATTAGGATTTACAATCTACATCCCATCGGGATGTAACATGGGTAGAGCAGGAAGGAGTAAAAAATTTATCTGCCGAACAGAGGGCTAAATTCACAAACCAATCTGAATTGAGGCAGTAAGACGCTGAACTTTGTTGTGTAATAAATATGTACTTCGACCTACATTCTCTTCAACTCAAATCAACAATTCAAGGCAATCCCATTATTCAGTAGGGATTTAAGGTTTTACTCAAACCTTGAGTTGAAACCCAAGGTTATAAAAAGATAACTCCTACGGAGTTGATGATATCCTGACAACGGTTTTTATACGTACCACTATTTGTGAATGAAAGAGAACAGAGAGGACAAAGGGGGAATCAAAAAGAGACAGGTCATGTATTCTTCATCAAACAAAATTTAGCCTTCAAAAACGATCATAAATTGTTAACTTCGCATCATTAAATGAATAACGATTATGAGCACAACTACCAGCGAAGTAATATTGCGAACAAAGGGCATTTTACCCATACAAAAACTGAAGGTTTTAAACGAAGCCGGGGTGATTACCGGAGTAGATGGTCATCCAATTCAGGAAGATCAGTTTCAGCCTAATTCTATTGATCTCCGACTAGGTGAGAAAGCGTATCGTGTGCGTAGCAGCTTTTTACCGGAGAATGAAACGGTTCAGCAAAAAATTAACAAACTACATCAATACAGCTTCTCCATCGAGGATGGTGCTGTATTGGAGCCTAATTGCGTTTACATCATTCCGCTTCTTGAGAAGCTGAAAATGCCCGCATCTCATTTTTCTCCACAAAAGAAATTGTTCAACGGGAATGGAGACCAATCTGTTCGACTGGTATCTGCAGAAAACTTGACGGCAAAGGCGAACCCGAAAAGCACAACGGGCCGACTCGATATCTTCACTCGGGTTATTACAGATTATTCCCATCGTTTTGAAGAGATAGAACCCGGATTTGAGGGAAACCTCTACCTGGAAGTTGTGCCGAAATCCTTTCCGATCAAGGTTAGGACCGGTCACCGATTAAACCAGCTTCGTATCCGTCATGGTCATACGGTTTTGACCGATCAGGATCTGCTTCGTGTGCACTCGGGTGATCCACTGCTATTTGATGAGTCCGGAACTCCGTTGCCTCTTGATGAGGTGAAAGTAAACAACGGACTTTTCTTAAGTGTGAATCTCCATAGTAATGAGAACGATGTTTTAGGCTATAAGGCGAAAAAGCACCGCGATTTAATCGATCTGGATAAGATCAACCATTATGAGGTTTCGGATTTTTGGGAGCCCATTCGATCCGCAAGCGAAGATCACCTGATTTTAGAACCGGAAGCATTCTACATTTTCGCATCCAAGGAGAGATGCCGGATTCCAAAACATCTGGCAGCGGAAATGATTGCTTACGATACAGGTTCAGGTGAACTTCGAACACACTACGCCGGATTTTTTGACAGCGGATTTGGCGGGTCTGCAGAAGATGGCGGTGCTCGCGCTGTGCTTGAGGTTCGATCGCATGATGTGCCATTTTTGATTGAACACGGTCAAACTTTTTGCAGTATGAATTTTGAACCGAACAGTGAAATTCCGGACATTATTTATGGATCAGATATCAAGAGTAACTATCAGGGACAAGGTTTGAAACTGGGTAAGCATTTTAAACAGAAATAGATGTTTAACAAAAACGCTCAAACATGAAAGTTGATCGATGTATTTGCCACGAGATCTCTTTCGCTGAAATAAAGCGTATTGCAAGGGAAAAAGGAATTAAGAGCTTGGCAGAGATTCAGGAGAAAAAAATAGCGTGTACAAACTGCAAACTTTGTACTCCATATGTTAAACTCGTTCTGGAAACGGGAGAAACAGAATTTGATCGAAGTGCCCGATATTTGAAACGATGAATCTTTTCTATACTACCCCGGATTTAGTTACTCCCAAACTGTTGCGTCTTACAGATCAGGAAGCGAAGCATGCAACACGTGTTTTAAGGATTAGAACCGGTGATCAGATATTTGTAACCGATGGGAATGGAAAGTTGTTCAATTGCAGTGTTTCTGAAATTCACAAAAATGATGTGACTTGTGAGATCCTTGATGTGACCCTTGAAGAGAGAAAAAGTCCATATATAACTTTAGTTATTGGGTTGATCAAGAAGAGGGACAGGCTCGAATTTGCAGTCGAAAAATGTGTGGAACTTGGAGCTGATGAGATCATTGTTTTCAGAGGGGATCATAGCGAGAAAGGAAATGTTCGGTTAGACAGGGTGGAGTCTACAGTTCTATCTGCCATGAAACAGTCTCTGCGATTATTTCTGCCAAAAGTAAGTTTTGCCAAGGATTTATCCGCTGCGATTGACGCAAGAGGAAAATCAATGTCATTGATCTATGCTGATGAAACGATTGATAAAGGAGAAACACAACATCTTTTAGGCGATCAACTGATGTTGGTTGTTGGGCCGGAGGGCGGTTTTTCAGAGTCGGAGAGATCAATTCTGAAAGAGAGAGGAGGAGTGGCATACTCTCTGGGTGAAAAACGACTCCGAACAGAAACAGCTGCAGTCACAATAACGGACAGATACAAAAACGGCCTGCTATTGTAACAGGCCGTTTTAAAAAAGTTTATAAAAAGCTGAGAAGTTATTCCATTCTTGCAGCTTGCGTAGTTGCAAAAGATTCCAACTCTTTAACTTCATCCCACAGCTTAATTGCTTCGGTCAGTGTCTCATTGAAGTAATCATTCACAATAGGGTAGAAATACTCACTGCCCCAAACCTGTCGGGCAATTTCAGCTTTCATTCTGCCGTAGTTCATCCACACAAGGTCATCATACATCTCCTGTGTCAATCTCAGGGTATTGTCCTCAACTTCAGGTTCTTCCAGATCATCAACGATTTCCAGTCCTTCATCCTTCATCAGAGACAGGAAGGTCTCTTTATCGGATTCACTCCATTCAAAATCGTTTCTGAATGCCTGAAAATCACTTTCCCAGTCTTCTCGGAACTCTTCGCCTTTATCATCGAGGAAGTCACGCACAAAGTTGAAATCAACCCGATTTACTAACATAAAGTTAAAAAGGTATGGTGAGGATGTCGTATCCTGTTGAACAACTATATCCGGTACAATTCCACCTCCACCAAATACGGGTCTTCCGGCTTCGGTAGTGTATTTTAATGAATCCGGTACCTGATCTTTGAATTCTTCCGCATCGACAGCAGGGTCAGATGACCGGTGAATAAACTCAAAAGCATAGTCTTCGCTTTTTCCATCGAAAGGTTTTTGAATAAGTCGGCCGGATGGTGTTAAATAACGGGAAATAGTTACCCGGATGTTACTGCCATCGATCAGTTCATACTGCTGTTGAACCAATCCTTTACCGAACGTTCTTCGTCCCACTACCAAACCGCGGTCGTGATCCTGAATAGCGCCACTTACAATTTCACTGGCTGAAGCAGATCCTTCGTTGACGAGCACAATAACCGGAATGTCCATCAAAACACCATTTCGGCTAGAATAAACTTCCTGATTAAAGCGCGAATGTTTACTGTCGGTAGAAACCAATTTCGTATTACGTGGGAAAAACTCTTCAGATATGGCAATAGCCTGGCTCAGATAACCACCGGGATTATTTCTGAGATCTAAGATAATACGATCCATTCCCTGCTCTCGTAAGGTATCAACTGAAGAAAGAAACTCCTCATGAGTTGTAGCTGCAAAACGGTTTATTTTTACATAGCCGGTTTGTTCATCAACCATGTAATCTGTATCAATTGTGGTGAGGGGAATATCATCCCGTTCAATCGTAAAATTGATCGGATTTGAATTTCTTGGGCGAAGGACTTCCACGTCAACTTTTGTGCCTTTTTCACCACGAAGCCGGCGCATAACATCTTCGTTATCGTAGCCTACCGCACTGGTGTCATCAATAGAGATAATACGATCTCCTGACATGATTCCAAGCTGGTCGCTCGGTCCACCGGATATTGCTGTGATCACGGTAATGGTATCCTGAATAATATTGAACTGAATACCAACTCCTTGAAATTTTCCTGCAAACTCTTCTTCAATTCTCTCACTATCGTCTGGCTCAATGTAAACGGAGTGAGGGTCAAGAGTATCCAGCATTTCACGGATTGAATTATCCGTAAGCTGTGACATATTCTCATCAGGGTAGTTGTTTGCTACATAGAGATAGGCCTCTTCAAAACTATTATAAGAATCTCTGAGGTTTTGAACGGTTTTGAATTGCGTGGTATCAATCGGAGTACCCGAAATATCCAGCGTACTGTCCTCAATACCGTTTACTAACCCGGCTAAACTGCGTTTGTACAGGAGATCTATAGAGGTGTCACCAAAATAATTATCCAAAACCCTGCGCTGTACCTGCAGGTATTTGTGTAAATTTTCCTGGTGTTTATCATTACTTACGATCACTTTATCCACACCGGCAAGCCATACGGCAGACAAAATCATCAATAAAGCGAGTTGAGGAGCGAGAAACTTCTTCACAGACATCGGTATTTTGGTTCAGTATTTAATATGTAACGGAGAGATTACTCAAAGAGTATAATCATCCCTCTGCAGAGATACTACCTAATATCTAACGAAAATTGAACTAAAACGTTTCTTTTGTTTTAGCATTAAATTTTCTTTTTACAAGATATAATGACTTAAATCTTTGTCTTTTACCAATCCGGAGAGCTGTTTCTGTACATACTCCCGGTCGATATTAATTTCACCGGACTGAATATCATCCGGAACGGCAAACAGCAGTTCTTCGAGCAGTGACGATAAAATCGTGTGAAGCCGTCGGGCTCCGATATTTTCAACCTGCTGGTTCACTTCTGCGGCTATCTTGGCAATTTCGCGAATAGCATCTTCCGTAAACTCTACCGTAACGCCTTCAGATTCAAGCATGGCTTGATACTGCTTCGTCAACGCATTTTTTGGCTGAGTCAGAATATTAAAGAAATCTTCTTCAGTTAAAGAGTTCAGTTCAACACGTATTGGAAAACGGCCCTGTAGTTCAGGTATCAGGTCTGATGGTTTAGATACATGGAAAGCACCAGAACCGACAAAAAGGATATGATCGGTTTTAACGATACCGTGTTTTGTATTTACCGTACTCCCTTCAACAATGGGGAGGAGATCGCGCTGAACACCCTGCCGGCTTACTTCTCCGCTGCCTTTACTGCTGGATGATGAATCACTTGCTACTTTATCGATCTCATCAATGAATACAATTCCTTGATTTTGAACTCTTTCCAAAGCTTCCTGAACAGCTGCTTCGTGGTCGATCAATTTTTCAGCTTCCTGCTCAAGCATTATTTCACGGGCTTCGCTGATAGGAAGTGTACGCTTGGTTTTTTTGCGTCCCTTGGTCAGGTTCCCAAGCATATCCTGCAGGTTAACTCCCATCTCTTCCATTCCCTGCGGGCCAAAGACCTGCATCATCGGGGTTTTGGAGGAATCAACTTCAATTTCAATATCACGATCTTCGAGGTCACCATTCTTAAGTTTTTCTCTGAAACGCTCTCGGGTACGTTCGTTTAACTCTGCATCGGAAGCATTATCAGGGTTAAACCCAACTTCTCCGGTATTTGCAGCAGTTGTTGATGTTGGACTTTTTTTACGAACAGGAGGGATGAGGATATCGAGTATCTTCTCTTCCACAATCTCTGCGGCTTTCCCTTTAACGCGCTCCTGCATTTCCATTTTCACCATGTTTATGGCGATATCTGTCAAATCACGAATCATAGATTCCACATCACGGCCTACATAGCCAACTTCTGTGAATTTAGAAGCCTCAACTTTAATAAATGGTGCACCGGCCAGTTTAGCCAATCGTCGTGCTATTTCGGTTTTACCTACACCGGTAGGGCCGATCATTAAAATGTTGTTCGGAATAATTTCGTCACGAATTTCAGGATCAGATTTTAATCTTCTCCATCGATTACGGAGTGCAATAGAAACGGATCGTTTCGCTTCTTTCTGGCCGATAATATATTTATCGAGCTCTGCGACGATCTGTCGCGGGGTTAAATTTTGTTGTTCTACTAACTTCATGTTACTACTCGTCAATTTCTAAAATGGTCAAATTATGATTCGTATAGATGCAGATATCAGCGGCAATATGCAGCGCTTTTTCAACAATTTCCTTGGCTGAAAGTTGTGGCGCATTTTCCTTTAATGCACGCGCGGCTGCAAGTGCATATGAGCCGCCACTGCCAATTGCCAGAATTTTGTCATCCGGTTCAATCACATCACCCTGGCCCGAAATGAGAAGGGGTGTTTCTTTATCTACAACGACCAAAAGGGCTTCAAGTTTCTGGAGGAATTTATCTTTTCTCCACTCTTTAGCCATTTCAACGGCTGCCCGCTGAAGATTTCCGTTATAGCTGTTTAATTTCTCTTCAAATTTTTCAAATAGTGTGAATGCATCAGCCGTAGAACCTGCAAATCCTGCTAATATGGTTCCTTTCTGCAGTTCACGAACTTTTTTAACTGTAGACTTCATTACAGTTTTGTCCAGTGTTGCCTGTCCGTCTGCTCCTAATGCTACTTTTCCGTTGTGAATAATTCCCAGAACGGTCGTGGCATGCAAATTTTTCAAATTTGTCATTTAATCAATTCTCTTTAATTCGGTGAAACTTAAATCTTTTAGTTGTTTTGCCGGGCTGGTCTCTTAGGACGACTTGGCCGCTTAGACTTACCATTATCATCGTCTTTAGAGTAATAGTCTACCTGTCTGGATATATCTGAGCCTTTATCCAGTTCTCTGCTCTGCTGCTCATGAGCTGCTAAAATTGTATCGAGTGAGTCTCCCTGAAGTACTACGTCTGTAATTTCAAGGTCAGATCCTGCAAGTGTAACTTTAAACTCGTTCAGTGATATCGTCTCATCTGCAATAAAAGTGAGTTTCACTTTGTACTTGAGCATCCATTTAAATCTCAGGCTGAACAGACCGCGTGTGAGATAAGATCTCAGGTACGGGTTGATGTAGATGTCGACAGCGCGATATTCCGTACTGTACTTAAATTTACTGATCCAGCTTTCAATATCGGTTACAATGGTATCCTGGCTTACTACAGAGCCTGAGCCACCGCACATCGGGCAGACTTTGGATACCGAGTTAACCACGCTGGGTCGTATTCTCTGACGTGTAATCTGAACCAAGCCAAAATCGCTCATGCCGATAACATTTGTTTTGGCACGATCTTTCTTGAACTCTTTCTTCAGTTCGTCATAAATCTTTTTGCGGTTTTTATCATCGCGCAGATCAATAAAGTCTACTACAATGATTCCACCAATGTCCCTTAATCGAAGCTGTTTAGCGATTTCGCGTGCAGCTTCCAGGTTGGTTTTGAGGGAGTTATCCTCTTGCTTCTCCTTCGCTGCGTAGGGCCCGGAGTTAACATCCACAACATACATTGCTTCTGTTTGCTCAAAAATAAGGTAACCGCCCGATGGCATTCGAACCCGCGGACTGAAGATGGAATTTACATCGTGACCTACGTTTACGTGATCAAAAATGTGATCCTTCCCTTTATAGAGCTGAACGCTCGGCAGCATTTTAGGCGCAATCTGAGATACATAGCTCTTGATGGATTTGTAAAGCTGATAATCATCAATCAGAACGCGGTCGTACTGTTTGGCAAACAGATCGCGAATCAAGCTTTCGGTAATATCCAGATCCTTGTAGAGAAGAGTTGGCGGTTTGGCATTTTCAAGCTTGTTGAGAATTCGCTCCCACTTTTTCAGAACGGTGCGCATGTCGTCTTCAAGAGACTCCTTATCTTGTCCTTGGGCAACCGTTCGTATGATTACGCCAAACCCATCAGGCAACATATCTCCTGCAATTTTCTTCAGGCGTCTGCGCTCTTTTCCATTATTGATCTTTTTTGAGATCGCAATGTAGTTCCCCATTGGGATCAGAACGAGAAATCGCCCGGCAATAGTAATATCGGTTGAAACACGTGGTCCTTTGGAACCGATCGGTTCCTTAACTATTTGAACAAGAATACGCTGGTTGTTCTGAAGCAGTTTACCTGCCAGAATCTGTTTGTCGTTATTGGATAGCTTATCAAATTTCTGAAGATCTTTATTGGCATCTTTGGAGATACTCTTAGGACCATTCATCATTTTGATATAATCACCGAGATGATCACCGGCATCAGAAAAGTGTAGAAAAGCGTCTTTTTCCATGCCAACATCGATAAATGCGGCGCGGATACCACTCATTACCTTATGTACGCGAGCCAGGTAGATGTCACCTACCGTTCGCTGGTTCTCTTCAGATTCTATAAAAAGTTGTGCCAGTTCTCCATTTTCCAGCAGTGCAACACGGGTTTGTTTGCCCGATGAGTGTATAATTATCTGGTTCTTCATGTAAGCGGTAAAATTTCATCAGCAATTCGCTAAGCTTACACTTCACAATCAAAAAGATCTGGTTTGTCTTGAAAAATGTTACATCATATTCCAGATGGGCATTTGCACGAGCAGAAGCCGAGCGAGCTGCTAAACAGTTAGAATTCTTGTTAGAAATAGGTGTGGGCGCTTTCTCAGGCCCGTAAATACCAAAATCTGAGAACGCGTCAGAGCGGCAGACCGCTTTGAGGCGAAAAATCAAATAAGGGGTGATATGTCGTAAAACTTTAAATATCAATATAGTAGTATGTCGAGTTCGCAGAAAAGTTTTCGAACTAGTCCAATGTTTAAATATAGCAGAAAGTTGACTAATAATTAAATATTGAATGAATAAAGAATTGAAGGGTACAAACTTTTACTCTTCACTGACTCTTTTTATAGATGCACCCACGCTGTTCAGCTTATCTTCGAGGTTTTCATATCCCCGGTCGAGATGGTAAACCCGAAGTACTTCAGTAGTCCCTTCTGCTGCCATACCGGCCATAACCAGGCTGACACTTGCCCGAAGGTCGGTACTCATTACGGATGCACCCGAAAGCTCGGTTTTGCCGTTTACGGTTACCCTGTTTTTTTCCACTTTCAGCTTTGCTCCCAGCCGGTTTAGCTCCGGTACATAGCTGAAACGATCGAAGTAGATGGTATCGGTGATTTTAGATTCTCCATCAGCCTGAGTCATAAGTGTTGCCCACTGAGCCTGCAGGTCTGTTGGAAAGCCCGGATAGATTTCTGTTTTCACGGATACCGGATTGATTTTTTCCTTCGATCTGATCCTTATGGTAGTTCCATCCACTGAATAATCGACACCAAGTTTTTTAAAGTGTTTTGGAAAGGTTCCAAGGTCTTCGGGTTTACATCCGGTTAGTGTAAGGTCGGATTCCGGATGCATGGCTGCAGCAATCATATAGGTTCCGGTTTCGATACGATCGGGATCGTTAGACATTTCAACTCCCCGGAGTTCATCCGCTTTCCGAACCGTTAGGGTATCTGTCCCGATGCCTTCAATGTCAGCTCCCATCTTAACCAGCATGTTGCAGAGAAGAACTACATCCGGCTCTTTTGCCGCATTTTTTATCACAAATTTTTTGGCTCGTTTTACAGCTGCCAAAACCAGGTTAATGGTAGCGCCAACACTGCTCGGGTCGAGAGTAAACTCGCCGCCTTCCACATCGTCACCATCGATTGAAGCGTAAACGTATCCTTCGTCCAGGTCGATATTTATGCCCATAGCTTCCATTCCTTTCAGATGGAGATCCACAGGACGCGGTCCCCACGCGCAACCGCCGGGAAGGGATACTTTGGCCTGTCCGGTTCGTCCAACCAACGCTCCAAGCATATAGAATGAAGCCCTCATTTTTCTGACCAGATCGTACGGGGCTTCCGTGTGACTCAGATGAGTAGGATCAATTACCAGTTTATTTTCAGCTTCGTGAAATTCAACTTTTGTACCTGTTACGCGAATTACATTGTTAAATGTATAGATGTCGCGAAGTTTGGGTATAAGGTGAAGGGTAGAGGGGCCGTTTCCCAAAATAGAAGCCGCCATAAGGGGCAGTGCGGCATTTTTGGAACCGCTGATTGCAATTTCACCTTTTAACGGGGTCGGGCCTTCAATAACAAATTTATCCACGTGGTTCGATCTCTAAAATAGTTTGATTTTTTTCGACGTTGTCATTTTCAGAAACAACAATAGTAGCCACCGTACCGGCTGTAGGGGATTTTAATTCATTTTCCATCTTCATGGCTTCGAGGATGACTACCGGTTGGCCTTCCTCAACTTCGTCTCCTTCATTAACAAGAAGCTCCAGGATTTTACCCGGCATGGGCGCTTCCAGTAAACCGGCTGAGGCCAGTTCTTCTGTTGAAAATCCAAGACGCTCAAGCAGCAGTTCCTGGTCATCTTTTACAACAGTCTTTACAAATTTGCCGTCAATAGAGAAGGAGATTGTCTGTTTCTCTACTTCTATATTATCGATGATATGTAATTTAGTTCCGGTCCGGAAAAGTACACGTCCGTTTGCTTGAACAATCAACTCATAAGGCATCTCTTTGCCGTTTACGGTAGCAAAACTGCTGTCATCATCAATATTAACTTCAAACGACTGATCGTCTATGGTAGATTCAAATTGCATGGCTCTGAATTCGTTTAAGTCCTGTTTTTGTGGCTTTAAAGCTGAACTGCTGAATATTGTCGGAATCGTAAAAAGGGGATACAGAGATGAGGGTAGCGGAGTCGAAAACTTCGATATATCCGTGATTGATCAGCTTGATTAAATCGTCGCGGATGGCTCCATAGCTGAGGCCTGTCTCTTCCTGAATATGAGAAAAAGGTTCGGGGTAAATCAGTTCCCGTAAAATCGCATTTTCTGATGGTGTAAGTTTATCTTTTGGCATAAGTGATGAAGATATAGGCTGACCGCCTTAATGACAATACAGATTTAATTCCTTATTCAACCCGGATATCCCCATAGGAGATAACATTTTCGTTGCCATCCAGAAGTACAATTCGATACGTGCCTTGTGGATTTTCTCTGAATCGGGCGATATCAAGTGGTGATAGAGGAAGAGATGTCAGCCCTGTTGGAACAGGAGCTCGAAAATCTTCAAAAACAGGCCGGACATTGTTATTGCCATAATAAGCGTAAACAATTAATTCAGATACAGCATCTGTACCTGTAATAATTACATCCAATGAAACTTGATTAGAGGATAGAACCGGATTTGGATACGCGGGATCAATTTGAACCACTCCCTGGAAGAACGGAGAAATTCGCCAGTCGTCCGGATCACTGTTAATGACGGTTCCGTTGCCACTGGTTTCAGTAATACCCTCGGGTAGGCTGAACGCAGCACGTTCAAAATCGCGCTGATCACTGCTTTGGTTACAACCGGTAACCAGTAATAACATAAAGAATGGGAGGATGAAGAAACGTTTTTTGTAAAAAATCACTATAACCGGGTTGATATGAAATGGAGTGTTGATGTAATCAGTTCTTTTTGGTAAAGGTGACGATATCGTCACGAAAATGTTGTATTTTTTATGAAACAAAAACTTAAAAAATCAGAAGTAAAGGAATGATACAAGTTTACGGGATTAAAAACTGTAACAAAGTACGCGATACATTTAAGTGGCTGAAAGATAACGAGATTGAATATGAATTTGTTGATCTGAAAAAAGAGCCGCTGACGAGAGACGAACTGCAATCATTTGTAAATCAGATCGGTTTGGATGTGCTGATTAACCGGCGTGGGATGAAATGGCGGCAACTGGGTTTGAAGGATAAGGATTTGAGTGAAGACGAGTTGTTTGAACAGTTGCTGGAACATCAGGTTATGATCAAACGTCCCGTTTTAGTAGAAGGAGAAGCAATTTTAGTTGGATATGATGAAGACGCTTTTAAAGCATTTGTTGAGTAACATTTTATGGCTGTTGGCAGTACCTGCCCTATTTGCACAATCAGATTTTACCTACGAAAGAGACAGGGAAGAGGTGCCTTCCATGCAGGAGATGCTGGAGACCCGGGAAGTTTTCGAGTATGAGGTGAGATACGGTTTTTTTACCCTTGGCTGGGTAGATGTGGAGTTACTCCCGGATACAACCTATGGCGGGGAGAAGGCATATCATCTTCGCACAACAATGCGATCAAATAAAAAGCTGCCATTTATGGGTACCCGTATTGTAAATTATGAAAATTTATTTCAATACAATGAAAACTGGCCATACAGCCATGTGTTTTGGCGGGATGATATTCATGATGATGAGTACGATCGCGTTCGCGTCATTTTCGACAGAGAGGCGGAAGAAGTGCAATTCTTTGAAAAGGGTGAGCCTACAGACACTTTAGAATTGGTAGAACCGGCCAGTGGTGGCGACATCATTTTTTACTATGCTAGAATGTTTGCCGGTTTGGATGAATCCTATGAGCTACCGGTTTATACTGAAGACGAAATGGGTATAGTGTCGGCAAAAAGCAGGACGAAAACTGAGATGCGTGAATATGACGCATTTGATGAACCCATTGAAACGTACAGAAGTGATGGAACGGCAGATATTGATGGACCTTTTGGATTCAACGGTACATTTAAATCGTGGTTCTCTGCAGATGATTTACGCGTTCCTGTAGAAGCCCATGTACGTGTAATTTTTGGAAATGTAAAAGTTCGATTAATTAATTATGAACGCAGGGGACAAGATTAAAATCTATTTCAAAAAACTGGATCATGCGGGGGATTTACCTCTGCCTTCTTACGAAAGTGATGAAGCCGCTGGTATGGATATTCGTGCTGCACTAACTGAGCCGAAAACACTTAAACCGGGCGAGCGAGACTTGATTCCTACCGGTTTACAGATGGCGCTTACACACGGTTACGAAGCACAGATACGTCCAAGAAGCGGTCTTGCCTATAAACAGGGGATTACCATGTTAAATTCTCCCGGCACAATTGATTCCGACTATCGGGGCGAAGTAAAGGTACTCGCGATTAACCATGGTGACGAACCCTTTGTGATTAAACACGGCGATCGAATTGCTCAAATGGTTATAGCTCCCGTTTATCAGCCTGAAATTGAAGAGGCGGCTGAAACTCTTCCCGAATCCAACCGCGGTGAAGGCGGTTTTGGAAGTACCGGGGTTAAATAGATGAAACATTCATCAACGTAAGCACCGGTTATTCCTGTCCTCAATTCTGTGATTTCAATTGATGATCCGAACCTGCTCTGCAAATCAAAAACACTGTTGAAAAGTAAAATCAAGCCATATTTAGATTTAGTTCGCAATAATCACGATTACAGAAGATTATGGCTGGCTCAGATTATATCTAATTTCGGCGATTGGTTTGGGATTCTTGCGGTATACGCAATCATTCAGAGGTACAGCGGATCAGAACTACTGCTTGGGTTGATCATCGTGGTAAAGATGCTGAGTCTGGCATCCTTTTCACCCATCGCCGGGTACATTACAGACCGGTTCAATCGACGTCAGCTGATGATCTGGTGCGATATCATTCGGGGAGTGGTCGTACTTGGGTTTATTTTTATTTCGTCTGAGTCACTGCTTTGGCTGGCCTATCTGCTAATTGCCATTCAAATGGCATTTTCGGCAATTTTTGAACCGGCCAAAACCTCATCCATTCCAAATGTTACAACGCCCGGGGAGTTAGTAAACGCCAACATACTCTCGGCTGCATCATGGAGTATCATCTTTACTTCCGGTATGGCACTTGGCGGTTTCGCTACAGAATGGCTGGGGACAGATCTTGTATTTCTGATCAATGCGATTACTTATATGGTTTCATCCTGGTTCATTTACAAAGCTGAGATTCCTCAACAAATGATGTCGTCTGAGGAGAAACACAGAACCCGAAATCCGCTTCACGGAATCCGGGATGGGATTGTGTATTTGCGGACCAATAAAGATGTATTAAGGCCAACTCTCGCAAAAGGTACATTTACAATGTGTATCGGAGCCCTGGTTTACATGTTGATTATTGTGGCCGAGGACGTTTTGATGATGGGCAGTATTGGTCTGGGAATTCTATATGCGGCCAGGGGAATCGGAACGGGAATCGGTCCTGTTGTGGGACGCAGAGTGTTTAAACGGGAAAATTCCTGGGTAAAAGGAATGGGATTTTTTATGATCAGTGCCGGATTGATGTATGCATTTGTCAGCTACTCTGAGATGCTGTTCTGGATGGGACTTTTTGTAATGCTGGCGCACATGGCCTCAGGATCAAACTGGGTGATGAGTACGGTTTTAGTTCAGCGCCGTGCACCGGATCAATATCGCGGACGGGTATTTAGCCTGGAATGGTTACTCTTTACGCTGGCACAATCCATTTCCGTTACCGTTGCGGCGCTGATTTTGGAGTTTGATATCCTCTCATTGAGAGAGACGATGGCAATATTTTCCGGACTGCTGGTGCTGTCGGGTATTTTCTGGTTGTTTAAAATAGCACCTGCTGAGGAGAAACATCATCTGGAGGCAGGCGAATCCTTTTAAGAAACGATGTTTGCGTTAAAAAATACCAGTGCTTGATGAAGAGCGTTAGGTTAATTGGCTGAATATCTCATAGCGCTGTTAAACTTAGATTCTGCATTCGTCTTCTGTAAAAAGTGTGCTATCTTTTATCAGCTTTAAAACAAATTTCATTCTATGATTTGGGAAAACAGCTCCTATTTATGGTTTTTACTGCTTCTTCCGGTTCTGTATGCTCTGTACTATTGGTTTAGATTACAACAGCGCAAGAAAAGAGAAAAACTGTTTGATGACCGGTTGATCAACCAGTTGCGAAAAAATTTCTGGAGTACGGGAGATAAAGTCCGCATGTTCAGCATACTGGCTGCTCTTCTCTTTTTCATAATTGCACTTGCCGGGCCCAAAATTGGGACGGAAGTCAGGGAGATTCAGCGTTCGGGACTGAACATAATGGTTGCCCTGGATCTGTCGCGAAGCATGAATGCGGAAGATGTTCGCCCAAGCCGATTAGACAAAGCAAAGTTTGAAGTCAATCGATTGGTAAACAGGCTTGCAGGAGACCGGATCGGGCTGATTGTTTTTTCTGGTGAAGCATATGTTCAGGCACCCATCACAACGGATTATTCTGCTCTTCGACTATTTCTGGATGTTGCCAACACGGATCAGATGCCGGTACCCGGAAGTAATTTTCAGTCGGCCATGGAGCGTGCAATAGAAGTTTTTGATTCCGTTGAAAGACAGAATGCATCAAATGTGTTACTCTTTATTGGTGATGGTGAAAATCATGGTCCGGATTATGACGAGACACTGGATCAACTGACTGAACGGGGTGTAACCGTATTTACAGTTGGCATAGGAACAACGGAGGGTGGCCCTATCCCCATCTATGATGAACAGGGACGAATGACGGGTTATCATCGCGATCGGCAGAGTAACACCGTAACCACCCGGCTCGAAGAGAATACGATGAGAAGAATTGCGAATAGCGGAGGTGGAGAGTTTTATGCTATCCGGTCAGGAAGTGATAATATTGAACCTTTTTTTGCCAGACTTGATGAGTTGGAAAGAGGTGAATTCTCCAGTCAGGAGTACGCCGATTATGAAAATAGGTATCAAATTTTACTTATGATTGGCCTGATCCTTTTTGTTATCGGACTCTTCTTTCCGGATCACCTAAACAGAAACAGTGATAACTAAGTACTGAGAACGAACTGTAATGATCAAACTATTTGTAACAGATCTTGATGGATGCATATCTGAACCGTTTAAAACTCCCGATTGGGAAGCGATTAATGAAATCAGAAAGCTGAATGTTGAGAGCAGAACGTCAGATCTGATTCCGCCACTTACAATCTGTACCGGTCGTCCATTTCCATATGCCGAAGCAGTTGCTCAATGGCTGGATATTCGGTTACCGTTTGTTTTTGAAAGTGCAGGGGTTTTTCACTGGGAAGGTCATCGGTTTGAAACAGCCATCAGTACCGAGAATGGGGCAATTGAACCGATCCGACAGATGAAAAAGTGGCTCACAACAGAAGTTCTTCCCGATTATCCCGGAATCAATCTTGAGTTTACTAAAATGATGGATGCCGGAATTGTCGGTATGGACCAAGAGGTCATTAAAAAATTGCATGATTTGATTTTGAACAAGGTAAGCCGGGACTTTCCGGGACTGGAAGTTCATGCTACAGACATTTCCGTGAATACCCTGATGCCGGGTAACGACAAACTTCAGGGATTTAAACTACTGAGCAAAGCACTGGATATTCCTTTGGATAAGATGGGTTACATCGGTGACAGCAGCGGAGATGTACCGGCGCTAAAAGCGGTGAAGCTGGCATTTGCTCCTCTCAATGCCCGGGAAATTGCAAAACAGCATGGAACGGTGATTGAAAAAAATACAACGGAAGCCGTTCTGGAAGCTTATCACAGAATCATTGAGCACAACAGAAAGCTCGCCAAAACTTAGACCAAGTTAGAGGTATCTTCCGCAACCACTCAGTTCCCGACTGTTGATCTGAAGGGTAACTTTGTGGGTAAACAGAAACCCACTCATGGAATCCCTGCAGTAGCCCGACGATACATTTAGCTGAAGTGTTTCGTTGCTGTATAGAGTCTGATCCTCTTCCTTAGATTCAGTAACGTCAGAGAAAGAAAAAGTTTGTTCCTCTTCAGGAGTTTTATAGATCAAATCACTCTCAAAATTAACGTGTACAGACCAAAAGGGTTCATTACCGCTGGCTAAAAAATTGATCCCGTTTCGTCGAAGTTCAGCATGCCTGCTGCGAATGGATTCCTCTTCGGGCGATCGGGTGAGGCTATATTGATCTTCAAGTTCACTCGATATCGATTGAAGATCACGATCCAGAAGCTGCAGTTGATCTTTACTGTATAAAAATGCTTTATGTAATTCGCCTTCAACGCGATAGAGTTTAAGTGTGTCTCCTGAAAAACTCCAGTTACCATCCACCTGGTAGAGATTATCTCCACGATCCTGATAGTGACTCCACTCCGTGAAACTTTCTTCTTCAATCAACACAGTGGATTCTATACCCGGACAATCTGCACAAGGCATTACTCCTGTAAATACAGTGGGAAATTCTTCAATAGATTGTGACGGTTGTTGATCGTCACTGTTCATCTGATTCAATGCAGTATTTACCCGGAAGAGGATAAAAACTGCTAGCAGAACCAGAATTGTGATATTGATAACTTTATTTTTCAATTGACGTAACTACTTCAGATTTTTGGTTTTTTCGATCGATTCATCCGCCATGCTGAGATGGTAATCGTCAAGTTTATCGGCCAGAGCCGAATCATTCATGCTCAACATCCGCACAGAGAGCAGGCCGGCATTGCGAGCCTTTCCAATTGCAACTGTGGCTACGGGCACACCGTTAGGCATCTGTACTATCGAGTAGAGGCTGTCGAGTCCGCCAAGTGCTGTTGTCTTCACAGGCACGCCAATTACCGGGAGTGTAGTGTAAGCGGCAAGCATTCCGGGAAGGTGAGCGGCACCACCGGCACCGGCAATGATCACTTTTAATCCACGTTCACGGGCGAGGGATCCATACTCTGCCATAACATCAGGTGTTCGATGCGCAGAAACGACCTGTTTTTCGTAAGGAACTCCGAAATGATCTAAAATTTCCGTTGCCTCTTTCATGGTTGGCCAGTCGCTGTCGCTGCCCATTACTACGCCTACAATTGGTTTACTGCTCATAACTTTTGCTTGTTGTTTGATATTTAGACTCAATCATGAAAAAAAGTTTCAACAAGAATGTACGAATTGCGCTACGAAATTGAGGAAGAAAATTTTGATAAAAATTAAGCCGATTATCATCAGGCAAATGTTGCACTCATTACTTCAGAGAAAAGGCGGTGTGATTTCACCCTTTCATTATGATCGTAAATGTAAGAGGCTATCATAATTTCATCTGCACCGGTTTGATCAATAAAATGGTTTACATCTTTTTCGATGGTTTCTTTACTGCCGATGAAAGAGTAGGTAAGCATCTGGTTGACTCCATACTTTACGTGCTCATTCCAGATGGAGTCCATATCGTCCACAGGAGGTGGCATCGGTTTACGCTCACCTGTGATGACACCCATAAACATCTGCTTCATGGATGTGGAAAGATATTCTGCCTGCTCATCCGTTTCAGACGCTATAATATTTACGAGAGGCATGATGTAGGGTGAATCGAGCTGTTTGGATGGTTTAAAATGTCTGCGGTATAGCTGAATGGCAGGCATTAATTGCTGAGGAGCAAAATGGCTGGCAAATGCATAGGGCAGACCCAACTCGGCGGCCAGAAATGCACTGTCTGTACTGGAGCCTAATATCCAGATCGGAATTTCAGTGCCTTCGCCGGGAAAAGCCCGTACCGCAGCGGTGCTGTTTTCAGTAGATAAGTACTTTTGAAGCTGCTTGATATGTTCAGGAAATTTTTGAACCTGCTGCATGCGATCGCTTCGAATGGCGTTGGCAGTAACCTGATCTGTACCCGGTGCTCGACCTAGTCCAAGATCAATTCGTCCCGGATAGATCGAGGCGAGGGTTCCAAACTGTTCAGCAATCACCAGAGGTGAGTGATTGGGCAACATCACTCCTCCGGACCCAACACGGATTTTGGTGGTTGCCTCGGCAATGTGTCCAAGGAGAACGGAGGTGGCAGAACTGGCAATATTCTCCATGTTATGATGCTCTGCCATCCAGAAACGATTGTAGCCGAGATCCTCCGCTTGTATTGCCAGGTCTCTGCTGTTAGAAATCGCTCCTGAAATAGAACTGCCTTCCGTCACAACTGCCAGATCCAGAATTGAGAATGGTGTACCGGGTTTTTTAAGACTCATTCGTTATTGATATATGATTCACCTTTGGCCTACTACCAACAAGAATTTAAGCTAATTCATTGGGAAAGAGTGAACTACTTTCTGAACTCTGCTTTAAAATAGGTGTAATAAAGTTCTGTTTGACCTTCAAAGCCCGAACGTGTACCAAACATAAGCCAGGCTTCACCATTTTCATTGGTTGTAACCGTGCTGTGACTCAGCCCGGAAGTGACTTCCTTAATTTCGAACTCTTCTCCATCTTCACATTCGCGGCTGTTTGCAATATTTCCCATGATTGCATTCTGATACCATTCCTGAGAGTCACCCATATATTGAATATTCAAAAGATAGTATCCGTCATCTCCTTCATTCTCAATGATTGGCTCAGGCCGAACTTCGGATGCATCTGCAATGACTTTAACAGCTTCTCCCGGTGCTCCGCCTACTCCCGCACAACCGGATGGTTCCTCGGTTGCAAAACGTACCGTAAATCGAACGCTGTATGTTGTATTTGGATCGAGCCCATCTATTCGATTTCTAAGAAGCATTTTCACATTGTCACTTCGGTTTAGTGCCGTTATGTAGTAACCATTCTCCGAGCTGTTTAATGGTTCAGGAAGTGGTTTTATACCGTTGTCGAACTCCATGTTCTCTTCGTCGCTAACCGTATAACCGGTATAAAAAGGGTCCCAATCTGTGTTTTCACTTCTGAAATCTGTTTCAAAAATAGTTGCATCTTGATCACTGTCGGTCAGGTCACAGCCAGTGATAAGTAGAAGAGCAGTTATCAGACCCAGTATGGTTAGGTATGAAAATTGAAACGGTTGATGCGTACTGTTATCGTTTTTCTTTAGAACAGATAAAGTGTTGAATAACATTTTGTTGAGGGGATTTTTGATTCCACTTACACTTCACTATTCCAATACGAAATGAGATCGGATTTGTTATACAAATATGAGCCGGTTTCTTGATCCATATGCCATAATTGAATCTGATAAAATTGGAAACAATGTTAAATATGGAATTAGATCAGGGAAAGCTTATCTCTTAATGTAGGGAGTGCAGTGCAATTCGGTTTCCTTCAGTATCTTCGATCAATGCCATAAAACCGATATCGGGTGTAATCTCAGTTTTTTTCTGAAGAATCTTTCCACCGGCTTTTTCTACTCTTTGAAGTTCAACATCAACATCCTGTGAAGAAAAGTAGACGAGTGTACCCTCATGACTCGGTTTATAGTGCTTTCCTGCTGCTATCAAAGAGCCACCTGCACCTTTACCCGCTTCATTCCATGGGAACCAGGCCATTTCAAGCCCTTCAATAGTCTGTATGCTCAGTTTCGTATCAAAAATGGCATTATAAAATTTAACTGCCCGATCCATATCCCGAACCGGTATTTCAAACCACCCAACCGTTACCGATTTTTTTTCATTTTCCATGACTTCTCCCTTTTTAATTTTTGGTTGAAAATTGAATGTAGGCAGATGGAGACTTAAAAAAATATGGAATTGAGTCGTTTAGATAAGATTCAATTGGTGTTAAGGTTTTGAAACAATTCATCTTTAATTGCCGGATTTTATTTTACTCATCGAAGCAGGTTTTCTGAGGAGTGATATAATATTTCAGGATTGAAATTAAATAAAAACAGAAGCTAAATCATCTTATCTAAACTCAATATAAAATAGGGTTACTCAATAAATATGTAGGAATAATGGATAAATTTGTCTAAAATTAAGATAGGGTAGTTTGATCATAAATTTCAGGAGTTTGAATGATGTTAGGAGAAGTTAAAAAAATTCTATTCGTACTTGTTCTGGTATCACTTTTTTTGCCAACGGCCAGCTTTTCACAGATTTCAGAATTGTCGGTACAAGATGCCCTTCAAAAAGCGTTCGAAAACAATCCGGAATTAAATCGAATGGAGCAGGAGGTTCAGGTTCGATCGATGGAGCATCGTATGGCTTGGGGGGTGGAGAGTCCGGAACTTTACTACTTCAAGGAAGGTCTAGACGGGGATCTGTTTTCCGAGCAGCGATGGGGGGTGTCTCAAACAATTGCGTTTCCACTGAGAGGCTACTATCAGAATCAAAAAGCGAGAACGGAGACTCGTGTGGCTGATTTGGAGTTTGAAGCAACGAAAAAGAGTGTCAGAGCTAGTGTAAAAAGTGCGTATACCGAATTGGCATATGCGATAAAGTTTGTTCAGATCAAAGAGCAGGAGGTAGGGTTAGCTCTAGAGCTGAAAGAGATTGCAGAGGCCAGGCTGGAGGTTGGAGAGTCGACAGAACTGGATTTAATACAGGCCGAAATACAGCTTACCAATGCAGAAAATGAGTTAAACAGGGCTGAAGATGAAAAGAATCGATCACGGTATGCTCTGTTTACAGCGATCGGTCTGGATCCCGAACAACAGCAATACGGAATTAATTATCCGGATACGCTTTCTTTCTTTGATGTACAGATCTCACAGGATTTGGTGATGCAAAACGTGAGTGAATTGCCGGAAGTACAGTCAACAGTGAGCCAGTCTGATGCAGCACTTCGCGGTGTTCAAGCAGCAAGAAGCAGTTATTTACCTGATTTGAGGATCAACTACTATCGACAGGATTTTGGTGCCGGATACGACTTTAATGGATTTGAAGTCGGAATTTCTGTTCCACTTTGGTTTGGCATGAATGAGAGCCGAAATGTTAAACAGGCACGGGCCATACATCGACAAAAAGAGTGGAGCGTAAATGAAACAGTTTTGTCGCTGAAACAGCAGGCAGAGAATGCCTGGCACAGTTACGAAACCAGCAGGAAATCGATTATCTCGTTCAGAGATTTTATTCAGGATCGATCAGAAAGTTTGCTTGAACTGACACAAGAGGGGTATCGAATGGGAGAGCTGGACCTACTTCGTGTACTCGAAGCACAACGAACCTATTTAAATGGTCAGCAACAATATTACGAATCACTGCGCAATTACTATCTGCAATTGATTGAATTGGAAAGATATTTACCAAATGAACTTGTATTCAGTGAGTGAGGATCTTATGAAACAGTTAAAAAAAGTAATCATCAAATTTTTAAAACTAACGGTGACGGCTCTGTTACTTTTTACTGCTTGCAGTGGTGAGCCGGAGCCGGTAGATGATCTGGATGTCTCTTCGCCACCATCTGTTACAGGGGATCAGGCTCTGAGTGTTAAACAGGTTAGTTTAACCGAAAAGCAGGCATCTGATCTGTCGATAGAGCACTATCGTGTTACCCGGCAACTGTTTTCATACCCAATGACGGTTCCCGGAATAGTGGTGGCTGCTCCTGAACATATAGCTGTAGTCAGTACCCCTGTTGACGGTCGGATTACCAAGATTTTTGCTCATGAGGGAGAAGAGATTCGAAAGGGAGAACCGCTTCTTGAAATGGAGAGTCTGGAATTTGCTGAGTTAGCAGCGAACTACCTGGAAGCACTTGCAGAGAGGGCTTATCTCGAGCAGCAGGTTCAGCGACTTTCCACCCTGGTTGAACGTAAAATTAGTCCGCAGAGCTCACTGGACAGAGCTGCCGCAGATTTAAGCAGAGCCAGCACCAGGGTTCGGGCAACACGAGCGAGACTTTCAGCCGTAGGAATTGATGAACAGCAACTGGCTGCCTGGGAAAATATGCAGGAGAATGAAAATGCAACACTGATTCTTTACGCCCCTATTGACGGAAAGATCAATCACCATATGATTGATCTGGGCAGTGCAGTAAATGCTAATAATATGCTTTTAGATATTGTGGATAACCGGGAGGTTCTGGTTCGTGGTTTTATTGACCCTGCGGATATCCCTTTTTTGCAAGTAGGAGCTAAAGCTGTCATTTCTCAGAGAACTAACCGGGAAGGCAGTCAGGGTGCGATGTCGGTAAACTCAGAAATCACATCCATTCAGCCCGGTCTTGATCAGGAGAACCGGGCAATTATTGCTAACTCCCAGGTTGAAACGGTAGATCAGTGGCCGGTTATCGGCCAATCAGTACGAATCGAATATGAGGCAAATACGCGGAGTGAAGTCATTGCCATTCCAATGGATGCCATACAGTTTGAAGGACAAAATGCTACAGTTTTTGTGAAAATAGATGATCTGAACTATGAAAACCGGCCTATAGAAATTGATCGGTTGTTAACTGACTCGGCAATTGTATCGTCCGGTCTGACAGAAGGGGAGGAGATTGCCGTTACTCAAATCTTCAGCCTGAAGGCACTGGGTAAATTTGAAGAGTTTGCGGAGGATTAATCATGCTTAAAGGCATCATCGATTTTAGTCTGAAACAGAAGTTCGTAGCCCTTGCATTGGTTGTTTTGATGGCGTTTGGCGGCATACGGGCCATGATGGAGATTCCTATCAACTCCCTGCCGGATGTGACTCCGGAACAGGTTTTGGTTATCACCAAAGCGGGCCGGTATTCACCTTACGATGTGGAACGGCTCGTGAGTTACCCGATAGAAACCACTATGAACGGATTGCCGGATGTGAAAGAGGTCCGGTCTATTTCACAGTTCGGACTGTCTGCTGTAACGATTGAGTTTGAGGAAGGAACAGATACGTACTTTGCACGTCAACTCGTAAGTCAGCGTGTTCAAAGTATTGCTGATGATCTTCCCGAAGGCGTGGATGCACCTCAGCTTGGCCCAATCTCCACAGCCATGGGAGAAATAGTTCAGTATGTGGTGAAAGGAAACGGCTACTCGTTAACAGAACTTCGCACTATTCAGGATTGGACCATTGCGCCGCAGTTAAAAACCGTGAAAGGAGTGACAGAGGTGAACTCTTTTGGCGGTTTTGTGAAACAGTATGAAGTTCAGATTCAACCCGGAAAACTACGAACTTTTGGAGTGGGATTGGCCGAGATTGTTGAAGCAATTTCGAATAACAACAGCGTTTCGGGCGGTAATTTTCTGGAGCACAATCGCGAGCAGTATATCATCAGGGGGTTTGGGCAAATTTCGCGGGCACAGGACATAGAAGATATTGTGGTGACCAACCTTGGCGGCCGGCCGGTTTATGTGAAAGACCTGGCAGAAGTAAGGCTCGGTGAGCAGCTCCGGCAGGGAGCCGTCACTCAGGATGGGAATGGAGAGGTGGTGACCGGTATTGTAATGATGCTGAAAGGCGGAAACGGACGGGAAGTCATCAGTGACATTAATGATCGTATCGAAGAGGTCAATAAAAGTCTGCCGGAGGGAGTATTTATAGAGAAGTTTTATGATCAGTCTGATCTTGTTGACCGAACCACCGGCACCATTACGATCAATCTTGTTGAGGGAGGATTTTTTGTAATTGTAGTTCTATTGCTCCTTTTAGGTGAGATATCCGGTGCATTAATTGTGGCATCCGTTATCCCGCTTTCCATGCTTTTTGCGTTTATTGGAATGGGTGAGCTGGGGCTGGCCGCAAACTTGATGAGTCTTGGAGCGATCGATTTCGGAATGGTTGTGGATGGATCTGTGGTGATGGTGGAGAATATCGTTCACCGGCTCCATGAGGATAAAGATGAACAGTCTCGAATGGCTGTTATCCGAAAAGCTGCACACCAGGTGGCGCGACCCATCTTTTTTGGAGTGTTAATTATTTTGATGGTCTATGTGCCCATTATGACATTTTCCGGAATGGAGGGTATTCTTTTCCGTCCGATGGCGATTACAGTTGCGGCGGCGGTGTTCGGTTCGCTTATTCTTGCGCTTGTCTATGTTCCGGCGATGTCTGCAATTATTTTCAGAAAAGGTGTGAAAGTTCGCAAGAACTATATCATCAACTGGCTCAAGCCGAAATACCAGAAATTCCTGGAAAGAAGCCTGGATCATAAACTGGTTACCATCAGTGTAGCTATGATAGTTTTTATCTCTTCACTGGTAATAGTCCCATTTTTGGGAACAGAGTTTCTCCCGGAACTTGAGGAAGGATCAATCTTAGTAGAACAGATACGAATGCCCTCTGTCACCCTAGAAGAGTCCGTCGAAAATGCTGACTGGCTGGCCGGGGAATTGATTCGAAATATTCCTGAGATCAAAACTGTAGTTCCCAAAACAGGGCGCTCCGATCTGGCCAATGACTGGATGGGTGTGCATCAAACAGATGTTTGGGTGGTGCTGGAACCTGAAGAGAGTTGGCGGTCCGGAATGACGAAACCGAAAATCATAGATATGATCAGGCCATACCTCGAAACAGAACCGGGGTTAGCTTATAACTTTACACAGCCAATTGCCATGCGGGTTGATGAACTGACGAGTGGTGTAAAATCCGATATCGCGGTGAAAGTCTTTGGAGAAGATTTGGATGTGCTCAATCAGGTTGGTAGCGATATTGTTTCCATTTTAGGAGGATTACCGGGAACAGATAACTACTTCCTGGAGCAGACCACCGGTCAGCCTTACCTGAATATTGAAATTGATCGCGAAGCCGTTGCATCCTACGGATTGAACGTAAATAACGTGCAGCAGGTAGTGGAAACCGGAATTGGTGGATCTGTAGTCAGTGAGGTCTTTGAAGGACAGCGAAGGTTTGATATTGTAGTTCGTTACCCTGAGGAGTTGAGAAACTCCATTGCCGAAATTATGGAGGTTCCGGTACGCCTTCCAGAAGGTGGTTTTATTCCGTTGAAGCGGGTAGCCAATATTCAGGCAGAGGAGGGTCCAAGAGAAATTGCCCGTGAAAACAACTGGAGACGTGTGATTGTCGGGATCAATATCAGGGATATTGACATAGGCAGCTATGTAGCCAATCTTCAAGCCGGTATAGATGAAGAAGTGAATGTACCGGCCGGGGTGTTTTTGCAGTACGGAGGAGCATTTGAAGATCAGCAGCGTGCCATGCAGCATCTTTACCTGGTTGTTCCGCTTACACTTCTCATCATTCTGGGTTTGCTCTATCTGATGTTCGGCTACATGAGATTTACGTTTTTGATTTTTCTTAACCTGCCTTTTGCACTATCAGGTGGAATTTTCATCCTCTGGATGCGAGGACTTTATCTTTCCGTATCAGCAAGTATTGGTTTTGTGGCACTGTTTGGTGTAGCAGTTCTGAACGGTATTGTACTGGTAGCTCACTTGAATGAATTAAGGCAGGACGGATATCCGCTTCGCAAAGCTGTACTCGAAGGTGCCGCAGACAGGCTTCGTCCGGTACTGATGACTGCATTAGTGGCAAGTTTAGGTTTTATTCCAATGGCATTTAATACCGGCCCGGGTTCGGAAGTTCAGCGTCCGCTGGCTTCAGTTGTAATTGGGGGATTGGTTACCGCAACACTCCTCACTCTTCTCGTTCTCCCAACTATCTATCATTGGATGGAGAAGAACCGAAGTGTTCCAAAACCGGTAGGCAGCGAATCTCTTTTTTCGAAGGAAGAAGATAATCAGGAACCTGAACAACACTAATCCGGACAGTTAACACAGAAGTTTGAGTGATATCTGTCCAAAAATTAAAGGAAAGGAAGACCTATGAACTCCGCTCACATACATCTGATTGTCAATCACGTACCTGTGATACTAACGATATTTTCTCTATTTGTACTTTTAGCCGGATATTTCACCAATAAGCCGGAATATAGAAAACTTGCTTTTTTTGGTTTTGTTATCGCCGCTATCTTTGCAATCATCACGTTTTACACGGGTGATGGTGCGGAAGATATCGTCGAGGACATTGCCGGTTTTTCACACGATGCCATAGAGAATCATGAACATGCAGCCGAAAATTCCCGCTTGTTTGCAATACTACTCGGAATATTTGGACTGGGAGGAATCTTTTACTTCAAAGACGATAAAGTGAAAGGCTTTAAGGTTTTCATCATCGTCATTATTCTTCTTGCGCTTGTGGCTTCAGCTTATTTGATCTACACGGGATATCTGGGTGGGATGATACGGCATACAGAACTTTATTCAGGACTCATCTGATGAGACATCCGTGATGTTCTGATTCAAAAAAAAAATGCCGACAGGAAAATCCTGCCGGCATGAGATATTTATCTAATCAATTTTAAAGATTACCGAATTCGAACTCTTTAGGTGGATCTGTATGCTTGAGATGTTTTACGAAGTAATCCCATCGCTTTCTCATCATAAACGGTTCGCTGTAATATCCATGGCCACGATTTGGTAGCATGATCATATCAAAGTCTTTGTTGGCTTCGATTAATGCGTCTACTACGATCAATGTATTATATGGCGGAACGTTACTGTCGAGGGTGCCATGGGTAATCAGTAGCTTTCCTTTCAGATTTTCAGCTAAAAGAGGATTCGATTGATTATCGTAATTGGTTCCGTCTTCGGTCTCTTCGAGCAGTCCCTGCCATTTTTCGCCCCAGGCATCGGTGTAGTTTCGGTTATCGTGATTTCCTGCACCCGACACCGCTACTTTATAAAAGTCAGGATAGGTTAGTATTGCACTCGTTGATGCAAATCCACCGCCCGAATGACCATAAATTCCCACTCTGTCGATGTCTATATAAGAGTGGCGTTCTGCGAGCTGTTCAATCATTGCGATTTGATCAGGAACTCCGTTATCTCCCATATTGCCGTAGTAGAAATCGTGAAACTCTTTAGATCGCCCCGGAGTACCCTGAGCGTCTACTTCCACAACAATAAACCCAAGTTCTGCCATGGCCTGTTTATCAGAACGGGACGCCCTGAATGAACGGCTTCCAACACTTCCACTCTGCGGACCCGGATAGAGGTAGTTTAATACCGGATAGGATTTTGATTCGTCCAGATTGGTTGGGGTATACATCAAACCGTAAAGGTCCGTTTCGCCATCACGGGCTTTTACAGAAAATGGGGTTGGAGCTTTCCAGCCATGCTCTACCAGTTCGGTAATATCTGCTTCAGCCAGTTCCATCAATTCGTTGCCGTCGAGATCACGAACAACTGTTACCGGAGGAGTATCAGGAGTAGAATATTTATCGACCAACATCCCGGCTTCAAAATTCAGGTCTACATCGTGATTTGCAATACCGGGAGTTAGAAGTGAAAGTCCACTGCCATCAAAATTGATTTTGTAGAGATATTGGAAATAGGGATCCCCATCTTCTCGAACTGAGCCGATAAAATAGATCACACGATTTTCTTCATCAATGTGAGAAATTTCCCGCACATTCCAGTCACCGGATGTAATTTGATTTTTCAGACTACCGCTGTTTGCGTCATACAGGTAGAGATGTCCCCAGTTATCGCGCTGGGACCACCATATAAATTCGTCTGAATCCTTCAGATATCTCCAGCTTATAGAGTTTATGCCCGATTCAAAAAAGGTGTCCTGTCTTTCATCCAGCACAGAAGTGACTTCTCCGGTGTTCGGATCAGCTATTTGAAGATGAGCTTCTTTGTGATCGCGAGATACAGAGACAAAGGCTAGTGATTCGCTGTCACTACTCCATTCGGCATCCAGCAATGAGCCATCGCGGCCTGCAATATGATCGGTAATGGTAGATCGCTGATAATCAGGATCCATATCTAAGCGAATGAGTTCGGGCTCATCTGCATCCAGGTTAATCACAACCCGTTCTACCATAAAAATATGCTCATCACCGGGAAGCGGATATTTCCACTGTTGAAGTTCTCCATGGCCAATGGCTGTGGATACCAGGTTCATCTCTTTCGTATTTCGAGCATCCTGTTGGAACGTAGCTATTCGTTTGGAGTCGGGAGACCAAATGAGTACCGGAGCATCCCGCTTTGTCCATCCTGCGTTGTTAGTTGCATAACCGTAATCTTTTTCCCCGTCGAAAGTGAGTTGTGTTTCACTACCGGAGGCAAGATCCCGCATCCAGAGATTATAATCGCGGATAAAAACTACTTTTGAGCCATCGGGAGAGAGCGATTCAGTAAATCGATTATACTGGTTTTGATCTTCTGTTGATTCGCAGTTTAATCCGTCAACATCACAGGAAAAGATGGTCCCGTTTGCCGTAAAATTGATCTTGGAACCATTTTCAGAAAAACTAAAATCACGGAAAGGCAAGTCGAGGGCATCAATTGTATTCCCTGTTAGACTGGAAAGTGTTTGAGCAAGAGCTTCGTGATTAAATGCCTTGTCTATCTCACCGGTTGAAGGATCCCCAACCATAAATTCTGCACCGCCGGGCACGGTTTGTCGATACGTGATTCGATCATCATCCTGCCAGTTCATGTTTGAGGTTGTGTTGTAAACCAAAGAGTTGGTGTGCTGACCCAGTAAAGACTCTGCACGTTTATAATCTTCTTCGGTTACCTTTTCAGTTGTATCTTCTTGCTGAGTTTCCTGAACTGCAGGTTGGGTATTCGCACACCCGGAAGCGAGCCAAAATATTCCCGCAATCAGAATAAAACTTTTAAATGTTAGAGAATTGGTAAGCATTGTTTTCATATTTGGCGGTTTATTTTGATTGATCAATTTTTGAAATATATAGAATCAGACGGTATTTAAAAGTAAAAGCTTCATATTCTGATCGAGTTGAATCGGTAATTTTCATTACTAACTGACGGAAGTAATTTCATGCCCATCAAATTACATCAATCTAGGATGCTCTCAGTGAACCGTTTAAATTTCAATTCCAGCGGTGAGCTTTCTGGCTCGTTCAAAAGTCTGATCCATATCCTCACCAAGAAGTGTATAGTGTGCCATTTTTCGTCCCGGTTTGCTTTCAAGTTTTCCGTAGGAATGAAGGTGTCCGTCGGGCTCGGCAACTGCTTCATCGGCATTCTCCACAACAGCCTTGCGTTTATGATTCCCGAGCAGGTTGATCATTACAACAGCCGGTTTTCGAAGTTCAGCACTTCCAAGCGGGAGATCACAGACAGCGCGCACATGATTCTCGAATTGTGAGGCAATGGCTCCCTCAATGGTATAGTGTCCCGAATTGTGTGGTCGCGGGGCTGATTCGTTCATCAGTAAATCCCCACTTTTAGTGAGAAAAAATTCATAGGCGAAAATTCCTTTCCCATTGATTGCTTCTGTTGCGGCAATCGCCAGCTGTTGAGCTCTTTGGCGGACTTTTTCATCTACCTGGGCCGGTGATTTTACAGCAACATTGATATGATTTTCCTGAACTGTTTCACAGCATGGATAGACGACGTGTCTTGTTTTGTTTCGAGCAACCTGAACGGCAAGTTCATGAGTGAAATCGACAAATGCCTCAGCTATAATATCACGATTGTCGTCTCCGCCCAGATTTTTAAAGGCCTCTTTTGCCTGATCTAAACTTTTCACGGTCTCATTACCATAACCGTCATAACCGCCTTTCGAGGATTTAAGCAAGTAAGGCCATCCATGTTTATCACCAAACGTTTTCAGGTCATCCGCAGACTTGATCAACGCATATGGAGTGACAGGTATGCCTGCATTCTCAAACGTCTGTTTCTCAATCAGTTTATTTTCGATCAGGGAAAAACTGTCGGGTGACGGGAAAATGGGTGTTCCGGACTTCTCCTGTACAGACTTTAAAATTGAGGAATCTATAAATTCATTTTCAAGAGTAACCACATCACACGTTTTGGCAAATTGAACCATAGCATCCACATCATCAAAAGAACCGGAAAAAGAGTAAGGGGTCATAAACTGAACGGGTTCATTTTCAGGGCGATCAGAAAAAACGGCAATCTGCATTCCCAGCTCAAAAGCTTTGAGTGATGACATCCGTGCGAGCTGTCCGGCGCCTAAAAATCCGATTTTAAAGTGTGTACTGAGCGGTTGTTTCATGGTGTGGTAGAATTGATGAGTTTCGAATTTACTTGTGCATAAGGTAGTAAATCATAGAGAGAAATATTTCTTGAAACAAAGAATATGAACGGAGTTAAATGAGTAGTGATGAACCTAAATTATATTTTTGCTATGAGACGTTATTTACCTTTACTACTCCTTATAAGTACTTTTTTTTATTCCTGTACATCATCAACGGAGCCGGATGATTCAATTGCTTCAGATATTCCTCTTTCAACATCAGACTCGGCAACGGATGTGAATGGCAATGTGTATGAAGTTGGCTATAGTGAAACGGAAGAGAATTTGATTCATCCTGTAGTCCGGAAATTTGATGCAAACGGGGAGCTGATATGGGAGATCGAGCATGATAACTCAACCGTGGATGTTCGTGCAGAAATCGTAACCCTGGATTCTCAAAGCAGGCCGTGGATTGTATTTTCTCTGGATGGCGGAAGCAGCAGCAACAGCTATATCACACTGAGAGCATCATCCGAAAATGCATTTAACGGTGTTTTCCAGCCAAATTATGGACAGGGCGGAGGGCCGAGAGTAAGCCTGATTGCACGACTCAACCCGGAAAATGGAATAATGGAAAGAGGTACGTTTGTCACGGCCAGGCTGAACAATGGAAATACAAATACCCTGCAAATTCGGGGAATTGGAGTTGCGGATGGTTTTGTACGAGTTCAAGCTGAATCGGCATTTAGGCCACCTCATACCGGCACTACATTTGTGCCACATCCGGAGGCCGGAGAATTTGGTCCTTGCGGCAGTTTTTTGGTTCAAATCGATTTTACTGAACTGCTTGGGGAAATTGCAGAGAGTGATCTGATGACAATTCAAGAAGCTTCTGCTCTGCCAAACACGGTATGGAATGCAGACTGCAGCATTAAGTAGATCAAAAAATAAATCTGAGTTTTCGCTTATCCGTTTTTTCAAAGCTTAAAACTTCCATAGGCAGTTATGATTAGTTGTAATTAAATAGTTCGATTAAAGCTCATAATTCAATATCTTTCCGCTCTATTAAAAACAAGATTTTGAATGGATTTAGAAGACAAATTACAGCAGATCAAAGAGCGGTACGACGAGATTAATCAGGCAATGGCTGATCCTGCAATTTATGATCGCCCCTCTGAATATGCTGAGCTTACCAAAGAACACACGCAACTCAAGGAACTGGTTGAGGATTTCGATCGATGGAAGGAGATCAATAAACTCCTTGAAGGAAACACGGAGTTGATTGAAGCCAATGAAGATGCCGAGATTACTGAAATTGCGCGAGAAGAAAATAAAGAGTTAAAACGTGAGCTTGAAGAGCTGGAAGAAGCGATCAAGTTTAAACTCATTCCTAAAGATCCGGACGATTCCAAGAACTGTATCATCGAGATACGGGCTGGAACCGGTGGCGATGAAGCAGCTATCTTTGCCGGCGATCTTTTTGATATGTACCGGCGGTATGCCGATTCTCAGGGATGGAAACTGAATTTACTCTCTATTACGGAAAGTGATAAAGGTGGATTTAAAGAGATTGTTTATGAACTTTCGGGTACTGAAGTATTTGGTAAGATGAAGTATGAGAGTGGCGTACACCGAGTTCAGCGGGTTCCGGAAACGGAGTCTCAGGGGCGTGTTCATACATCAGCGGCTACGGTTGCTGTACTTCCGGAAGTGAATGATGATGTTGAAATCAATCTGGATATGAAAGATATCCGAGTGGACACTTTCCGGTCGAGTGGAGCGGGAGGGCAGCATGTGAATAAAACCGACTCGGCGATTCGATTAACTCACGAGCCTTCGGGTGTTGTTGTTGAGTGTCAACAAGAGCGCTCACAGCATCAAAACAAAGATAAAGCATTAGTTATGCTGAAGACCAAGCTGTACGATATGGAGATGGAGAAGATCCGGTCTGAACGTGCAGCTGATAGAAAAAGCCAGGTTTCTACCGGGGACCGTAGTGCGAAAATCAGAACGTACAATTACCCACAGGGACGATGTACAGATCACCGTATCAATCTGACGCTTTACAACCTTGATGATATTATGAAGGGAGATATAGATGATATTATCAATGCACTGCGACTGGAAGACAACCTGGAAAAACTGAATGCAATCATGCAGTAAATAATTGAAAGATATTCAGTTAGCTAATCAAACAAAAAGTTTAAAAAAATTAAGAATACAGTGAATTTCCCAAACCCTTTTTATCGATGGCGCCCGCATCCATGGCACGGCCTGGAAGTTGGCGAAGGATCACCGCAAGTTGTAAACGCCTTTATTGAGGTAACATCATTTGATGCAATTAAATACGAAGTTGATAAACTGACCGGTTACATGCGTGTGGATCGCCCGCAGCGCAGTTCATCCATGCCGCCATCACTCTATGGATTTATTCCGAGAACGTACTGTGGTGAGCGCATTGGCGGACTTTCAGAACATACCGACAAAGGTGACGGCGATCCGCTCGATATTTGTGTACTAAGTGAGCGTCCGATTGACCGTGCCGAGGTGATTTTAACTGCCCGTGTAATTGGCGGTCTCCACATGATTGATAACGGTGAAGCAGATGATAAGATCATCTCTGTTTTGGATAACGACCGATATTACAAAGATGTGAAAGATGTTTCTGATTTGCCTGAAGTTATTGTTGAGCGTTTGCGTCACTACTTTGGTACCTACAAACTAATTCCCGGTAAAGACTCCGATGTATTTGTAGATCGTGTATATGACCGGGAATATGCTGAGAAAGTGATTGAAGCCTCCATGGCCGATTATCAGGATATGTTTGGCGAGTAGGTTGATTGTAGAACGGGTCGTCAGCCCCGTTCATTATTTCTTTTAGTCAAGACATGGTATCTCTATGATTATGCGGTGACTAAATTTGAGGTAATCTTAGTTAGGAGCTGTATTTTTCTATCGGATACTAACAGAGATACCATGTCTGATAAACCGGCCATGAATGACCGGCCTGTCTTCCAAAGCTTCAGCGCAGGTAGACTCGTATGTGATGCCCATCGGTTGATGGGCATTTTTGTTTGTTGGAACGGTGTGGCAAAAAATTGAGGATACGGCTTCGAGGCATTCCGGATTGTTGTTAAAGCATTAATGTATTTCAAAAATTATCTCAGGAAGAATAACCCTGTCAGGGGTGATCAGATAATAGCCCGGGGTTTTAACCCCGGGAAATAGAGACAGGATAAAATCACCGCCGAACAGAGGGAGATGTTTGAAAGAGAGAAGCTATATTGAGGCGTCCAAAGGAAATCTTAGTATAACGGGGCTGACGACAAGACGAAACTATGTACTGTTTGGTATACCGGCCATAAATGACCGGCCTGTCTTCCAAAGCTTCAGCGCAGGTAGACTCGTATATGATGCCCATCGGTTGATGGGCATTTTTTTAGTTGAGTGATTCCTATTCGTGGCACGACTTTGAGTCGTGCCACGAATAATTTGATCTTCAGTCCAAATCCATATCCAATCGATTCTGCCGTTTTACTAAGGTCAGGATGGTATACTCTGCAACCAGTTCTTCATTCTGGTTGGTAACCTGTACATCAAACCAAACCATTCCGTAGGGTTCTTTATCGGTTTCCCGTTTTTGGCGAACCGTTTTCTTTTTCACGATCAGCTTGGCCTGGATGGTATCTCCGGGATAGACCGGCGCTACAAACCTCAAATCTTCAAGTCCGTAGTTGAGCATTACCGGACCGGGAGCCGGGTGAACAAACATTCCCGCAGCTGCAGATAGGACGAAATATCCGTGTGCCACACGTTTCCCGAAAAGAGAATCTTTGGCGGCTACATCATCAAAGTGAGCATAAAAGTGGTCGCCGCTTAATCCGCCAAAATTGACAATATCGGCTTCTGTAACGGTTCTTCTGTGAGTTGTGAGTGCTTCACCGACAGTCAGATCCTCAAAATACTTTTTGAATGGATGAACTTCCGATTCCTTTGTTTCTGCACCTTTTACATACTGCTGAACGATGTTCATAATGGTTGTGGGTGATCCCTGAAGTGCAACTCTCTGCATATTGTGCAGTACTGCCCGGGCACCGCCAAGCTCTTCACCGCCTCCGGCATGACCGGGTCCGCCGTGAACCATATGAGGCATCGGAGAACCGTGTCCGGTCGACTCTTTGGCAGAGTGCCGGTTGATAATCATAAATCGACCGTGGTAAGGTGCGCAGCCGAGCGTAATAACGCGCGCTACATCATCATCGTTGGTAAAAAGAGAACCGACCAGCGATCCGTCCGCTTTATTGGCAATTGTAATTGCCTCATCAATATTTTCGTAGGGCAGGAGTGTTGTGACCGGACCGAATGCCTCAATGGTATGCACTTCATCCACAGTAACCGGCGTTTTGCAAAGCAGAACTTTTGGCGAGGTAAAAGCATCTTTTTCGTCACCTCCTGTGGTATAGATGGTATCTGTGACATCTATCAATTTTTGAAGCTGTTCACCAAATCTTGTTGCTTGTTCCGAGCTGGCTAGCGGGCCCATTCGGGTATCCTCGGAAGCCGGGTCACCGATGGTGGTTTTTTGAAGTCTGATTTTGAGCGCTTCAGCAACATCATCCACCAAATCTTTTGGAATAATGGTTCTGCGGATAGCTGTACATTTCTGTCCGGTTTTTACCGTCATCTCGTTGGCCACCTCTTTCACAAAGAGCCCAAATTCTTCCATATCGGGAGTCACATCAGGTCCCAGGATGGAGCAGTTGAGGGAATCTGCCTCAAGATTAAACGGAATGCTGTTTTGTATGATATTCGGATGAGCCTTCAGTTTACGGCCGGTAAATGCAGATCCGGTAAATGAAACGGAATCTTGACTCTTCAGATGATCGAGCAGGTCGCCCGGAATATCCGCAGCGATAAATTGAACAGAACCTTCCGGCAGCAGTCCGGATTCGATCATCTTTTTGAAAACGGCATGAGCCAAAAATGAACCCATCGGTGACGGTTTGATAATGGATGGAACACCGGCAATGAATGCAGGGGCAAATTTTTCAAGCATTCCCCAAACCGGGAAGTTAAACGCGTTGATATGAACAGCCACACCGTGCTTGGGTACGCAAATGTGCTGACCAATGAATGTTCCGCCTCTTGATAGTCTTTCAACACCACCCTCTACGTGGAAAGGTAGATCCGAAAGTTCTATCCGAGCCTTACTGGAAAGCGTAAAGATTGATCCGATTCCACCTTCAATATCGATCCAGGAGTCGCGGCGGGTAGCACCGGTGTGTGTAGAGAGTTCGTAAAACTCCTCCTTGTGTTTCATCAGGTATTGGCCAAGGAATTTGATCTTAAACGCACGCTGGTGGATCGTCATCTCCCGGAGTTTTGGTCCACCCACGGTTCGTGCATATTCGCACATTCCTTTGTAGTCGAGGTTGCCTTCAATCAGAGTTGCGACTTTTTTTCCGTTTACAGCGCTGATCAGGTCGGTCTCTTTTCCTTTTTCGATCCAGTTTCCTTTTGCGTATGATGTGACTTTCATGTGATGGTAGTTTTATTCAATCCAATTTTTGATGAAGATAATAAATCGAGAGTTAAAACCTTGGGCGTGGTTATGTCTCATTTTTGATGTGATTCCAATTAATGATTGGGGCTATGTTTTTTTAATTTTTTTAATTCCGCCTCATTACTGATTTGATCTTCGAACAACGCCCTCTATTCGGCGGGGAGTTTGTTGCACTCGAAAACCCGGGCTTTGCACGGGGCTAAGATCTGATCGCTCTTTTAGAGCTTTGATCTTTTATCTATCAAATGACGTAAATGAATGAGTGACTCCCTAAAGACGATTATTTCGAGTTGATTTAATAGTGAAAGGAATTTTTTGGTTCTAATTGAAAATATTGTCCTGTAGGGACAACATGTGGGTAGATATATCCCAATGATACCTCATTTCTTCGCCGAACAGAGAGTTTGGATTGTGAGTTCTGAATAGAATTGAGGCGTTTTATTTAATATCCATTCACAAAAAAATCAGGAAAGTTCGATTCAAATTTTTTTAATCAAATAAACCAGCGCAAAATCGCCTCATATTTGAACGAATAATTATCAACGCTCTCTGTTCGGCGGTTTGAATCTTAGATACAATAAATTCTACCCATGTTACATCCCGATGGGATGTTGAAGATATATTTTGTCAAGAAGTGATAGCATAGAAATATGTATGAAATCCGGCTTTGCTTTTAAAAGATCGGTAGAAATTCTGTCCTGTAAGGACAGCATATAGGTAGAGAACGAATCGGCCCATATTTCAACGCCGAACAGAGTGCGTGTTTTGTGAGTGATAAGCAATTTTGAGGTGGTCTTCACAAACCTTTTTTGACCACCATCACCCCACAACAGATTTTGCAATTCTATGCCAGATCAAACCGATCAGGATCATTCCGATTCCCAGGAGAATGATCATGATATCAATCCAAAAGGCGAGAAAAAGGCATCCAAACAGGCCCATGACCGGAATCCATTTGGGATAGAGCCGAAGATCGTCCGGCATCATAAGAGCTGAAAGATTGGTGATTGAGTAGTAAATTAAAACGGTAAAAGCACTGAATGACCATGTAAATACCACATCACCGCTGAGAATGAGCAGGCCGATGACTACACCGGTTGCCAAAACAGCCGGTACAGGGCTTTGGGATTTTGGATTGATATGGGCTAAAATACCCGGAATATCTTTTCGTCGCCCCATGCTTAACATTACCCTCGACAGCCCGAGCAGTAAATTTAAAAGCACACCCAGCATCGCCGTGATTGCTGCAAAACTGATAACCGGTCCGATGTAGGGTAGTGAAAGAGTCTGAGCAACTTTCATGAGGGGAGCAGCTTCTCCTTCAACGGTGTTTCCAAATGCTTCTGCTCCCATAATATTCAAGCTCGTAAGGGTCACTGTGAGATACAATATGACAATGACAACCATCGCCAGAATGATCGATTTTGGAATGGTTTTTCGAGGTTCGGCAACTTCTTCACCCAGTGTGGCAATTCGTCCGTACCCAGTGTAGGCTACAAACATCAGTGCTGAAGCATAAAGCACGGATGATATGTCACTGCCATCAAACATATTGAAAATGGGATCGGTTGGGACTCCCTTTACAAAAAAACCTGCAATCACAAGTGCAGCGAGGCCCAAAAGTGTGATCGTGACAATGACTTTATTAGCAGCGTTGCTTCGGCTAATACCACCCGAAACCAAAAGGGTCATAATGAAAAGAATGACAATCCCGGATATTACCAAAGTAGAATTGGAAACTTCAATTTCGAACAGATAGAAGAGGTAGCTGGCGCATCCTAAAACGGCGGTTGCGGCAGATGCAGATTTGGCAATCAGAAACATCCACCCGGCTGTAAATCCAAAGTAGCTTCCCAGAAATCGATTTCCGTACTCATAAGTGCCACCGCTTACGGGATGAGCAGCAGCAAGCTGAGCGCTGCTTAAACCGTTAAAAGTTGCAAGAGCCGCTGCAATGATAATGGCGATGACTACACCGTTACCGGAGATTTGTGTAGCGATGGCAATACTTACAAAGATCCCGGTTCCCACAATGGATCCGAGTCCCATCAAAATGGCTCCGGGTGTCCGGATGTCGCGTCTTAGTTCCGTCACTATACTATCGAGTCAGGTTAGAAATGGAGTGAATGATCTTGAAAATTGTACTGAAATCATATTAACAGTGTGTTAAATCCAAGCATGTAACTTTATAGTGATCAAACTTTTCTGTTATGATGTTCCATCCGAATCGAATATTTTCAAACAGCTTACAACTGTAAATCTATCAACATAAAAGAGATATGAGTTTTGAAAATCGGTGGTACGTAAAATACACAACAGTCTTGCTCGGCTTGATTTTGACCGTCTACGTGATGATCGTGGCTAAGTCGATCCTTTTGCCCCTGTTGTTCGCTATTCTGTTATCGATACTTTTTGCTCCACTTGCCTCCTGGTTTGAGAAGTATAACGTGCCAAGAATACTGGCTGCACTTTTGGCGATGATCATCGGTTTGTCAGTCTTGGTCGGACTTGGGTATTTCTTTTATACTCAGATAACAGCTTTTGTGGATGATGTAGATCTGATTAAATCTCGCACTGAGGAGCTTCTGGCCGGGATGGAAGATTTCCTGGTCACCTGGTTTGATTTTGAAGGGTTTGTGGATTTGGAAGATCTTGAAGGACTGTTTGTAGAATTTGTTCGTGAAAATTCAGGAACCCTGGGTAAAGGAGTAGCCGGAGCAGTATCTATGGTGACGACAACCTTCCTGGTGCCTGTTTTCATGTTTATGTTTCTCATTTTCCGAGACTTTCTGAAAACATTTTTTCTGAAATTATTTGGCAGAAAAAGTGACATGCACGAAGATAAAGTCAAAACTATAATTGGCAATATTCAAGTTGTTGTTCAGAAATACATCACGGGTGTGATGATTGTTATTTCTATCCTCGCAGTTTTAAACAGTATTATGCTGTTGATTGTAGGAGTAAAACATGCAGTATTTTTTGGAGTATTTGCTGCTCTGCTAAATGTTATTCCTTTTATTGGACCGCTGTTTGGTTCAATTTTCCCGGTAATTTATTCGCTGCTAACAATGGATTCCCTGATCTATCCATTGATTATTGTCGCCGGATTTTATGTCATTCAAATATTTGAAGGAAATTTCTTTACTCCGGTAATTGTGGGCAATCAAGTGAGTATGAATGCTCTCATTGCACTACTTCTTCTGTTTTTGGGAGCACAGATCTGGGGTTTGGCCGGTATGATACTTTTCATTCCGCTAGGCGCCATTATGAAAGTGGTTTTTGACGAGATTGAATCCCTGCAGCCTTACGGATATCTGATTGGCCGTGTACCGGATGATCAAAAGGATAAAAAGGGAAAACTGGCTCAAAAGATCAGTGACCTGAAGGAGAAGGTTTCAAAAGATGGGGATGAGGAAGAAGAGTGATTTTAAGTTTTGATGTACTAAGTTTCAAATTCCAAATCACAATTTCCAAAAACCAAAATTTTGATCTCAACCCCTCACTTTTTTGTAAGTGTTGATGCTGGAATGATCCTATCATTGCTGCAAATGAATCTGCAAAATGAATTTCATCATCGTGGAATTATTCTGCGATTTACTAAGGTTGTAGCTCTTAAAAATAGGTTATATGAATAAAGAAGTCATCATCATCGGAGGAGGACTGGCCGGTCTGACGGCTGCCTATCTGCTTGAAAAGAAAAATATTTCATCGACTATCTTGGAGGCCAGGGATCGTTTGGGTGGACGAATTCATACCGCAAGACCCGACGATCATAAAAGAATGGAACTGGGAGCGACCTGGCTGGGTAAACAGCACAAATCATTGATTCAACTGCTGCAAGAGTTGGACCTTGATCTGGAAGAACAGCATCTGGGTGAAAAAGCCTTTTATGAATACATCTCCACTTCTCCGCCTCAATTGGTTCAGCTTCCCCCAAATGATGATCCCACCTGGAGAATTAAAGGTGGGACGGATCAGCTCATTGGGGTTCTTCAGGACAGACTGACTCAATCAGATATACGTACCGGTCAGATAGTTCTATCCATTCAAGAAACAGATAAGGTTGAAGTTCGAACCCAATCGACCGTTTACTATGCAGATTGTGTGATTACCACTTTACCTCCAAAGTTACTGGCAGACAGAATTGATTTTACTCCGGCTCTGCCAAAAGAATTACGTCAAATCTCAAATCAAACCCATACCTGGATGGGAGAGTCGATCAAGGTGGGTCTTTTTTATGACGAACCCTTTTGGCTGAAAGCAGATTCCAGCGGAACCATCATGAGTAATGTTGGACCGGTGAATGAGATGTACGATCATTCCGATCCTGAGAAGAAGTCGTTTGCCTTAAAGGGATTTCTGAATGGGGCGTATCACTCGGTCAGTCGCGAAGAGAGAAAAGAGATCATTTTGAACCAGCTCAGGAAATATTACGGTGACAAGGTTGACGGCTTCATACAGTATGAAGAAACGGTTTGGCGAAATGAGAGTTTTACATTTACAGATTACAGTGAATCCGTTCTGCCTCATCAGAATAACGGCCATGAAATATTTGGTCGCACATACTGGAATGGGAAACTTCTATTTGCCGGTGCTGAAACATCACCGATTTCACCGGGATATATGGACGGTGCAGTTGAAAGTGCAAAGAGGGTAGCTGACCAAATCTGAAGTCCACAAAACTTGAGCGGACTTCTTTAAAATTAGTGACAGTGTCCGTGTTCGGCAGACCAGTTAGTGCCGGGTGGGCAATCTTGCTGAGCATCTCCGCCTGAAAGGGCCAGTCCGACCAATACAAGACCCAAAATTAGAGCCACTGCAATTCCAATCATTCCAACTTTCGAAGATGTGCCGGATTGATCTTTCTTCATGTGACAGTTTTTATACTTTTTCCCACTTCCGCAGTGGCAGGGATCATTTCGGTCGGGTTTATTGGCCATGATAGAGTAATTAATTTAAAACTGTTTCAGCTAATAACGAGTATTTGTAAGATAATATCCAATCAATAAATATCATCTGTGATTTTTTACACCTTTTGATCAAATCATTCTCTGATGGCAAAATTGTTTCCCTAAAATTTTACAAATTAAAAAGATCCATCAATTAAATGTCAGAATTATGAAATTACCTATCTCAACTCTTCTCATGGTACTAATGACTCTGTTTTCCATTCAGATTCATGCTCAAACGGTTGTCTTTCAGGATGTGAATTTGCTTGCTATGGAAGATGATCGGGTTCAGAGTAATCAAACCGTCATCGTTAATGATGGGGTCATTGAATGGGTGGGTCCAGCAGCGGAGGCAGAGTTGCCTCGCGGTGCCGAAATTATTTCCGGTGAGTATTATCTGATGCCGGGTCTGGCTGAAATGCATGCTCATATTCCATCTGAACGACAGGGAGAAGAGTATGTAAACCAAGTGTTGAAAATGTATGTTTCGCAGGGAATCACAACCATCCGCGGAATGCTGGGCGAGCCTTCACACTTGGAACTGCAAGAAAAGGCGGCAAATGGTGAAATTGTGAGTCCAAGAATTTTCACGTCCGGTCCGTCGTTTAACGGAAACTCTGCAACCAACCCAGAACAAGCTCGTCAGATGGTGCGGGATCAGAAAGATGCCGGTTATGACCTTCTTAAATTGCATCCGGGCCTTTCACGTGAAGTGTTTGATGCCATGGCCGATGAAGCAAAAAAACAGGGTTTGGAGTTTTCAGGACACATCTCCTACGATGTTGGTCTGGAACGAACCCTTGAAGCAGGACAGGGTACGATTGATCACCTGGATCGATATATGGAATTTATGGCCGGTGAGGCCGCTAATCGTCCGGACCCAAATATCATCTATTTCGGGTATGATTTAACTCCCCACGCGGATGAATCACTCATTGATGAAGCTGCTCGGCGAACGGTTGAAGCCGGAGTATGGAATGTGCCAACCAATACGCTGCTGGAGAATGTATTCAATCTGGAGAACACCGTAGAAGTGATGATGGAATGGCCGGGTGTGAATACAATGCCTGAAAATGTGGTAAATGGCTGGAGAGAGTACATCGGTGATATTCGTTCATCGGACGATTATGATGCAGATCAAGCCCGGAAATTTCTGGAGATTCGAAAGAAACTGACGCTTGCCCTGCACGAATCCGGAGCGGGACTGCTACTCGGCGCGGATGCTCCACAAATTTTCAACCCACCGGGATATTCTGCCCATCGCGAGCTGGAGCTTTTGGTCGAATCCGGTCTGACTCCCTACGAGGCATTGAAAACTGGAACGGTCAACGTAGGTGAATATCTGGAAGAGCCGGGTCAAACCGGTAAGGTGGCTAAAGGGTATCGTGCTGATTTGCTGTTGCTCAGCAGCAATCCGCTGAACTCCATTCCATTCGGGGAGAATATCGAAGGCGTGATGGTGGGTGGAATATGGTATTGGAGCGGGGATTTGGACTGAGTTTGATCCGGGATTATATTCCCGGCTCGTATTTATTACCCATGAATGGGTAAGAGGCAATAGCCAATACTAAAAATGAATTGCGAATTAACGATTGACCGAACTGTGATGGACGATTCTGTATATCATCACTAACAAGTTTAGTTGTAACAAATACTTTGGACAACAGCACAAAATTTTCAACAGTTAAAGCTCCGAAGGAGCGATCAGAACGTAGCCCCGGGTGAAGCAAAGCGAAACCTGGGGGGGTAGAATGTCGGATAAACATTCCCGCCGAATAAAGAGCTTAGGTTGAAGTGCAAAACCGTCAGAGGCGGACACCGGTCAATCCTAATATTTATTCAACGAGCTGTATTTGCTGATGCCATGATCGGGAATAAATTCCCGGCTTGAATATGTAAGCCATGAATAGGTCATTCCAACAATTTGCAAAATTCAACTTTCGGATTAATTTATAGAAGTAGTTTGATATCAAACAATTAATCCAAAACAAACTGGAGACAGATATGAACGACTCAACTCTATCAAAAAATCATGATTTAGCGTTATTGCTGCTTCGAATCGGTGTAGCATTGGTTTTTGTAGTAGCCGGTTGGGGCAAACTGAATGGCATTGAAGGTGTGCAGGGATTTTTTGGTGATTTAGGTATACCAATGGCAGGTATTATGGCATGGGTTGTAGCCTTGACGGAATTTGTAGGTGGCCTTATGGTACTTTTTGGGGTCAAAGCTCGCATTCCAAATTTACTGTTAGCCTTCATTATGGTAGTGGCAATTTTTACTACCAAACTGGGGGATTTCGATATTTCGAGTGCAGGCGTTCGGGTTGATTTATTAATGTTAATTACTACGTTATCACTTGCACTTATGGGCAGCGGCAGGTTTTCCGTGGATGCCATGTTCCTTAATAAAAGTGAGGATTAGTACAGAATTATCAGCTAATACTGTTTAAGATAAAAACCCCTTCAGTCGTAAGATTAAAGGGGTTTTATTTTTCTTCAAAAGACCTGTAAGCGTTCCGCCGGTAGGCGGATCCTGACAGCGTCATAGATTAAACAATTGCCACAGAAACACGGAATGATACATAGAAACTCTTCCGTGCAATTCTGTGATTCCGTGGCTTAATCATTTAAAACAATCCGCTGATGTTTCCTTCCTCATCCACGTCCATATTGTAGGCGGCGGGTACTTTTGGAAGGCCGGGCATTAGCATCATGTTTCCGCAAACAACAACCAAAAACTCCGCTCCGGCTGAAAGGCGAATGTCTGTCACCGTCAGTGTCCAGTCCTTGGGTGCACCCAATTTATTTTTCTGATCACTCAGTGAACTCTGTGTTTTGGCGATGCAGACCGGCAGTTTGTCGTAGCCCATCCGCTTGAAACGGGACAGCTCTTTTTCAGCTTTCGTTTCAAAATAGATATCATCAGCACCGTAAATCTCTTTCGCAATGGTCATGATTTTTTCCTCAACCGGAAGCTCAACATCGTAAATTGGTTTAACATCCGAAGGCGTTTCTGCCGCTTTCACAACCTCTTTAGCCAGCTTTGCGGTTCCTTTTCCGCCATCCTTAAATGCCGTATGGGGGACACAGGCCACACCTTGTTGTGAGCACCAATTCTGAATCCAGGCGATCTCCTTATCGGTGTCGTCATCAAACCGATTGATGGCTACCACCACATTTGCTCCAAATTTTCGGACATTCTCGATATGTTTTTCCAGATTTACGATTCCTTTTTCAAGTGCGGTCACATCTTCTTTGTTTATGTCGTCCATGCCCACACCGCCGTGCCACTTCAGTGCTTTTACGGTAGCAACCAGGACCACGGCCGATGGAAAGATTCCGGTCTGCCGCCCCACGATATCGAAGAATTTCTCCGCTCCGAGGTCAGCTCCGAATCCGGCTTCCGTTACGACGTAATCCGCAAATTTGAGCGCCATTCGGTTGGCTATCACGCTGTTGGTTCCGTGTGCGATGTTTGCAAACGGTCCGGCGTGAACCAGTACAGGGACACCTTCGGTTGTCTGAACCAAATTAGGCATAATCGCTTCATTCAGAACCACGGCCAGGGATTTCTCCGCCTGAAGATCTTTTGCCCGAACCGGCTCATCACTTCGGGTATATCCGATAATCATATTTCCAAGTCGTCGTTTCAGATCTTTTCGATTCTCGGTAAGTGCCAGTACGGCCATAATCTCAGAAGCGGCCGTGATGATAAAATTGGATTCTCTCGGTACTCCGTTCGGATATCCGCCAAGACCGATCACGACGTTTCGCAGCGCACGCTCGTTCATGTCCAGTGTACGATTCCAAACCGGACGGGTAAGGTCAATCTCTAAATCATTACCCTGATGAAGGTGGTTATCTACGATTGCCGCCAACAGGTTATGTGCCGTTGTGATAGCGTGCATATCCCCATTAAAGTGGAGGTTGATCCGCTCCATCGGCAATACTTCCGATTCACCGGCCCCGGTCGCTCCGCCTTTCATTCCAAAAACGGGTCCGATAGATGGCTCACGAAGAGTGATCATCGCATTTTTCCCAATCTCCTGAAGTCCTTGTCCCAGACCAATGCTGGTCAGTGTTTTTCCTTCTCCCGCGCGAGTGGGAGTGATCGCCGTAACCAGAATCAGTTTTCCATCCTGTTCTTTCTCACGATTTTTCAGGGCTTTCAACCTGATTTTACCGGTATATTTTCCATAGAATTCAAATTCGTCTTCTTGCAGATTCAGTTCAGCCATGAAATCTCTCATGTGCTTTAATCCGCCCTCTGTAGGTCTCTTCATGTTTGGTAGCTCCGTATGTTTTTTGCTAGAGTTTGATTTTTTGAGTCAAATTTTGAACTCAAAAAGTCCCCTCATTTTTAAGGAGGGGAGTGATCTATTCTAAAGTTAAGATTGAATTCAGGTTATCTCCTTTTTCTACTTCTTTATGTTCGGTTTGATTTGTTCTGTCAGCGTGCCGAAAGCATTCGGTACCTGACAGCGTCTACCCACCCCTGCCTATGTCGTAAAAGCACTCCACATGGAAGGGAACTGGTATTTGATAGATATTCTAAGTTAATCCTTTGTTTGTATTTAGTGCTTCAATTTTGATTGTAACAGGTCAAGCATTGGTTATTTCTTTCAGGTAGATCATCGTTTGTAATCCAATAAATCACCCTCAAATCGAACAATAGGACATATAATAATAATAATTTTAAGATGCAGATATCTTAAGGGATTCCCTGAATTCGGCATCATTTTTACAAATAGGTCGGGCTTCATTTATTATGTTCTTTGTTGACGTTATATGATATTGCCACGGAATCTCGGAATGGTTTGTTTCCTCCGTGGATTTCTGTACTTCAGTGGCTTTTTTACACAGCCTCGCAATGGTGGGTATTCACGTTTTTGCAATCTAAATGTACAGTTCAGAATTTTATAAGCTCGATAAATCACAACAAAAACCAATCAATCAACATGAAGAATTTGATACGACTGCTATCAGTAGCACTATTTACGGTGCTGTTTGGGCTCACATCTGTCGCATTGGGACAATCAACCCAGGGCGAAGAGGAGTCAAGCCATAAAGATCTACAAATAGAACCGGACCGCTCTGTTCATCTTCAGGTAAATGAAGGAACCTGGATGTCGCTGGATATTCATCCCTCCGGAGAAAAAATGGTCTTCGAATTTATGGGGAACCTGTTTGAGCTTCCAATCGAAGGGGGAGAGGCGGTACAGCTCACCCACGGAATGGCATTTGATGCACAACCATCGTACAACCCGGACGGAGATAAAATTGTGTTTATTTCGGACCGAAGCGGCGGAGACAACGTCTGGATTTTAGATCTGGAAACCATGGAAACCGAACAGCGGACAAGCGGCAACAATTACCGTATGCAATCCCCCATTTTTACACCGGATGGAAAATACATCATCGCGGCCCGAACCGGTCTGAGAAGCGGTGTTCATAAACTCTGGATGTATCATGTAGATGGCGGAAACGGAACTGAGTTCATGGATACTCCGGATAATTTAAAATCCATTGAACCGGCATTTGGAGGAGATGATCAATATTTATGGTTTTCACAGCGGACAGGCGACTGGAGCTATAACGCGATTTTACCACAGTATCAGATTGCAAAAGTAGATCTGGAGACCGGTCAGCGGCATACCCAGACAGCTCGAACCGGATCGGCCTTCCGCCCAACTCTTTCATCGGATGGAAAGTGGCTGGTTTACGGAACACGTCACGAAAATGAGACGGGACTGGTACTTCGTGATCTGGAATCAGGTGAAGAGCGCTGGTTGGCTTATCCGATCCAGCGGGATGATCAGGAGAGCCGAGCAACCCGTGATGTGCTTCCCTCCATGTCGTTTACACCCGACAATCAACATGTAGTTACAACATACGGCGGAAAATTCTGGAAAATTCCGGTTGATGCAGAGGGTGATGCTGTGGAGATTCCTTTTGAAGTAGACACAGAAATTGAGTTGGGGCCGCGCTTGGAATTTAAATACCCGATTGAGGATAGCGAGCAGTTTGTGGTTCGTCAGGTTCGCGATGCGGTTCCTTCTCCAGATGGAACACAGCTCGCGTTTACTGTTTTGAATGATCTCTATGTCATGGATCTGCCGGATGGAACTCCAAGAAAACTTACTGAACTGAACAGTGTGAAGGCATTCCCAACATGGTCGCCCGATGGCCGATGGATTGCCTTTGCGACCTGGCATCCTGATGAAGGCGGACATATTTACCGCAAGCGTGCTGATGGCAGGCGAAATGCTGAGCGTTTAACTAATCAATCGGCGGTGTATCAGCAGCTGGCGTGGTCGAAGACACAGGATCGAATCGTAGCTGTACGCGGCAGCGAGCGTAACTTTACATCTGCACCGGGACCATTTGTGCCATTTTCTGCAGATGATTTAATATGGATTTCATCCGACGGCAGTGATGCAAACTTTATTGCAAGCACGGATGGAAGAAGAAATCCTCATTTTATCAAAAATAGTGATCGAATTTACCTGAACCACTCGTCGCGCGGGTTGATCTCAATCCGGTATGATGGAACTGATGAACGTGAACATCTTCGGGTAACCGGTCCAACGTCTCCCGGCTCAACCAGTCCTACCCGTGCCTCCACAATTTTGATGGCACCGGAAGGAGATCAGGCACTGGCGGAAATTGGCAGTGATATCTATACGGTAACCGTACCTCGTGCCGGTGAAGCGCAAACCATCAGCGTTGCCAATCCGGATCGGGCAGCGTTTCCTTCTATTAAGCTGACCGACATCGGTGGACAATTTCCGGCATGGAGCTGGGACGGCCGAACCGTTCACTGGTCGATAGGAAATGGACATTTCAGATATAACCTGGATGCTGCAGCTGAAAGAAAGCGCGAACAAGAGCAGTATGATGATGAAAAGGGTGAGGAGGACGACGCTGAAGAGGACGAAGAAAGCGATGATTCTGAGGCGGCTGATGAAGAAGAGGCCGAAGAAAAAGAAGAGGAAGACAGTGACCGTCCAAAAGATTACAAGGCTGAAGAGCTGACGATTGAAGTGATGGCCAATCGCGACACACCTGAAGGAGTACTTGCACTTCGCGGTGCTACCGTAGTTACGATGAACGGATACGAGATCATCGAAAATGCCGATCTGGTAATTGAAAACAACCGAATTGCAGCGGTAGGTGAGCGCGGTTCCGTTGATATTCCATCGAATGCGGATGTACGTGATATGAGCGGCAAGACGATCGTGCCGGGGTTTGTGGATACCCACGCGCATGTTCGTCCGTACCGAAATCTGCATCAGCCACAGATCTGGTCGTTCCTTGCGAATCTGGCGTACGGTGTTACCACTCTGCGTGACCCTCAAACCGGAACAACGGATTTGATTACCTATTCCGATCAGGTGACGGCCGGAAACATTATCGGTCCAAGAATTTATCAAACCGGACCGGGCGTCTTCTGGTCAGAAAATATTCAGGATCTGGATCATGCGCGTGATGTACTGACCCGATACAGTAAATATTACGATACAAAAACGATCAAAATGTATGTGGCCGGTAACCGCGAGCAGCGTCAGTGGATTCTTCAGGCTGCCAAAGAGCAGGAGCTGATGCCGACTACGGAAGGCTCGCTCAACATGAAGCTGAACATGACGATGCTGATTGATGGCTATCCGGGGCAGGAGCATAACTACCCAATTTCGCCGGTATATAAAGATGTGATCAAGGTGACGGCCGAGTCGCAAATGGCTTATACACCGACACTGCTTGTTACATATGGTGGACCGTGGGCGGAAAACTATTTTTATGCCCATGAGGATGCAGCAAATAATCCAAAACTGCAGTATTTCACACCGCGGGCAGAGCTTGAAGGTAAAGCGCTCCGAAGAAGTGCAGGATGGTTTCATGATGATGCTTACGTGATGGATCGCCATTCGCGAATTGTGGAGGATATCTACGATGCAGGTGGAATGAACGGTGTGGGTAGTCACGGCCAGCTGCAGGGACTCGGTTACCACTGGGAGCTTTGGGCAATGGCCTGGGATGATGTGGATCCTCACAAAGCGTTGAGAATCGCCACCATTCAGGGGGCTGAGGCACTTGGACTGGATGGTGATGTCGGATCTATTGAGTCGGGTAAGCTGGCTGACCTTGTCATTCTGGACCGTAACCCGCTGGATAATCTTAGAAATTCTGACAGCATAAACATGGTGATGAAGAATGGCCGTCTGTATGAGGGTGATACACTCAATGAGGTGTGGCCGAGAATGCAAACAGTCGGGCCGTTTCCATTTCAGTCGCCCGAGCCAACAGGCCTACCGGGATTACAGATGTTGGGCAACTAATGCAATGACCTGTCAGCGTGCCGAAAGCATTCGGTACCTGACAGCGTCTCTATAAATTTGAATTACCAGAATAAGGACAGTTTGATTCATTCAGGCTGTCCTTTTTTGTTTGGTGCTAATTAGTGTCGGGTTGAATTTGCCACGAAGGCAGGTAATCTCGAAGTTTCACGAAGAAGTAGCATTGAACCCCGTTTGGGGTTCTTAATTTGATACTGACGCTATTCCCCGACTTTCAGCCGGGGCTAATGACATTGGATCCGCCACTGGCGGATCGTTAGAATAGGGAATAAGTGCATTAAGAATTTTTCGTGAAACTTAGTGAAGCGGAGTTTATTGGCGTTTCAAAAAAAAGACCTGTCAGGTTTTGGAAACCTGACAGGTCTGGTATTAATAGATTAATGAGTGCTTACAAAAAATTACTCAAACATCTGCTCGGCATCAGAAGCGAGTGACAGAACCGCATCCGTATAAAGCTGGCTCGGATTATACCGATAAACCGCCCGTTCCACACTTCCGGTAACATTTTTGAAGTGAGCGAGGTAGTTGGCTACAGATAGAATATTATTATCCATATTAAATAGTTCAGACCCAACCCACCAGCGGTTTAAGGAGTACGGGATAAATTGGGCAAATGTCATTGCCCCGGCATAACTCGATTTCAGTTCAAAAACATCCAATTCATGACGCTCAGTAAATTTTAAAAGCTCTTCCAGTTGGGCACGGGCAAATTCTGTTCGATAATCTTCAGCAATCATCGATACATAGGCATTCAAAGGATTGTAAGAACCGATGTTTCTTCCAAAATCTGATTCAACACCAATAATTGCGGCAATTACATATCGGGGAATATCATACTCCTGCTCAGCCTTTATCAACTGTTCCTGATTGTTGACGATAAACTGCTGGATTTCACTTTTTTTAGCGTCAAAGCCGAGTATTTGTTTGTATTCGTCCAGGGTGGGGGTTCTGCGCTCTGCTGAACTTGTAAACCTTTCGGTTATACCTTCATACAGCTCAAACCTTGAATCTTCTACCAAAGGTTTAAAGTTGTAACCCTTTTCGTCCATGTACTCAACTAAAGCCTGAAGATTCTTTGCCCGGTCATTGAGTTCATCCGAAATCAAGTAAATATCTGAATCTGACTGTCCCTTTACGTCACCGGAATAAACCGAGACTGCCAGAAAGGTGAGCATAGAAATGATAAATGAAGAGAAAATAGTAGCTTTAGGCATAGAGATGTCTGTTAGATGATTGGGGATTTTTGCAGAGCTTAGAAGTTGAATTCGTTAGTAAACTTGAACACACAACGATAATTCAACGAATTTTTGAAGGCCGTCTCAAACAATTACATAAATTGGGAGATCGATATCAAGTTAGAATACATTTTTGAGCAGATTTTACAACTGTTGTATTGATGCGTCAGAAACGTATGTAATCCTGAGGGTCAACAGGGTGCCCGTTTTTTCTTATTTCGAAGTGCAGATGAACACCGGTAACATTACCACTATTGCCCGCTTGCCCAATCACTTGACCCCTTCTAACCCGATCACCTTCCTGAACTGAAATTTCATTTAAATGGGCATATGTTGAAGTGTATTCCCTGCCGTGTCGAATTACAATTTTCCGGCCATAGCTGGCTGAATAACTGGTTTCTTCAACTACACCATCTGCTGCAGACAGCACTTGATCTCCTCGATCGGCGTCCAGGTCGATACCTTCATGGGGACGTCCCCATCGGTAACCAAAGGGCGAAGTTACTATACTTCTTTCCATCGGAGATTGTATCTGCAATCCGCTTACACTCATCAGTGGTGATGACCTTGAACCGCTATTATACTTTTCCAGTTTGCTTTTGCTGTGCCAGGGAATACTGATTGAAAAACCCAGGGAAACGGTAACCGGCCTGAATTGAATTTCTGAAGTAGTTGGAATGTATGGTGAATCCGGATTGGGTCGGATGGTATGTTGAGAGTAGTGATGTGACTTTATCTCTGCATGTAATCTGAAAAAATTGAGCAGATAATACTTTGCTCCAACTGTAAAACCACCACTGAAAAGTTCATCATTTTTGTCAGACTCAATCCAATAAATCGATGAATCATAGTCATCTGTAGAATATCCTCGGAAATTCATATTCCACGAATAAGCGCCGTGAACACCAGTATAGAGTCCAAGTCTGTTCCACTGTAAACCGAGATTCAACCCAATGGATGTACGGTTAAAGTTAATTGGGCCGCCGTGAAAAGCAGATTCACTGTTATTAATTAAAACTCCACCATTTCCGCTAAGGTAGATGTGATGGGCAAAATATTTCTCGAGCTCCAATTCCAGAACGCCTTTTTGAGTAAAGCTAATGTCACCCAGATAATCGGGATTGGGTGTAATTTCGAGTCCATATCGCTGAATGGAATATCCGGCTGAAAAACGCCAGTCCTGGGCTACTGCATCTGAAATTGAGAGAACTGAAATCAGAATCAGACTAAAAGCCAGTTGTGGAATTTGTTTCGGTGATATGTTGTAACTCGTAAACTGCAAATGAGGATATGCTAGAGTGAATTTATTCGTCCTTTAAATGTACAACGGACTGCCTTTCCCGATTCACCGTCAGTTTGGTTACATCAGGACGTGAATAGTGTCCGCTTGGATCGAAATTCTGTCGCTCTTCAAGAACCCGGTTGATGTCAATTTCAGCAGTGATCAGCTTCTCCTCGTTTTGAACGGGTTCCACAATCCACTCGCCTCTGGGATCGGATATACATGATCCGCCATCAGTGAGCACATCAGGCACATTCTCCATAATCAGGTCGTAGTGAGGAATGTCTTTTGGGAAATCCTCTTTGGTCATGAGTGCGGAACAGGAGATCACGTATGAACGCGATTCCTTAGCGATAAAACGTGTAATGTCGTGCGTATTTCTGTAGCTTCCCGGCCAGACTGCCACGTGCAGATTTTCGCCCTGTCCATAGAGTGCTGCGCGGGGGAGTGGCATCCAGTTTTCCCAGCAGTTCAGTCCGCCCACCGTAAATTCTCCCAGCTGATGAACTTGAAGTCCATTTCCATCTCCGGGTGACCAGGTCAGCCGTTCCTCATAGGTTGGCTGCAGTTTTCTGTGAACCGATTTAATCTCTCCGGTCTGATCAATATAGACCAGGGAACAGTAGAGGCTATGACCGCCACGATCGGCGGGTCGTTCGATGATACCCAAATAGACCGAAATTTCATAGATCTGAGCGAGATGGCAGATCTCATTGAGATCTCCATTCTCAATCTGTACGGCATTTTTAGCGTAGTGGGCATGGATCTCTTTTTGAACCTTTGAGTCCCATGCGGCACCGTCAGTATAACCGATCCAATGAGGATATCCGGGAACAACTCCCTCTCCAAATACAACAAGGTCGGCCTCAGCCTTCCCGGCTTGCTGGATCTGTTCTTTTACTTTTTTGAGGGTACCGGCTTTATCAAGCCATACAGGAGTTATTTGAGCAACAGCAACTTTCAGCATTTCCAGGAAATTTGAATTATTCATAATATCGATACGTACCGGCAAATCGATCGGTACATTTTTGTTAATGTAATGAAAAACAATTACTCTGAATTTGAAAATTGAGATTCATAGAAACGAATTATGGAAACGGAGAAGACAAAAAAGCGTAAAACACCGGATCAAGACCGTTCAGAGACGGATGGCTCATCAATAAGGGAAAGGTTCTCCACAGAGAAGTATCCGAATACTGATTTCATTGATCGGTTAATGCGCTTTGGGGTTACAATTGTGTCAGCAGGTTTTATGAGTGGGTTGTTAGCCGGATTAATCGAAGGTATTACCGAGTTCGATTTGTCGTTCGGGTCAACTGTTTCGTTCGGATTATTTGCGGTTTTGTTTATCTCATTTTGGACACTTTTTTCAAATGTTGGCCGGTTTAAGAATAAGTAGAGTGATATGTCTGATAGTGTAATGAAATTCAATTACACTAATTCACTACTGTCAAAAACGAGATAGATTAATGAAATTTATACATAGCATTAAATGACATCTGATTCCATTCTCACAAAGTTACGCAGAAATTCTGCGAGGTTCTGCGGATTTATCTGCGCTAATTTGCGAGAAACGAAAAGGATAACCATGTTTATTCTGATTTAACATAAACGAAGATTTTAGTTGGTTTTTAAAGTATTTATGTGACTATTTCAAACTACATTTAGAAATTGAATGCTGTTTTATGGGTAATCAACTATACAAAGCAGATGTAGCCATTGTGGGTGGAGGAATTGCCGGGATAGTTTCTGCTATTGAACTGCTCGATCAGAACAAAAAAGTGTTAATTCTGGATCGGGATGATGAAGAGAATCTGGGTGGACTGGCAAGGTGGTCGTTTGGCGGCATCTGTATGATCGGCACACCTGAGCAGAAAAGGATGAAGATCAATGACACACCTGAGCTGGCGCTTAAAGACTGGACATCTTTCGCTGAGTTTGAAGAAGATGCAGACTGGCCGAAAAAGTGGGCGGAGTTTTATACTTACAGTTCGTTGGAGTATATCTATGAATGGCTGAAAAATCGCGGAGTTTCATTTCTGGCGATGGTCAACTGGCCGGAGCGTGGACTCTTCAAACCGGGGAATTCCGTCCCGCGCTGGCACATCACCTGGGGAACAGGTCACGGACTGATGGAAGCCCTGATTCATCATATGGATGAACATCCCAATCGTGGTAACCTGACGATTCATTACAATCATAAAGTGGAGGACTTGGATTCGCAGGATGGGGAAATAACCGGCTGTCACGGTTTAATTGAAGCGGACCAAACGAAATTCCGCGTGGAATCCGGTGCGGTGATTATTGCTGCGGGCGGTATCTGTGGTGACCTGGATGTAGTTCGCAAGCACTGGTACAAGCCGTGGGGTGATCCGCCTGAAAAAATGCTAACCGGTTCCCACAAATACGCGGATGGAGGTATGCATCGATCCGTGAAAAAGGCAGGTGGAAATGTAACGCATCTCGAAAAACAGTTTCACTACGCTGCGGGGATACATCACCCAAATCCCAGAAAACCGCACCACGGGCTGAGCCTGATTCCGCCAAAATCGGCGCTTTGGGTAAATGCACATGGAAAGCGAATAGGCCCGATTCCGCTTGTGACCTCGTACGACACTCGCTATCTGGTGGAGCAGATTTGCAAGCAGCCCGGTCAATACTCCTGGCAGGTGATGAACAGGAAAATTATGGAACGGGAACTGGCTGTTTCGGGATCGGAGTATATGACTGCATTTCGCGATAAAAAACGTCTTGAGGTGATCAAAACGCTTCTGTTTGGAAACAAGAAATTGACGAACCGGCTGCTGGGAGAAAGCATCGATATTGTGACGGCAAACTCTGTTTCTGAACTAGCGCAGAAGATGAACGAATTGAACGGAAACCAATCAGTTGATGGAGAGTTGCTTGAGCAGGAGGTCCGGTCGTATGATGAGAATATCTCCCGGGGTAAAAAGTATATGAATGATGAGCAGCTGAGGAGAATTGCACATTTGAGACAATTTATGGGAGATCGCCTACGAACCTGCAAGTTTCAACAGATTGATGATGAAAAAGCCTATCCGCTGATTGCGATACGGGAGTTTATTTTAGCCCGTAAAAGCCTGGGTGGAATTCAGACCGATCTCCAAAGCAGAGTGTTGAATGCAACCGGTGAACCGATTCCCAGACTCTATGCTGCAGGTGAAGCGGCCGGGTTTGGTGGAGGCGGTATTCACGGGCTTAGGTCTTTGGAAGGCACATTTCTGGGTGGTTGTATTCTGACCGGAAGGGTGGCTGGGAAAGAAGCGGGGTTGGATGTGAACTAATCTCTGAGATCAGCAATGCAAATCTCCCCTAAAAAGGGGAGATTAAGAGGGGTGTTTGAATTCTTTTGTTTCTTAAGATGAAGAATGCTCTCTTTTTATGTTGAATTGATAGAAATTCAGAATTTCAGTGTACTCTGCGAATTCATCTGCGAGATTCAGCGAGAAACATAAAAAACTGAACGGATTAATTATTTCAGTTTTGATATAGTAAAACTAACCACCCCTTAATCCCCTCCTTGAGAAGGAGGGGAAAGTTCATAATGATTTTTTTAAATATCTAAATGCACTCAAAACGAGGAATGTGATGAAAAAGACCGGCGCGCAACTTACTGTTTTTTCTTTGGAGCAGGTAGGGGTTACCCACACTTTTGGAATTCCCGGAGTTCACAATACTGAGATTTATGATGAACTGAATAAATCTAAACAGATTGAACCTATTCTGGTCACACACGAAGGGGGCGGAGCGTTTATGGCCGACGCGATGAGTCGGACATCCGGATCCATCGGGTGTATGATGATTGTCCCCGCCGCAGGAATGACTCACGCCATGAGTGGGATTGGAGAAGCGTTTCTTGATGGTATTCCGATGCTGATTATATCGGGTGGAATCCGGACCGACACAGGGAGGGCCTACCAGCTACATGATATTGATCAGCACAAAGTGCTATCGGGAATTACCAAACAGAGCTGGAAGGTTGAGAGTCACCGGGAGATTGTACCGACGATCTATCGCGCCTATGAAACAGCCATCTCCGGGGAACCGGGACCGGTATTTGTGGAAATTCCGGTCAATCTGCAGCTTTTTGCCGGAGAGATTGACGAGCTTCCGGAGTACTCATCAACCCTGCAAACTCCGAAGCCCAACAATGACTCCATAGATGAAGCGGTTAAGCTTCTTGAGAAATCGAAGAAGCCCGGACTATTTGTTGGATGGGGAGCAGTGGATTGTGGGGATTTGCTAATCAAACTGGCCGAAAAGCTGAATGCTCCGGTTGCTACTACGCTTCAGGGGTTGAGTAGTTTTCCGGGAAATCATCCGTTGCACACGGGAATGGGAATCGGGGAGTATGCGGTGCCTGCATCCGAGAAAGCGTTTGAAGGGTGTGACTGCCTGCTGGCCATTGGCGTACGTTTCGGTGAAATTCCGACCGGCAGTTTTGGGATGGAGGTACCTGAAAATCTGATCCATGTCGACATCAACCCGGATGTATTCAACAAAAACTACCCGGCAAAAGTAACGATTCATGGGGATGCATCGAATGTGGTAAATCAGCTTTTACTGAAGCTGGATGATGGAAAAGGGAGTGATGATCGGGAAGATCAGGTCAAAAGTATTATCAAAAAAGAGAAGGTCAACTATTTCAAGGAGTGGAAAGATGATCTGAAGGGAGATAGAGTGAATCCAGCACTCTTTTTCAGGGAATTACGCAGTCAGTTACAGGACGATGCGATTTTAGTGGCCGATGATGGAAATCACACCTTTTTAACGGCAGAGCTTTTTGAAGTTCGCAAGCCAAGGCACTTTATCTGTCCGACAGATTTCAACTGCATGGGGTACTGTGTGCCGGCCACCATCGGAGCCAAGCTGGGTAATCCGGAAAAGCAGGTTGTAGGAATTGTGGGCGACGGTGCATTTCTGATGACCGGACTGGAAATTCTGACTGCTACATCTTTGAAGCAGGGTGTGGTCATTTTTGTATTCAATGACGGGGAACTGTCACAGATTTCTCAGGGGCAGGAGATACCGTACAATCGCAAAGTATGCACGCAGTTGGGGCAGCTCGATATTGAAGGGGTTGCTCAAGCTACCGGTGCCGGATATCAAAAAATGGAGAGTGATGCCGATATCCAATCGGTGATCGATAAAGCTTTGAAAGATGCGGAAAAAGGAATTCCGGTGATTGTGGATGTGAACATTGACTATTCCAAGAGAACCCGGTTTACAAAAGGAATTGTTAAAACCAACCTGGGACGTTTTCCGCTGCGTGAGAAGTTGCGGTTTATTGGAAGGGCAGTGAAGCGGAAGATTACGGGGTAGTTAAACTCACCCTCTTCCTCTGTACAAGACTACGGAAGACAGGCCCGGCCCTTCTCTTTTCTCCGCCTAAGGCGGATCGCAAAGAGGGGGTGACTTGAAAACTCAATTTTGATCCCTATCAAAGAATTTTGGCTCTGAATTTATTCAAGAGTTCCCCTCTCTACGCGTAGAGAGGGGACAGGGGTGAGTCCGAAAAGCCGTGAATTCAGAATTGAGATATAATTTTCTTTATTAACTTATCCATCTCTTTGGTTTCTTCATTTTTGAATCGTAAAACCTTCAGGCCCAATCTTTCAATGATCAAATCTCTTTCACGGTCGTAATATTTCTGCTTATCGTGGATTTTGCCGTCTAATTCAATAACCAATTTATATTCAGCGCAATAAAAGTCAGCGATGAAAAAATGAAGTCGACCTCGGTCTTCCTCGTAGATCAATGGATGTTGCCTTAAAAACTTTTTCCCGCAGACTTGCCGATTTCTCATTTCTGCCCAAAGTAACTTTTCTGGAGGAGTGGCATTTTTGCGGAGCTCTCTTGCCAGTTCAATGACTCTTTTTCTTGAAATCATTTTTCTGTTCTCTCTTTTGATTTATGTAACTCTCTAATATTTAGAGAAATTCTTTAAAATTCTCAAGCTTCGGACTCACCCCCCAACCCCCTCTCTTTTCTCTCCGATCAAAAAGAGGGGGTGACCTCAAAACGAATTTTGAGCCTGAACATAGAAATTGATTTCCAAACTAGTTCAGGAGTTCCCCTCCATGAGGAGTGTTTTTTCGACTTAGGGAGGGGACAGGGAAGGGTTCGAAAAACAGCGGTGAGTCTAAGTGCTAAGGATAATCCTAATTCTCCATTTTAAACCTCCAAGGTTTCGAAAACCTTGGAGGTTTGGTTACTGCAATGGAATGGAAACTCATTTAATAATTGTTTAATATTAAACAAAAATCAATAAGACAAATACGATTATGGAATTTGGTATTTATACCTTTGTAGAAAACACTCCTCATCCACAGATGGAGGGGAAATTGAGCAATGAGCAGAGGATGCAAAATCTGCTTGAGGAAGCGGAACTGGCCGATGAACTGGGCCTGGATGTATTTGCAGTAGGTGAACATCACCGCGAGGAGTACGTCTCATCTGCTCCGTCAGTTATTCTTTCAGCCATTGCAGCCCGGACAAATAATATTCGTCTTTCCAGTTCAGTGACGGTTCTGGGATCCGAAGATCCTGTACGGGTTTATCAGCAGTACTCTACTATCGATCTGATTTCGAAGGGGAGGGCAGAGATCATGGTTGGTCGCGGTTCGTTTATCGAATCGTTTCCACTGTTTGGATATGAACTGAACAACTATGAGCCACTTTTTGAAGAGAAACTGGAATTGCTGCTGAAGCTTCGTGAAAGCGAAAAAATCACTTGGAGTGGAAAATACAGATCCTCCATTGATGATCGCGGAATTTATCCGCAGCCGGTTCAGGATCAGATCCCGGTTTGGAGAGCCGTCGGTGGAACACCCAAATCAGCATACAGGGCGGGTCAGCTTGGAATACCGATGGCCATCGCGATTATTGGCGGATATCCGGAACAGTTTAAGCAGATGGCGCAGATCCACGAGCAGGCAGCCAAAGAACATGGTCACGGCAGACTACCGGTTAGTATCAATTCACACGGTTTCATCGCCGATACAACAGAGGAAGCGTACGACATTGCATTTCCTGCTTTTAAACTGACGATGGACCGTATCGGCCGGGAACGGGGATGGCCACCGATGAGTCGTCAACAATTTGAAGCTTCATGTACACTGCGAGGTGCGAATGCCGTGGGAAATCCACAACAGATCATCGATAAAATCCTCTATCAGCATAAGATATTTGGTCATGACCGATTTTTGCTTCAGATGAGTGTGGGAAGTGTTCCTCATGAAAAGCTGCTGCGATCGATCGAGCTTTTTGCAACAGAAGTAGCTCCTAAAGTTCGCGAGGAAATTGCAAAGAGAGAGACGGCGAATCAGGAATAGAGTAGAATAATCGAACTTACTATAAAAGGTTTATTACACAAATTGTTGCTCAATATCCGCGACTCTCTGCGGAAAATTCTGCGAAACTCTGCGAGAAAAAGAATGATATTTTATCTGTAAATATAATCTATCAACTAAGACTGTAATACAGCAATTAAGATGTTTAAAATCACAAGGCTCTATAGTGACGAAAATGGCCATAGCCGGTTTGAGGAATCGAAAATTCCACTCAAAGACGCCGGCGATATCGGAGCTCTATCCGATGCAGTATCAGCTAAAGAGGTCATATTCCGGGAAGTGGATCCTTCCTATGATTACAATTTTCACAATGCCCCTCAGCGCCAGTATATCATTTTGTTGGATGGAGAAATCGAGATTGAAACATCCCTAGGGGATAAACGAAACTTTGGAGCCGGTGAAATACTGTTAGTGGAAGATATCACAGGCAAGGGCCATAAAACCCGAAATCTCACTCCTATCCGAAGAAAGTCCGTTTTTATCACACTGCCGGATGAATAGATTTGGAATTTCTAGTCTAAATTGTTTCCAAAAGATTCCCCTCCTTAATGAAGGAGGGGTTAGGGGAGGTTGTGTTTTATGCTGTTCTTATTCAAAAGTAATTGTGAGTATCCGGGTTAAACTAGTTCACTTTTTATAAAATTTTATGTTTGGAGTCTGTAATTGAAGAAGTTGAGTTAAGTTGATTTCTTCGATTTTTTAGAATGATAATTATATAATTAATCATTGAGTTTTGAACCACCCCTTAATCCCCTCCTTGAAAAAGGAGGGGAGATACTCACCCGAATCATTTATGCTTTAATCAAAAAAAGTATTCCATTTTGAAACAGACAGTTTAGCCACGGAATCACGGAATTTAATTTAACATTGACAACGATTCCGCGCTTCCGTGGCTAAATAATTTAACCTGCTTCCAGCCTGAGCGTTATCCTGCACCTCCCGTTGCTCCACCTCCGGCAGATCCAGTAGATGCCCCGCTTCCGCCCGTTGTTCCTGTAAATGAGGCACTGCTTGTTGCAGCAAGAGTAGATATAGATGAAGCCACTGTTGCCGGCGTGTGTGAAGATCCCGACATTAAAACAATCCAGGGAAAGTGCCTACTGTTATTTGAATCGTAAGACGACTCAATCAGAGTGTTAAGCTCTTTTTTCGAAAGATGAAGAGCGGTGGCATAGATAAAATGCAGATCCAGTATCTCCATTCGTAACGTTCGTTCATCTGCATTTTTTAAACCATCGCGATATGCTTTCCAGCGCTGAAAAGTCTCTTCACCATTTTTGGTTCGACGGATAATTGCTGCAGAGGCAAACATGAAAATAAAGGATGTGAAAAGTGCAATGAATGCAGCCGGACCACCCATTATAAATAGAACGATTGCTGCCGCATCGATGACAAACTGAGCAGCGACATTTGCCCAGACACCGGTGTAGCTTTTTTGATCAATCCACTCTTTCTCATCAAATACGTTCTTAACCTCTTTCTTCCAGAGACTAAACCATTTTGCGACATTTGACCCACTGCTTTGAAAAAGCTTATCAAAGGTATTCTTTCCACTTCTGACCTGTTCAGTTGTGAAGTCTACAATCATCTTTTCCCATTTTGGGAGGTGTTCGTCGGGCTGCTCATTGGATAAGGAGATCACAAATTCACTCTTACCTGACGACCAAAAGGAGGACTCTTTCTCCTTTTCTTCAATATTGAACCAGCCACGACGAGCCAGATCAAAAAGGGTAGCAACAAGATGCTGGCTGGTAGAATGACGTGACGACATGAGTCGGCCAATGACTGCCGGCGGAGTTTTGTCCGGAATGACCACAGTCTCCCGGTTTGAGATGGTATTTGTACTGTGGCGTTTCCCATATTTTTGATAGAGGAAGTAGAAAATGCCAAGACTTAGAACGGACAAAAGAATTGAAATAGGCATTGAAATTTCTGCGAAGAACTCATCCCGTTTGGCCTGTTCTTGAAGCATGGCATCATACTCGGCTTCTTCCTGAATAATTTCATTCAGGTCCAGATTGGGATCGCTAATCTCAGTCAAATTCTCTTGAAAAACAGATGTAGGAAAGAGTGCCCGAATCGCAAGATTTTGATTTCGATTTACTCTGCCGGATGTGAGTGTAAACGCGGATTCAGATTTGATTACTTCAGAATCAGGTGCAGAACTGTAGTTCCAGCTATACAATGAATCCGTATTAATCTGATTTGGTAATTGAACAGTAATTTCAGAACTGCCTATCACTTTACTTCGTCCCTCCCCAACAAATGTCCAGAAAAACTCACTGTATTCAGGCCCGATGGAGACCGCATTTGCCAACTCATAGGAGAGAGTGAAGGTACGCTCTTCATTCTCAGCACTGTAGTGCCATTTAATTTCAATAATCTCATCCGATTCTGAAACGGAAAATGTACCCGGTTCCTCACTGTTCTCGTTGATGTAGTCGGTGTCAGCTTCAGAAACCCGAATGTTTCGAACTTCTGTAAATCCCTGTTTAGGTAGTCGGTAATCCGCCCAGCTGAAGGATCCGTTGTAGTTGTAGGTTCTGCTCTCTTCGATCTGAACGGTCCCATCCTCCTGTATAGTTGCGCGAATATTTACTTCCGGCATGGAGTAGTCTTGTGCGAAAACTGGGCTTATTGCTAGCAGAAAGAAGAAGAGTGTTAATAGAATTCGTTTCATGGAAATAGACATGGTTAATTGTTCAAATTTTTACTCAGGCACTTCTATATCTATTAAGCGTATTTCCGGGAATTGAACTCCCCATCCCCGCGTAGTTATTTCTCCGGTGATCAAAAAATCAGCGATGACTTCAATAGAATTTTCATTTTCAGGGAAGTAAGACTCATAATCTTCATAGGAACCGGGAGCACCATACGTAGTGTCTGCTGTTTCGAGCAGCAATCCGGTTCCATCCACTGCAGGAGAACCACCCCAGATAAGCGTACCGGGTTGATCCGAAATGAATAATTCATACTCGTTGTCGCTGTCGGTGCTGCAGCCCGTCATAATGAGAAAGATAGCTGAAATTAAAAACTGAACGTACGTTCTCATCTCGAATTGATTCTATTGAGTATTGATATTTATGTAGTTGACAATTCTTGATAACAATAACAGATCCCGGAATAAAATGGAAACCGATCGTGAGATTCATATATTCTGCGGAGAATTTATGATCGTCGTAACCCATGAGTGAGAAAGTACAGACTTCTAAAAAGATTCCGGCAAGAATTCTTCCTGTGATTGTATTTGCACAGTTTGCAGGAACGTCTCTCTGGTTTGCCGGAAATGCGGTGATCCCCGACCTGGTTGATCTTCTTCAGCTTACCGATGCAGCCGTTGGAAATGTCACGTCGGCTGTTCAGTTTGGATTTATTGGAGGCACACTAGTTTTTGCCTACTTGAGCCTGGCCGATCGTTATTCACCGTCGCTGGTTTTTCTGATCTGCGCCGTAGCGGGTTCTGCTGCAAATGCAATGGCGATTTTCAGTACTGGCTATATTTTTCTGTTACTTACTCGACTCTTTACAGGATTTTTTCTTGCCGGTATCTATCCCGTAGGAATGAAAATAGCATCTGACTGGCACCGTGAGGGTCTTGGACGTGCGCTTGGATACCTGGTGGGAGCTCTTGTACTGGGCACGGCACTGCCGCACTTGATTCGTGAACTCTCGGGTGATCTACCCTGGAAATTTATCCTGATTTCCACTTCGGCCATTGCAACGTTAGGCGGTGTCCTGCTTTATATTACTGTTCCCGACGGACCTTTTAGCAGTAAGCGGGGAGTGTTCAAACCAAATACGATAGCACTGCTTTTTAAAGACCGAAATTTCAGGGCCTCGGCATTTGGCTACTTTGGGCACATGTGGGAACTCTACACGTTCTGGGCGTTTGTTCCGGTCATTTTAACACTCTATCAGTTAGACTACGGCGAATTGAGCCTGTCCGTGTCACTGCTCTCCTTCTTGATCATTGGGATTGGAGCGTTGGGTTGCAGCATTGGCGGACTCATCGCCATTCGGAAAAGCAGTCAGTTTGTGACGAAGGTTTCACTCTACGTTTCCGGGCTCTTTTGCTTGATGATCCCTTTTCTGTTTCATCTGAATGAACCGCTTTTTATTACTTTGCTATTGATCTGGGGAATTTTTGTGGTTTCTGATTCTCCTCAGTTTTCAACCCTGGTAGCCCGCTCGGCAGATAAAGATTATGTAGCTACCGGACTCACGATTGTAAACAGTATTGGCTTTGCAACAACGATTATCAGTATACAGCTTCTGAACATTTTGTGGGTTCAGTTTCACTCTCCGATTGTGTTTTTAGCCCTTCTGCCCGGTCCGGTTCTGGGGTTAATTGCTATCTATAGGTATAGAGAATCCGGTGAATAAGATTGGTATTTTTTAGTCAGATTCGAGAGTATCTTTCAATTTGGTGAGTCCGCTGTCCAGGTCTGAACCGATCAGCTCTTCCATGTTTATGAAAAGCAGCATCAGATTCATTGGGCGAGGCATGTTACTTTCAAATCCCCACGTTACCCTGGTTTCATTTTCCGACATTGAATCTGTAATAAAGTAAGCATCAGCGACTCCCTCAAAAGGTTCAATAAATCGAAGTTCAAAATCGATTCGCTTATTATCCTCGATCCGGACAATTTCTTGTTCACCTTTACCCACATCTTCATTTCCGTCCCAGACCGAAACGGCCCCAACTGTTCCATCAGTTCCCCGGTACTCTTGCTGCATATTGGGATCCATCGTGCCCCAAACGCTAAAATCATCCTGATTTCTCAGGTATCGGATGTGTTCAAAAACCACAGGCGTGGGTCTGTCTACAATGATGGATCGTTCAACGGAATATTCTGTATCCATAGCAAACGCTGCAACCAGGATGAAAGCAACAAAAAGCCCCAAAATGATGGCGGCCATTTTCAGAAACTTGATCAATTTAGTTGACATCTTCGTTCTCCGTCAGTTTAGAATTGTACACAAGAAGCTGCCACAAAAGTACAATTTAAATCTCAATTCAAATATGGGGAATCGTTGATTTCCCGTGTACTCTTATGATCGAATGGGTGAGTTGCTTACAGCAAAAGTGTCAACTATGATAAAGATGTTACCGAAGCAGCGGCTAATAGACTTTATTATATGATCCCTCTTTAATCTTTTTGGAAATCTCATGACCCAATCGTTCGAGGGGGTAAGATCCTTCATGCAGGCCGAGTGACTCAATCTGCCAGGGTAGATCAGACAGGAGGGAGGAGTTTTTATTTTGTACGATGATCTGTCCGCCCGTAATATCGATCACTTTTGCACCATCAATACCGTCATTTCCGCCACCTGATAAGTAAACTGCCAATACATTACTTTGATACGTATTCTGAGTTGATTGAAGCAGAACATCAATGGATGGTCGAAATCCTTTAACCTTCGGTCCGTGATGCAGTGTAATAACATTCTTCTGACCAATTGAGCGTGTTGATGCATGATATTTTCCCGGTGTAATATAAACGGTACCCGGTTTTAGCTCCACATTATTTGTGGCTTCAACCACATTGAGACCTGTGATTTTGTTCAAATCTTCTGCCAAAACCTGAGTATAGATATCCGGCATGTGCTGTACTACAATTACAGGCACGGGCAGACTTTCGGGCAGGCTCGACAGAAGCAGATAGAGTGAGGGGACTCCACCAAGGCAACCTGCTATAACGAGGAGTTTTAGGCGGTTTTCAGCATCCTTAAAAAAGTCATTGGAAACAGGATGAACGGCTTTTACGGCTTCATCTACAAATGTACCCGCTACTAATATATTTCTGTTTAATCTGGGAACGGCTTTCAGAACCGGAACCAGTCGTCCATTAAAGTGTTCATCAGAAAGTAGAGATCCACTGAGTATAGTTGTTTTTACGATATACTCTACGGCACCTTTTTTGAGTGAAGTTAATGCAATTTCTGCTCCTGTTCGGCTATGAGGAGTCATAACCAAAACCGGTAGGTGGGAGTACTCTTTTCGTAAATATTCAAACAGATCCATCTCTTTCGAAACAGGGCTGTCGATGCCCAAAACGATTACACCGGGATTTTGTTCGTTCAGCAACTGATCGATATCCACAATTTGATCCGTAGTCATAGCCTTACCCAATACCAAATCTTCATCTCTATGAATTAGATCTGATAATGTGTTTACAAGGGTTTGATTCGGATCGAGGAGTAGAACAGTTACGTTTTCCATGGCATCAAAATTTGAAGTGTTACTGTATGTGTACCGTATCCAGCTGTTTTTTAAAAAAAATCCGTTTTAATGAGCAACTAAAGCCGTTATTACATGAACGGATTATGGAACGATATATTAATTTAGATATTTAGGTATAAAAATCCCAATATAAATAAAAATCCTTTAGTAATGCTTAGAAACGAAATATATAAGTGGGTATTCAATGGGGAATATTCAGAATTTGGAGAGACCTGAGTTGTAAGTAAGGTTCACCTAAAATATTAACGTACAGTAGCGTGAAGGTGATAAATAAGTTTGGGTTCACCGTTTGTACGGCAATAGTTTAGAAGAGTTTTGAGTTAGAATGAAATTTATTTTGGATAAATAGGTATAAATATCATAATTTGATTTTCAAATGGAACAAATCAAAAACAGATGATTGAAGATTTTGGTTATGTACTGCTCTTTCTGGTAACCGGTGCACTATTTGTTGGAGTCGCTCTTTTTGTGTCTAAACTAATCAGGCCCGATCGCCCGAATGCGGAAAAACTACTGACCTACGAGTGTGGTGAAATTCCTTTTGGTAATGCCAGAGTCCAGTTTAACAACCGTTTCTACATCATCGGTTTGATGTTCCTGATCTTCGAAGTGGAAATTCTGCTACTCTTTCCCTGGGCAACGGTTTTTAAAGATGTTGGCTGGTTGGCGTTCTGGGCAATGTTCATTTTCGTTTCTCTGATTTTTATCGGTTTTATATATGAATTGGGCAAGGGACAGTTGAAGTGGGATATCCCGAGACCGATTCGCCCTACATATGTGGAAGGAGTAGGTGTGATGGAAGAATCGGAAGCTGAGACGTTAAAGAAATCAGCCTGATGGAAAGGGTAAAAAAAATTTGAAGTTAATATTAAAGCAACTGTTCGATTATGGGAATGCTTGATAAAAAATACCACGACAGTAATATAATTATTGTCAATCTGGAGAGCGCGCTGAACTGGGCCCGGAAAAATTCACTTTGGTACGAGCAATTTGGTTTAGCCTGTTGTGCAATTGAAATGATGGCGACTGCAGCTTCAAAGTACGATTTTGACCGGTTTGGAATTATACCGAGATCCTCCCCAAGACAAGCCGATGTGATGATTGTTGCCGGTACGGTTACCATGAAAATGGCTTCGCGTATAAAGCGCCTATACGAACAGATGTCTGAACCGCGATATGTGATTAGCATGGGATCCTGTTCCAACTGTGGAGGGCCATATTGGGAACACGGTTATCATGTGCTGAAGGGGGTAGACAAGGTAATTCCGGTAGATGTATATGTGCCCGGTTGTCCGCCGCGGCCTGAGGCACTTCTTGAGGGTTTTATGAAACTTCAGGAGAAAATTACCGGTGAGACAATCACTGAGAGTAAGGATGTCAAAGTAGAAGCCGAAAAAGTATCCTGATCATGAAAGAGCAAGAAGAAATATTCGATTATTTAAAAGAACAGTTCGGTGATGATACTGTTGAGTTTATGAAAGGGGAGGTAGGCCAGCCCTGGTTTCAGTTTCCGGCAAACAGAATCAAAGAGATTGCAAAGTTTTTGAGAGACGCTGCTGAACTTCGTTTTAATACACTGATGTGTCTGAGCGGAGTTCATTACGCAAAAGAGGAAGAGTTGGGTGTTACATATCATGTGCACTCAACCACTCTTGGTCACTCAATGGCATTTAAAGTAAGAGTGCCGATCGATCAGCCGAATGTTCCATCCGTAGAATCGATCTGGAAAACGGCAGACTGGCACGAGCGTGAAGCGATGGATATGGTGGGAGTGATGTTTGATAATCACCCGAACCTGAAGAGAATTTTAACGCCTGAAGATTGGGAAGGCCATCCGCTGAGAAAGGATTATGAACCGCAGGAGTTCTACCAGGGAATGCCAACCACTGCTTAAAGTGAAAATGAACTGACGATGATTGAAGAACAGATTTTAGAAACAGGTAAAGACACTCGTGAGATGACCATCAATATGGGTCCTCAGCATCCGTCTACTCACGGTGTTCTCCGGCTTGAGCTCGTATTGGACGGTGAAATGGTGAAGCAGTGCCGGCCAAATATCGGTTATCTGCACCGTTGCTTTGAGAAATATGCCGAATCGGTTGAGGATTACGCGAAAGTGATTCCGTACACAGACCGGATGGACTATGTTTCTGCAATGAACCAGGAGCATGGATATGTGATAGCATTAGAGAGACTTTTGGAAGTGGAAGTACCCGAGCGAGTGGAATATATGAGGGTGATAGTGGCGGAACTGCAGCGAATTGCGAGTCATCTGCTGGGGATCGGGACTTTTGGTCTCGACCTGGGAGCGTTTACTCCATTTCTATACTGTTTTACGGAACGAGAAAAGATACTGTCCATTTTTGAGAAAGCGACAGGAGCTCGTCTGCTTTATAACTATATGGCTGTAGGCGGATTGATGAGGGATATTCCGAAAGATTTCAAATCGGACACCGCTGAATTTGTAAAGACTTTCAGGCCAAAAATTAAGGAGCTGAATGATCTGCTCTCCTATAATAAAATTTTTATCGATAGAACGGCTCATATTGGAATTTTACCTAAAGAGGTTGCCCTGAACTACGCAGCTTCCGGTCCGGTGCTCAGGGGTTCGGGAGTTGAGTGGGATCTCAGAAAAAATGATCCCTATTCCATCTACGATCGTTTTGATTTTGAGATTCCGGTCGGTAAAGGTGAAGTGGGCACGTTGGGCGATTGCTGGGATCGATACATCGTTCGTGTTCGTGAAATGGAGCAGAGTCTGCGTATTATTGAACAGGCACTTGACGGTATGCCCGAAGAAGGAGATGTCAAGGAGGGGATACCCAAACGTATTCGCCCTAAAGAGGGGGAAATTTATACGCGTACCGAAACTCCCCGAGGCGAACTTGGATACTACATCATCAGCGATAAAGGGGCGTCACCGTATCGCGTGAAAGCCCGCGCGCCGAGCTTTGTGCACCTGAGTATGCTCCCGGCAATATCAAAAGGAGCGCTTATTGCAGATATGGTAGCCATTGTGGGAAGTATCGACATTGTACTTGGAGAGGTGGACAGATAGACACTTTTTTTTAAAGCTTAATAGGATATAAATATCTAAAAATCTAATTAGTTGAACGCTTCGGCAAAATCAATTGCACATGTTTGAAACGATCGGAAATATTATGGCTCCATTGACTGCAATTATCATACATGCAGCCATTCCGTTAACCATCATCCTGGTTTATGCGTTGGTGGCAATATGGGGTGAACGAAAAATTGCCGGTTTTATTCAGGATCGGCTGGGACCGATGCGGGTGGGCGGATTTCACGGATGGGCACAATCCATTGCGGATCTTCTGAAGCTAATCCAGAAAGAAGATATCATCCCAACGGATGCAAGCCGGTTCCTATTCAAGTTTGCACCTTTTATGATGTTCGCCGCCTCTTATGCGGCATTTGCGGTTATTCCATTCAGCAGTGATTACATCGGCAGCAATATCAATGTGGGAGTTTTTTATCTGCTCGCCGTAACCTCCATCCTTACGCTGAGCGTAATTATGGCGGGATGGGCATCCAACAATAAGTGGTCCCTTTTGGGCGGGATGAGAAGTGCCGCACAGATGGTTAGCTATGAAGTACCAACCATTGCTACCGTACTTACTGTGATTGTGGTAGCCGGATCCCTGAACCTGATGACTGTAACGGAGATGCAATCAGGCAATGATATTTTAGGATTTTTGCCCAACTGGTTCATTTTTCAGAATCCGTTTCTGATTGTGGCATTCATCATCTTTTTTATCTCCATTCTCGCTGAATCGCACAGGGTGCCTTTCGACCTTCCTGAGTCCGAATCGGAACTGGTGGGCGGTTATCAAACAGAATATTCTGGTATGCGATGGGCGATGTTTATGCTTGCAGAGTATGCCGATATGCTTCTGCTTTCCTTACTTGGCGCAACACTATTTTTTGGCGGATGGAACAGTCCGTTTGGGGAATTTATGGCAGGGCCGTTCTGGGGTTTCTTCTGGTTCATGTTAAAAGGGTTGCTGCTTGTATTTGTGATGATGTGGATTCGGTGGACGTTGCCGCGGTATCGGGTGGATCAGCTCATGCATATCTGCTGGAGCATTTTGATTCCCCTTTCATTCGTGAACTTGATACTGGTTGCACTGTGGGAAATGATTTTCTAAACCTGAGATTATAAAAACAATGGCGAACCAAATAAAAGAAGGCTGGCTGACATTTAAATCGATCTTTACGGGGATGGGCATTACCATGCGCCACCTGTTTCAGCCATCGGTTACCCTGCAATACCCTGATGAAAGGGAAGAGCTGCCGCCGGGTGCACGAGCACAACTCTATGTGAATATTGATGACTGTATTGGCTGTAATCTTTGTGCTAGAGCCTGTCCGGTAAACTGCATCGATATCGAAACGGTGAAAGCCACCGATGATGTGGATCTGGGTAAAACGTCTACAGGAAATCCGAAGAGATTCTGGCTCACACGATTCAACATCGATATGGCCAAGTGTATGTATTGCGATCTCTGTGTGCATCCTTGTCCCACCGATTGTATCACCATGGTTCCGGAGTATGAGTACTCCGAGTTTGACCGAACCAATTTTGTCTACCATTTCAGCAATCTTTCTCCGGAGATGGTTGCCGAGGTAAAAGATAAAGCCGAAGAGGAGGCTGAGCGCAAGAAGCGGGAGAAGGAGGAGATGATGCGTAAAAAGGCTGAGGAGAAGAAAAAGAAAGAAGAGGAAGCCAAAAAGAAAGCTGCTGAAGAAGAGACAAAAAAAGAAGATGAAACGGATGCAGATGATTCAACCAACAAGAACTCTGAAAATGATGATAAGGAGTAGGGGATCATGGAATTAACAGCAATACTTTTTTACCTCTTTTCACTGGTTACAATTGGATCAGCATCGGTAATGGTCTTCTCCAAAAATGTGGTGCATTCCGCCTTTGCGTTAATGTTCACCCTGATTGGTGTAGCTGCACTTTATGCTCTTCTTTATGCTGATTTTCTGGCGGCCACACAACTTCTGGTTTATGTAGGCGGAATTCTGATTCTGATTCTGTTCGGGCTGATGCTCACCGGCCAGGGACATACGGTAAGTTTCAAATCCGTAACCGTGAATATGGTTCCGGCTACCGTATTGTCGATTGCCGCCGGCGTACTGCTGATCTACGCATTTGTAACAACCGGCTGGAATGTAATCGAACCCATCGAACGAGATGAAACCGTTTACGAGATGGGGATGATGCTGATGGGAAGCTACATCCTGCCATTTATAGTGATTGGCGTTCTGCTGCTAATTGCCATTATCGGGGCCATTCTGATGTCCACAAGAATATCAACAGAAAACACGAATTAGATATGGAATCATCATTTATACAGTGGCTGGCTGAACCTGCACTAACTCATTTTTTGATTGTCAGTGCCATATTGTTTGCTCTGGGTTTGATGGCCGTAATCTCAAAGCGGAATATCATCATGGTGCTGATGGGAGTGGAGCTGATTCTGAACTCAGCCAACATCAACTTTGTCGCTTTCAGCCGGTTTACGGAACTGTCGATGGAGGGTCAGATGATCGGAATGTTCATCATCATTATCGCTGCTGCAGAAGCTGCCGTTGCACTGGCCATTGTGCTCAATGTTTTTAACCGATTTAAGTCCATCAACCTGGATGATCTGAATATTCTGAAAGGATAGTCATCGCAAAACTGAGAATTTTCACGATATAGAACTTCAAATGTTTATACAATTATCATTACTCATACTGCTCCTGCCACTGTTGGGATTTATTGTATTGATCTTCTCAGGTAAACGACTGCCTAGGCAAGGAGACTGGCTGGGAACCGGGTTGCTTACTGTTACACTGATTCTCTCTGTCGTATTACTGATATCGAAACTAACGGGGAGCCCGGACGAAACCATAACCTCGGTGTTTAACTGGATTGTATTTACCGATGCGATGATGGTTGGTACCCTTGCAATTGAGTTTGGGATCATGATCGACAACCTAACGGTTGTGATGCTGGTTGTAGTAACCCTGGTGAGTACACTGGTTCATCTCTTCTCCATGGGTTACATGAAAGGAGAGAAACGCTATTCGAGATACTACGCCTATCTGGGGCTGTTTTCGTTCTCTATGCTTGGTATTGTGCTGACTCATAATCTCCTGCTGATGTACATTTTCTGGGAGTTGGTAGGGGTAAGTTCCTATCTGTTGATTGGCTTCTACTATGAGAAAAAGTCGGCTTCAAATGCAGCAAACAAAGCGTTTATTGTCAACCGTGTGGGTGATTTCGGGATGTTTATCGGAATTATGATCCTCTTTACCGGTTTTTCCACACTCTCTTTTGAAGCACTTTTTGATGCTATCGCTTCAGGGCAGTTACCATTCGACAGTACAGGATGGTTGACAGCCTCAGGGCTTCTGATTTTTTGTGGAGCTGTTGGTAAATCCGCACAGTTTCCGCTGCACGTTTGGCTGCCGGATGCGATGGAAGGCCCAACTCCGGTCAGTGCCTTGATTCACGCCGCCACGATGGTTGCTGCCGGCGTCTATCTGGTTGCAAGAGTATTTCCAATGCTGACCGCAGATGCACTTTTGGTCATTGCCTATGTAGGAGCCATTACCTCTTTAATTGCAGCCTCGATCGCAATTACCCAATACGATATTAAAAAAGTACTGGCTTACTCAACCATCAGTCAGCTTGGCTACATGATTATGGCGCTGGGAGTTGGAGCGTTCACGGCCGGATTTATGCATCTGGTAACGCATGCAGCATTTAAAGCAGGACTCTTTCTTGGAGCCGGCAGCGTGATTTTTGCAATGCATAAGGTGCTGCACGATCAGCACGACCACACAACCGATGCACAGGATATTCGGAATATGGGTGGTCTCAAATCGAAGATGCCGATTACCTATTGGACGTTTCTGATTTTTACTCTTGCCATTTCGGGTATACCCCTCACGTCAGGCTTTTTAAGTAAGGATGAGATTCTGGCCGGAACCATGGCTTTCAGTACGCTGAACGGTCATTGGCTGCTGCCTCTCATCGGGTTTTTGGTAGCGGGACTCACGGCGTTCTACATGTTCCGCCTGTTGATTCTGACCTTCCACGGCAAACCGGCGAATGATTCTGTGATTTCCAACATCAAAGAGTCGCCAAAAGTGATGACGATTCCCCTGATGGTGCTGGCGGCTTTATCTCTCTTTTTCTTCTACAGTTTCAATCCAATTGGAGCGGCATCGGGATGGTTTTACAGTGCAATTGAGCGTCCGGCCAGTATTGTGCCCGAAATGATGCAGCCGGCTACATGGGCTGTGTTTTATGAGGCCATTCACAGTGTCCACACTCTTGTTATGATTCTTTCAATCCTCATTGCCGGTACCGGTATCGCTCTGGCGTACTTCGTCTACAGCAAAAAGGCTATCAGTGCAGAAATGTTGGCTCAGAAAGCCGGATTTCTCTACAGAGGATCTCAAAACAACTGGTATTTCGATGACATCTATAACAAAGTTTTTGTCGGCGGTGCGATTGCCCTTTCGAAGGGTCTACACTGGTTTGATGATCATATTATAGATGGCATTGTGAATGGTTCGGCTGTAGTGGTTCGTGGATTTGCGATGGTTAGCAAATGGATAGATAACAATGTGATCGATGGGCTGGTCAATTTAACCGCATGGCTTTCTCAGCTTGGAGGGCAACTGCTGGGTAAACTTCAAACCGGCAGGGTGCAGACCTACCTCGTCTACATTGTATTCAGTTTTATCGTGCTGTTTCTGCTGTTTATTTAATTCGAATGATTTCTGAAAAAGACTATAAAAAGAAAACCTTAATGGAACGCTAAGAATATGGAATTTCAATTGTTTGGCATCGGTATTTTGACATGGATTGTATTTCTCCCCATTGTGGGAATGATCATCATACTGCTCCTTCCGGATCAAAGTAAAAAAGCAATTCGATGGACGGCCGCCACAGTAACGGGGCTTCAGGTTGTGTTGGCCGGAGTGATCTACAGTCTGTTTGATCGATCGATGGTAGGCATCAATGAAGCAGATAGCTTTCAGTTTGTGGAACAGTTTAACTGGATCACTGTTGATGCGGTTCCATGGGTTGGCCGGATTGAAATCAACTATTTTCTGGGGATTGACGGACTGAGCGTTCTGATGGTGATTCTGGCATCTATTATCGGTCTGATTGGGGTTATATCATCCTGGAATATCGAGAAGATGACCAAAGGCTACTTTGCTCTCTACCTGCTGCTGGTAACCGGTATGATGGGTGTGTTTGTTTCGCTCGATTTCTTCCTCTTTTTCATCTTCTGGGAAGTGATGCTGTTGCCGATGTACTTCCTGATCGGACTTTGGGGCGGACCGAGACGCGAGTATGCCGCCATAAAGTTTTTCCTCTATACATTTTTCGGCGGAGTTTTGATGATGCTGGTGATGCTGGCTCTCTACTTCAGTGTGGCTTATACGGATGCGGCTACAGGTGAATCGGTACATACTTTTAACCTGCTGCACATGATGAACCCGGAAAATTATGTGGATGGGTCAATTCTCTCCGGTGTGGATACCACCTGGCGTTATGTAGCCTGGCTTGCTCTCTTTATCAGTTTTGCGATTAAGATTCCGCTCTTTCCATTTCACACGTGGCTGCCCGATGCCCACGTGGAAGCCCCCACTCCAATTAGTGTGATACTGGCCGGTGTACTGCTGAAACTGGGAACCTACGGCATCCTGAGAATCAGCTTCCCGATCTTTCCGGATGGAACCGAATATTTTGTCTATCTGATGGCGGCTCTGGGTATGATCAGTATTATTTACGGTGCATTCTGTGCGATGGCTCAGGACGATTTCAAGAAACTTATTGCATACTCCTCCATTAGTCACATGGGAATTGTAGTGATAGGTATTGCCGCTCTGAACACACAGGGTATGGTAGGCGGTGTACTGCAGATGTTTAACCACGGAATTATTACGGCCGTTCTATTCCTCGCGGTAGGCGTTCTTTACGATCGTACTCACACTCGCGGACTCTACGACTTTGGCGGCATTGCGAACCAGATGCCGAAGTATACAGGCATTGCGATGGTGGGGATGTTTGCTGCGCTGGGTCTACCCGGATTGAATGGATTTGTGAGTGAGCTATTCTCATTCCTGGGCGCATTTGAAGCTTACAGATGGATAGCCATTATCTCGGTATTTGGCATCATCATTACTGCGGGATATATCCTCTGGACAGTTCAAAGAATATACCTTGGAAATCTTCAGGAGAAGCATAAGACACTTGAGGATCTGACTCTGCGCGAAATGCTGGCATTTGTTCCGCTTATCATTCTGATCATTTTGCTTGGAATTTATCCTGCTCCTGCAATCGAATTGATGAATGCATCACTCAGTCACCTTGTGGAATTAGTGACCCAAGGAGTTTAACAATTTTGTCATCACAAAAAATTAAAAGCCGTTTAAGGCAACTAACTTAGAAGAGATTCTTGAACATGGTTGACAATATTTTAAATAGCATCATTCATTTCTACCCGGAGATTGCAATTGTGGTGACTCTTTGCGGGATTATTGTAGCAGATCTGTTTGTGAAACGAAAAGGGCATACCGGTGGAGTGATTCTGTTTGGCGGTATGGTAGTTACCGCAGTACTCCTACTGGTTCAGACGGGTTGGAATAACTCCGTTTTCTATGAAATGATTGCGGTTGACCCATTTGCACTCTATTTCAAGTTATTGCTAACTCTGGCTACTCTGTTTGTAATCCTTTTTTCAATGAAATCCCGTGAGCTGGATGAATACTCAAACCGGATCAGTGAATACTACATGCTGATGGCCGGAATGATATTGGGCATGTTTCTGATGGTAAGTTCAACAAATCTACTGTTGATGTACCTGGCTTTTGAGATGACCAGTATCAGTTCATATGTACTGGTTGGGTTTACTAAAAAATCGGATAAATCTTCCGAAGCATCCATGAAGTATATCATCTATGGTGCGGTGGCTTCAGGGATCATGATCTATGGTATTTCCCTTTTGGTTGGTTTGACCGGGGCAACGGATATTTATGCAGTCAATATGGCTTTGGCCGGTGATTTGAATCAACCCCTATTGCTGACGATTTCAATAATAATGATTATTGCAGGACTTGGCTTCAAGCTTGCCCTGGTACCGTTTCACTTTTGGGCACCGGATGTATATGAAGGTGCTCCAATAACCATTACAGCATATTTGTCTGTAGCCTCCAAAATTGCAGCCCTGGCTATGACAATCCGTTTCTTCCGGATTTCATTCTCTGATTTGAGTGTAGCTGATGATGGTGCTATCTGGAGTATGTTAGACGTCTTGAATTGGAATGTTATTCTGGCTGTTTTGGCAGCCTTGGCAATGGTTGTTGGTAATCTGACTGCACTACGGCAGGATAATATTAAGCGGATGCTGGCTTATTCCAGTATTGCTCATGCCGGATACATCATGATGGGTTTCGTCATCTTAACCAACGAAGGCTTATCAGCTATAATGATTTATGTGTTTGTTTACCTGTTTATGAACCTGGGAGCATTCTATGTGGCGATGCTATTCTCAAACCAAACGGGTACAGAATCAATTGAAAAGTATAAAGGACTGGGGCACCGCGCTCCGTTGATGGGAGTGTCTATGACCGTTTTTCTCGTGGCATTAACCGGTTTTCCACCCACGGCCGGATTTATCGCAAAGCTCTATATTTTTGGAGCTGCAATAAGTGCAGGTTGGTTCTGGTTGGTTCTGATTGCCGGAATCACCACTGTTGTGTCACTATTTTATTACATCCGGGTAGTACGAAATATGTTTTTCTACAAACCCGAAGAGGGCGCCGAAAAGCTTGAATTTGACGCCGGTACAAAGATTATTCTGTTGCTGTTGCTCATACCTACATTACTGTTTGGTGTCTACTTTACACCAATTTTTGAAATGGCGCGAGAATCCGTTCAAATGTTTGGAATGTAGATATGACAATGAGCTCAGGATACAAGTAATCGCTTAATTAAAAACCCTAAAGTTATGAGTAACGAAATGATCAAAGAGTTATTCAAGCAGGCAGATTCTGAGCTATACAATGCCCGCAATGAACTCTATAAACCGGCTGAGGATGTAGTAAACTATTCAGTTTGCGTATTTGCACGAAGTGCACTGTACAGATTTATACAGTGTCTTTATATGATCTATACCGATCAAAACGGAGATACTCCCGAACAGGAACTTACAATGGAGCAGATGATGGATTATATCAACCGGTATGATTCAAATGCGATGGATATTGATTTTTCCAATGTTCACTGTAAATCCAAAGCGGATGTAACGGAGACTAAAGAGAATCCTTACTTCTGTAATAGTGTGGATCATGTGAAATATTGCACGGATACTGCAGACAGAGTCAGGGATCTTGTGATAGAAAAAGCATGGGGACCGTTGACTGCTGATTAGCAAACTAATGTTTGGGTAAATGTGGAATATATTTTCCATGTCAATTTTGTATATTCACCTCCATAATTAGTTATTACCCCTCCTAATTAAGGGTGTAACACTGGAGTGAATCCAACCCTAAATATCAAATTAGACCACAATGTTCTCGACTTCATGTCACTATGGCTTGCAAGCCATGATTTATATAGCGCTGCATTCTACCGATGGTAAAAATGTTGACTTGGGCCAGATCGCAGAAAAACAGGAGATACCCAAGCATTTCCTCAGTAAAATTCTGCAGCTGCTGGTAAAAAATGGTTTGCTGAATTCAATGAAGGGTCCAACCGGAGGATTTAGTCTGAGCAGACCAGCAGACGACATCACGTTGATAGAAGTGATTGATGCAATTGATGGTCTGGATGTATTTACTCAGTGCGGAATAGGATTTAAAAAATGTGATGATGATCATCCATGCCCGATCCACAATGAGTATAAACATGTAAGAAATAGTATTCGTGAACTCTTTGAAACCAAAACGCTTCTTGAGCTATCTGAAGATATCAAGAGTGGGGATAGTATTGTAAGTTTGGGTAAACCACTGAGTAAGGATTAGCTGCACGTTTAAGACTGAAGGGTCTTTAAACGTATTGTAATCTTGAGGTTAGCAGATTGCCAGATAAATAAATGTTGATCGAATATGTTGGAATAGGAGATCTTTTTTATTACTTTATTTTAGAGTTTAATGTCTAAATATCTACTAAAGGCTGTTCGGTGAAATCAGGCAGTAGGGACGACTATTTAAAATCTGAATAAAACGAGTTGAGAGTACTATGGATATTGGAATAAAAGAATCAGACCGGAAGAAAGTCGCTGCCAAGCTCCAGAAATTGCTTGCGGACGAGCATGTGATCTATATCAAAACGCGGAACTATCACTGGAATATTAAGGCCGCAAATTTTGCTGAACTGCATGCATTTTACGAAGAGCAGTACGGTGAGCTTGAAGGTGTGATAGACGAAATCGCCGAGCGAATCCGAATGATTGGCTTTCTGAGTACCGGCAGAATGAGTGAATTTCTAAAACTGACAGAGCTTAAAGAAGGAAAAGAAATTACAGATTCAGGAGAGCAAGTCTCAAACCTGATGAAGGACCATGAGAGTGTTATAAAGTATCTTCGAAATTGTATTCGTGATTTTGAAGATCTGAATGATATGGGATCAGCTGATTTTGTGACAGCTCTTATGCAGCAGCATGAGAAGATGAGATGGATGCTGGAATCTTTCCTTCCAAAATAGTGACTCAATTTCAGATATCAATTTTAAACGAATTACAACGGAATGTTTTCAGCATCGTGTCATTACGGATTACAGGCGATGTTTTATATCGCCTGCCACTCGTCCCAGAAAAAAAATGTGGAATTGAGTGAAATCGCTGCTGAGCAAAATATTCCAAAGCACTTTTTAAGTAAGATTTTGCAATCTCTGGTTAAACAGAAACTGCTTGTTTCCATGAAGGGTCCCACAGGTGGATTCAAACTTAGCAAACCGGCCGATTCTATTCACATTGTGGATGTAGTTGAAGCCATTGATGGTCTGGACATTTTTACACAATGCGGAATTGAACACAAAGAGTGTGATGAAAATGATCCCTGCCCGATTCATGATGAGTACCACAGAATTCGGGAAGAGGTTTTTCATCTCTTTAAAACAAAAACGCTGGAGACAATGGCGGAGGATTTAAGGAATGGAAATTCATTAGCCGATTTTGTAAAACCTCCACCCCAAAAAAAGTAAGTAACGACTTCGAATACACGAGTATCGATTCAAAACCATACAAAGAAAACATTATGTCAAACCAAAAAGTCACGTTAGATGCGAATGAAGCAGCCGCATACGTTGCACATAAAGTCAGTGAAGTAATTGCCATATACCCGATTACACCGGCATCTCCAATGGGAGAGTGGTCTGATCAGTGGTCGATGGCCGGAAAAAAGAATATCTGGGGAACAGTTCCTGAGGTAGTAGAACTGCAGAGTGAGGGAGGAGCTGCCGGCACCATGCACGGTGCCCTGCAAACCGGCGCTTTGACTACCACATTTACTGCATCACAGGGTCTGCTGTTAATGATGCCCAACCTCTATAAAATTGCCGGGGAACTGACACCCGCAGTTGTGCATGTCGCGTCCAGAACCGTGGCTACGCACGCTCTTTCTATTTTTGGTGACCATAGTGATACCATGGCGATGCGGATGACGGGTATGGCCATTCTGAGCTCCAACAGCGTGCAGGAAGCGATGGATATGGCATTGATTTCACACGCGGCCACACTGGAAACCCGTATACCGTTTCTCCACTTTTTTGATGGTTTCAGAACGTCACACGAAGTACAGAAGATTGATCAGATTCCCGTTGAAGTTATGGAACAGCTGATCAATGATGACAAAATTATTGAGCACCGGAATCGTGCCTTAACCCCAGACAATCCGCTTCTTCGGGGAACTGCCCAGAATCCGGATGTATTTTTCCAGGCTCGCGAAACCGGTAATAAATATTACAATGCAGCCCCCGATCTGGTTCAGAAAACAATGGATCAGTTTGGTAAACTGACCGGCCGTTCGTATAAACTGTTTGAATATCATGGTCCCGAAGACGCAGAAAAAGTAGTTATCCTGATGGGGTCCGGCGCGGAGACAGCACACGAAGCTGTTGATAAAATGAATGAAAACGGAGAGAAAGTTGGCCTCATTAAGGTCAGACTGTTCAGACCGTTTAGTATGCGTCATCTGATTGAATCTCTGCCCGACACCATTAAGGGAATAGCTGTTTTAGACAGAACGAAAGAACCTGGAAGTGCCGGAGAACCTCTCTATAACGATATAGTTTCAACGCTTCAGGAGAACAGGGTAGAAGGGTGGAAATCACTGCCCTCTGATTTGAAAGTGATTAACGGACGATATGGACTATCATCCAAAGAGTTTACGCCGCCTATGGTGAAACGCATTTTTGATGAGCTGGATGAAGAGAAACCCAAAAATCACTTTACTATCGGGATCAATGATGATGTGACCCATACCAGCCTTGACTATAGCACAGACGGCTGGGACAGTGATGAGGAGGTATTTGAGGGTCTTTTCTACGGACTCGGAGCAGATGGTACGGTAAGTGCCAATAAGAACTCCATCAAGATTATCGGGAATAATACCGACCATTATGCGCAGGGATATTTCGTGTACGATTCGAAAAAATCGGGTGCGACGACGGTTTCTCATTTGCGTTTCGGTCCAAACCCGATACGGTCGGCCTACCTGATTGACAAAGCTAATTTTATTGCCTGTCATCAGTTTCAGTTTCTGAATCAGCTGGATATGCTGAAGAAGGCCAGAAAGGGATCCACATTCCTTATAAATGCGCCATTTGAAAAAGATGAGGTCTGGGATAATCTTCCCAAAAAAGTTCAGGAACAGATTATTGAGAAGGAGCTGAAATTTTACAGCATTGATGCCTATAAAGTTGCCCGCGAAAATGGAATGGGCACTCGTATCAATACGGTAATGCAGACCTGCTTCTTTGCAATATCAGATATACTTCCACGCGAAGAAGCCATTCAGCTTATCAAGGATGGAATTAAGAAAGCCTACGGTGCGAAAGGAGAGAAAATCCTTCAAAGCAACTACAAGGCGGTGGATAACTCTATTGAAAATCTGTTTGAAATTCCGGTGCCCAAAGAGGTTACCTCTGTGCAGGAGATGCGTCCGCCGGTACCCGAGGAAGCACCTGAATTTGTCCAAAGAGTGATTGCAGAAATTATTTCAGGAAACGGAGATGATCTGCCGGTCAGTGCATTCGAGGCAGATGGCACATTCCCAACAGGAACCACTAAGTGGGAGAAACGAAATATAGCACAAGAAATCCCTGTATTGGATCCGGACATCTGTATTCAGTGTGGTAAGTGTGCGATGGTTTGTCCGCATGCCGTGATTCGAATGAAAGCGTTTGATGGTGAACTGCTTGAGGCTTCCCCCGATTCCTTTAAGTATATGGATGCCAGAGGACGTGAATGGCCGGAAGATACCAAAGTGAGTGTCCAGGTATCTCCGGAAGACTGTACTGGTTGTGAGCTTTGTGTAGAGGTTTGCCCTGCCAAAGATCGCAAGGAAGTTGGCCGTAAGGCGCTCAATATGGAACCGATCGATCCGCTGTTGGAGCAGGAGAAAGAGAATTGGAACTTTTTTGTGAACTTGCCTGAATATGATCGATCCAAACTGAAGGTTGAGACTGTAAAAGGTTCTCAATTCCTGGAGCCACTTTTTGAGTTCTCCGGTGCATGTGCGGGTTGTGGTGAAACGCCATATATAAAACTGGTTACACAGCTCTTTGGAGATCGAATGGTGATTGCCAACGCTACAGGTTGTTCTTCTATCTATGGAGGTAACCTGCCGGCTACACCATACACCAAAAATAGTCAGGGATTGGGTCCCGCCTGGTCAAACTCACTGTTCGAGGACAATGCAGAGTTTGGGCTTGGATTCAGACTCACCATCGATAAGCAAGCTGAGCAGGCAAGGGAAATGCTTCAGAAGATGAACGGCCATGTGGATAAAAAACTGGTTGAAGATATCCTGAATGCAGATCAAACCACTGAGCCGGGTATTTACGAGCAGCGGGAAAGAGTTGCTTCTCTGAAAGAGTCTCTTGGAAAAACGGATGATTCCAAAGCGAAAATGCTAACCAGCATCGCCGACTACCTGGTTCGAAAGAGTGTCTGGATATTTGGCGGTGACGGATGGGCGTACGACATCGGATACGGTGGTCTGGACCACGTTCTTGCCAGCGGAAAAGATGTTAATATTCTGGTGATGGATACAGAAGTCTATTCCAACACCGGTGGACAGTGTTCGAAAGCGACGCCACTTGGTGCGGTCGCAAAATTTGCGGCAGCCGGTAAACGAACTGGTAAGAAAGACCTTGGGCTGATGTCTGTTGCAGGTGGTCACGCTTATGTAGCACGGGTCGCAATGGGGGCCAGCGATATGCAGTCGATTAAAGCTGTGCTTGAAGCGGAAAGTTATCCGGGGCCATCCATTATCATCGCATATAGTCACTGTATTGCTCACGGCTACGATATGAAGTTTGGACTGAATCAGCAGAAACTGGCTGTCGACTCAGGTTACTGGCCGCTTTTCAGATTTGATCCGCGTAAAGAGGAGGAAGGCAAGAATCCATTCCAGCTCGATTCCAAACCGCCGAAGATCAATCTCGAGGAATATGCTTACAACGAGATGCGCTATCTGATGCTTGCCAAGTCTCAGCCCAAAGTCGCAAAACAGCTGATGACACAGGCCCAGTCTGAAGTGAAAGAGCAGTGGAGGGTATACGAAGAGATGGTGAAAGTGTACGATCCTGTCAAGAAAAATGGAGAATCCGAAAACGGATCAGGCAAGTAGAATCAGAAATAAGCAGCCCGGATTTTATAAATCAAGTCCGGGCTTAACTCAAAAATTATTCCTTTTATAAAACAGAACGCTTTATGAATTTAGAGACTAAATATCTTGGACTGACCCTTAAGAATCCACTGGTTCCATCAGCCTCACCATTGACGAGTGAATTGGATACCGCAAAAAAACTTGAAGACGCCGGGGCTTCTGCACTTGTGATGTACTCATTGTTTGAGGAGCAGATCACCCGCGAAAATGAAGCGTTGGATCATTTTTTGACAACCTCGGGTGAAAGCTATGCTGAGGCGCTCAGCTACTTTCCTGAACCGGATGAGTACCACAATCTCCATGCGGAAGATTATCTGGAGCAGATTCAAAATCTCAAGAAAACGGTTGATATTCCTGTAATCGCCAGCCTGAACGGTGTATCAAAAGGGGGGTGGATGGCATACGCAAGTAAAATGGAGGAGGCCGGTGCCGATGCCATTGAGTTAAATATCTACTATATCGCGGCAGACCCGAGTCAGACATCGGAAAAAGTTGAGCAGATGTATATCGACGATCTGAAAGCAGTGAAAGAAGCAGTTTCCATTCCCGTATCTGTGAAATTGAGTCCTTACTTCAGCGCATTTGCGAATATGGCTACACGATTGGAGAGTGCAGGAGCTGATGGATTGGTACTTTTCAACAGATTCTACCAGCCGGATATTGATCTGGAGGCAATGGACGTGAATCCGAATCTGAATTTAAGCAGCACATTTGAGAAACGCCTTCCACTGCGTTGGATTGCCATGTTGAGACCGCATATAAAAGGCAGTTTGGCGGCTACTACCGGAATTCATACCGCACACGATGTGATTAAGATGATTCTGGCGGGAGCCGATGTGACTATGATGGCTTCGGCGCTGCTTTATGGAGGACCCGATGCACTGAAATTCATGCTAAGTGAGATGAAAGTTTGGATGGAAGAGAAGGAGTATCAGTCTCTGGAAGAGATGAAAGGTGCTATGAGTTCTGCATCGGTTGCCGATCCCAGTGCGTTTGAACGAGCTAATTACATTAAGATTCTTCAGGGTTTCAGGTTAGAAGATCTCAAGTAATGTGATTTCGATTTAAAATAAATGTAAAGGCATTGAAAAATCCCCTCCTTTTCAAGGAGGGGACTTAGGCCTGCCTGCGCTGAAGCTTCGGAAGGCAGAGGTGGTTGTGACCAAAATCGGATCAGGTTTGAAGCCTGAAATCATCAAATCTACCTCCCCCAACCCCTCCTTACACAGGAGGGGAGAATCATATTCAAGATTCTTATGTAGAACTCAAGTTAAGTAAGAAATAAAGTCTTGTTAATAGATATTCTATTTGAACAGATCCGAATTAATTTTATTAAAAGAATGAGCCGGGATCTAATCTATAGTGAATCTAAATTAACCCGGTGGAAACCCGTGATATTGGAAGGTGCAACAAATTTCACTACTTTTAATTAGAGTTTTTTGTCTAAATATCTACTTTAGTTCAAAAGATCGATTCAGATCTCCTAATGGAGCATTTAAACGAAACCAAGATTTTAATCTTCAACTAAAAAAATACAATTATGGCTCTTTTTATAACTGACACTTGTATCAACTGCGGAGCGTGTGAACCGGAGTGCCCTAACCAGGCCATTTACGAACCCGGAGCAGAATGGACCATGGCAGAAGGAACAAACCTTTCCGGATCGGTAACCCTTCAAAACGGAAATGAAGTTGACGCAGATGAAATGCAGGAACCGCTTTCAGACGAGTTCTACTTTATTGTTACGGATAAATGTACAGAGTGTAAAGGTTTTCATGATGAAGAGCAGTGTGTTGCTTTTTGCCCGGTACCCGACTGCATTATAACTCACCCCGAGCACGAAGAGAGTGAAGATGTGCTTCTGGAAAGACAATCATTCCTACACGGATAATCGTAGGGGAGAACACTTTCTCTTCAAAATAAAAATTTAACACACAGGCTCATGGCTAATAATGTATTGACACCAACCATGCAAAAAGTGGTTGTTCGATTTTCCGGAGATTCCGGTGATGGTATGCAGTTAACGGGTGATATGTTTTCCCAAGCATCAGGTCAGGCCGGGCTTGACTTGACTACCATTCCCGATTTTCCGGCCGAAATCAGAGCGCCTCAGGGAAGTGTGGGCGGTGTATCCAGTTTTCAGATTCAGTTCGGCGGAACGGAAATTTACACGCCGGGTGATGAAGTTGATGTACTTGTGGTTATGAATCCTGCTGCTTTAAAAGCGAATCTCCGATTTTTAAAGTTAGGCGGAACCATTGTTGCGGATAAGGATAGCTTCACATCAAGAAACCTTAAGAAAGCGGACTACGAAGAAAACCCACTGGAAGATAAATCTCTTGATGAGTATAAAGTTATTAAAGCACCTGCTACTTCCCTGACTAAAGAAGCTCTTAAAGATTTAGGACTGGAAAATCAGGCGATGACCCGAAGCAAGAATATGTTTGCACTGGGGCTTGTCACATACATGTTTGGCCGACCGCTGGATACTCTTATTAAGTTTATAGAGAAGAAGTTTAGTAAGAAGCCTGTTCTTGTCAAAGCGAATAAACTGGCTTTAGAGGCCGGGTTTAATTTTGCTCTGAACACTGAGATCATCGGTACATCAATCATTATTCCGCCTGCTAAAATGCAGAAAGGTACCTACCGGAATATTGATGGAAATACAGCCATTGCCTGGGGATTTTTAGCGGCATCAGAAAACAGTGGAAGAAAACTGTCTCTATGCTCATATCCGATTACTCCGGCTTCCGAAATTTTGCATGAACTTTCAGCCAGAAGAGACATGGGAGCCATTGTCTTCCAGGCTGAAGATGAAATTGCGGCGGTTTGTGCTGCAATTGGAGCATCATTCAGTGGCAATCTCTCGATCACAACAACATCCGGTCCCGGATTGTCACTCAAGTCAGAAGCGATCGGTTTAGCCGTGATCTCAGAAATTCCACTGGTAATTGTAAATGTTCAGCGTGCGGGTCCGTCTACCGGTTTACCGACCAAGACTGAGCAGAGTGATCTGAACCAGGCTCTTTACGGACGCCATGGTGACGCTCCGCTTGTAGTAATGGCTGCCAGTTCTCCGGATGACTGTTTCAACTACAGCTATGAAGCTGCCAGACTAGCCATGGAACACTCAACACCGGTCATTCTTCTGTCTGATACGTATCTGGCTAGTGGTACAAGTCCGTGGAGGATACCTGAAAATGGAGATCTGCCGGATATTAAAATAAAAGATTTTGAGGGAAGCGCCGATGAGTGGCTGCCCTACATACGAGATCCCGAATTTCTGACCCGCTATTGGAAAGGTCCGGGTGATAAAGGTTTTGAGCACCGCATTGGTGGTTTGGAGAAACAGGTTGATACCGGAAATCTGACTTACGAGCCCGAGAATCACGAAAAAATGACCAAAATTCGTGAAGAGAAAATTGCAAAGATTGCCAAAAAACTTCCGCGTCAAAGTGTGGTTGGTGCACAATCAGGGAAATTACTGGTTATAGGCTGGGGCAGTACACACGGTGCAATTAATACGGCTGTAACAGAAATGTTGGAAGAGGGTGAAGAGAATATTGGGTTTACACATTTCAATTATATCAACCCGTTGCCCGAGAACACAGAAGAGGTATTTAGCCGATTCGATCAGATTCTGGTGTGTGAATTAAACAACGGACAATTTGCGAATTATCTGAAAACCAAGTTTCCGAAGTTTAACTACAGGAAGTACAACAAGATTCAGGGGCAGCCATTTTTTACCTCCGAAATCAAAGCCGAAATCATTAACACATTAACGAATTAGTTATGCAGACTGACGTAAAAGATAAGAACGAAGCATTGACCCGAAAGGATTTTGCGAGTGACCAGAATGTACGCTGGTGTCCGGGCTGCGGCGATTATATGATTTTGGCGAATATGCAGAAGACATTTGCTCAGATGGATCATGCCAAGGAGGACTTTCTGAGTGTATCCGGAATCGGCTGTTCATCACGAATAACCTACTATCTGGATACCTATGGAATACACTCTATTCATGGACGGGCTATAGCTGTTGCCACAGGCGCAAAACTGGCGAATCCGGAACTGAATGTATGGGTTTCTACAGGCGACGGTGACTGTATGGCTATTGGCGGTAATCATTTTATCCACGCCTGCCGCCGGAATATTGATCTCAACATTATCATCTTTAACAACAAGATTTACGGGATGACTAAAGGTCAATCCTCGCCAACTACTCCGGAGGGTACCAAGACCAAAACAGCACCTGAAGGAAACTATGAAAACACTTTCAATATCGGTGAAGTTGCCATAGGTGCAGGAGCTACATTTTTTGCTCGCGTGCCGGACAAAGATCCGAAATTGATGGAAGAGGTGATGATGGAGGCCTATCGGCATAAAGGAACGTCTGTGATTGAGGTGCTGCAAAACTGTGTGATCTTTACAGATGGTATCCATGAACAGATAACCGGAAAAGACACCAAAGACGATAACCAGCTGGTGTTGGAGCACGGAAAGCCGATGGTGTTCGGAAAAGATCAACAGTATGGTTTAAAACTGGAAGGAATGAAGCTAAAAAAAGCACCGTATGATGAAAATGATCCGACATTTTTGAAACATGATGCTCATGAACCGGATTCTGCTTTGCAGCTTGCACTTGCCAAACTGGAATTGCCAGACTTTCCTGTTTCGATGGGGGTAATCCGAAAATCAGATAAACCCAATTTTGATAAAACGGTTCATGACCGTATTGCAACCGTTCGGGAGCATTCATCATTTGAAAGCGTCAGCGATCTGTTCAACAGCGGAAATACATGGGATATTGAGTAAATTTTTAATGTTCGTTAATGCCATGTTCATTGTTTGGGGTGAACATTTAGCCCGGGGCAGATTTCTGTCTCGGGTTTTTTTATGGGATTTCGATATACAATAGGTTTAATTACAGATATACATGAATAACAATGTATCTTCATTTTGTTGATGCATAGAAAATCAGCTGGTCAGTTATTTTGACAAAAAATAAATCCAAAAATTTATGAATCGTACAGTAATCGTAACAGGAGCATCGAATGGAATTGGTAGGGCCGTTGCCAAGCTTTTTGCAACGAATTACTATAATGTTGTGATCGCAGATCTGGATGCCGAAAATGGAAATTCATTACAGGATGAACTGCTTAGCGAGGGAAGGCAGGCACAGTTTATACATTGTGATGTATCCGATCCGAAATCGATCCAGAATATGGTAAAAGAGACAATTAAAAGATATCAGAGAATTGATATTTTGATCAACAATGCAGGAATTTCAGAGTTTATCCGCCCGGATGAATTGTCTGTAGAAAAATGGGATCAGATTTTGAATACCAATCTGAGGGCAAGCTTTCTTCTGACCCGTGAAGTAGTTCCGCATATGAAGAAAAACGAGAAAGGATCTGTTGTAAACATCGCCTCAACACGTGCATTGATGTCGGAAAAAAATTCAGAGGCGTATGCCGCATCAAAAGGAGGATTGCTGGCGCTGACACACTCTCAGGCTGTATCATATTCAGAAGATAAAATCACAGTAAACTGTATCAGTCCCGGATGGATTCATACCGGTGACTACGACAAACTTCGTGATATTGATCATGAACAACATCCATCCAATCGAGTTGGGAAACCGGATGATATTGCAAGGGCCTGCTTGTTTTTAGCCGATGCGGAAAATGATTTTATCAACGGGGAAAACATTGTGATTGATGGTGGAATGACGCGAAAAATGATCTACGAGCACTAGCCCGGTATAGACCTACCGCAAAACAATCGGGCACTTTACCTCAGCCGGGGCAATGACCTCATCAACTTTACCATAGTTTGCATAAAACTCAAACCGACTCATATCCATTTGACTCCGAATACGTTGTGGATCGTAGTTATCAATGTACGCTTTGGAGATTTTAAATCCCGTAATGTTTAGGGAATAGATGCCGGAAAGATAGGGTTCACCCTCAGATGGATCACATTCGGGTGCTTTTTCCCAGGCACTGTGAATCGAGAAGTCTTCATCAAGTAGTGAAAGATCTACTTGAAATCCTTGTGTGAGTTCAAATTGACACGCCTGATCGGTACGGCTGTCGAAGGTTACCGGTGCATCCTTATTGGTTTGATAAATCAGCCCGCTAATTACCTTCTTGCCGGTGTAATAGTAGTATAGCTCATCCTCGTAGATCCGTGAAAAATTCGGATCCTCGTCCGGTTTGCAGTAACTGTATATAGATTGATATTGAACTTTGATTATGTGATCAATTTTATCGTCAGGGTATGAATCTGAAAGTAGAACCAATGGATTGAGTGCAAAAATGAAAACAAGAAGTAACATTTTGGGCATAGAATCATCTTTTGTGTACGTACCATTATTTTTGCCTGAAAATAGATGATTTGAGGTAAGATGTATAATAAAAAAAGAAAAGGAGCCCCGGTCAAAGGAACTCCTTTTTGATTTAGCAATCTATAGAATAGGCAGAGAAAGCCTATCTATGGGTTTAAAGCAATCATAAATCCGGTTCAGGTAATCGGATTAATCCATGATTTTTCGTAAGAATGCGGGCTGTTCGGTATCACGCTTATCAATACGCTCATCCCGATTTGACACGCTGTTATTATCGTTGCTAGCTTTTTTACGTTCAATCGATTCACGGTGCTGCATATCGTCGTCTGCCTGCACCTCTTCCTGAGAGCGCATGTGCTTAACCTCTCGCCGGTGAATGGCCGGGGTATCAAGGTTTTTGAGGTTCTTTTCACCTTTATAGTAAGTACCGTCCAGCGTACTGTTGTGTCGCTGAGCAATGTCGCTTGCTTTCGGTAGATTTGTGCTTTTCGTTTTAAGAATCGGTTCGCTCTTCTTATTGGGTGCAACGCGAGCTTTTGTTTTGTCTTCGCTCAGTTCAAATCCTGTTGCGATAACTGTTACCCGCAGCTCATCTTCGAAAGCATCGTCGAGTACTGTACCCAATATGATTTCCGCATCCTCACCGGCCTCCTGCTGAATTATGCTGGTTGCCGTTGTGGTTTCACGCATTCCCAGGTTAGCACCTGCAGAAATATTCACCAGTACGTTACGTGCACCGCGAATGCTCACTCCATCAAGCAGGGGAGAGTTGATCGCTTCGCGTGCGGCAATTTCAGCTCTGTCGGGGCCGCTGGCTGTAGCAGAACCCATAATTGCGGCTCCACCGTCGATCATTGTTGTGCGAACGTCTGCAAAGTCAAGGTTAATCAGACCCGGCATCAAGATAAGATCCGATATTCCGCGGGTTGCATTGTAGAGAACGTGATTGGCCTGTTCGAAGGCTTCCATCAGAGATGTATTCTCATCAGAGATATCGAGAAGCCGCTCGTTTGGAATTACGATTACGGTATCACAATTTTTTTTCAGTTCGGTAATACCTTCAAGGGCATATTTCATTCGAACTTTTCCTTCCACCAGGAATGGCGTAGTTACCACACCAACGGTAAGAATTCCTTTTCGTTTGGCAATGCCGGCAACAACCGGTGCACCACCTGTTCCTGTACCACCGCCCATTCCGGCAGTGATAAAGATCATATCGGCCGAATCGACCGCTTCATCAATTTCATGTCGGTTCTCTTCAACCGCTTCCCGTCCAATTTCGGGTCGTGCACCTGCTCCAAGTCCGGATGTAAGATTCGATCCAACCTGGATGGCCACATCGGCCGAGTTATTTTTCAGTGCCTGTGCGTCAGTGTTTAGTGCGATATATTCAACGCTGTCCAATCCTTTGCGGATCATATTGTTGATGGCGTTTCCGCCTCCGCCACCGACTCCGATGACTTTAATTTTCGCATTATCCTGACCTTTCTCGTCGAAGCTAAAGCGCGTGTTATTATATTCCATGATTACTCCTTATTTATGATTGCTAATGTGTGTTGTCTGTAGATTGCTATTTGTGATTATTGATTGTTCTGACATCCTTCGATCAGAGTTCTCTAAACCAGCTCTTCATGCGCTGCGTGATGCTGTTCATCACTTTCTCCACACCTGAACCTTTTGTGGATGACGGCACAATTGCCTGGTTCTCCGGACCTCCGGATTTTATAGCGTGAAGCACAAGGCCTACGCTGGTTGCGTACATCGGGCTGTTAACCTCCTCTATCAGGCCTCCGGAGAGTCCCAATGGTTTCCCGATTTTTGCATCAATCCCCAGTACCTCGTTGGCTAGGGGGCAGATGTTCTTAATCAGAGCTCCGCCGCCGCTAAGTACAATACCGGCGCTCAGTGAATCGGCATAACCGCTTCGTTTCACCTCAATGGCGATGATCTCTAAAATCTCTTCCATTCGGGCCTGTATAATTTTGGCCAGAATGCTTTTTGTAATCTCTTTGGGCGGGCGTCCCGCAATACCGGGGATGGTAATCGACTCATCTTCCTCGATCATATCCACAAAGCACTCACCGTGCTGCTGCTTCAGTTTTTCCGCCTGATCGTCGAGAACACTAAGGCCAACCCGGATGTCGTCCGTAACTTTTTTACCTGCAATGGCGATAACCGCTGTATGGCGAATTGTGTTATCCTGAAATACAGCCAGATCGGTTGTTCCGCCACCGATATCGACCAATACAACTCCGGCTTCTTTCTCTTCATCATCAAGTACAGCATAAGAACTTGCAAGCGGTTCAAGGATGATGTCGGCCACCTCAAAACCTGCACGCTCCACGCATCGATATAGATTCTTTGCCGCCGAAACCAATCCGGTAATGATGTGAACCTCAGCCTCCATCCGTATTCCGCTCATTCCCACGGGATCGCTGATTCCATCCTGGCCATCCACCACAAACTCCTGCGGTATTACATGCAGTATCTGCTGATCTGGCGGCAGCATAATGCGCTGGCAGTCTTCAAGCAGACGCTCCACGTCATGCACCGTAATTTCTTTATCCTTATTGTTGATGGTGATCACACCCTTACTTCTGATGCTGCGAATATGATCGCCCGCAATTCCTACGTTTACGGAATTCACCTCAATACCGGAGGCGAGCTGAGCCTGTTCAACTGCGGTTTTAATGGCCTGAACCGTCTTATCGATGTTCACAACCACACCACGGTTCAAACCTTCGCTGGGGGCCTTGCCAACGCCCAGAATGTGAATTCTATCCTGTTCATCAATGGAGGCCACCACAGCACAAACTTTCGTGGTGCCAATGTCGAGGCCTACTACGATTCGTTCATTTTCATTTTCTATTTCCATAAGTCTACCTGCTTGTCTTGTTGATTGCTAAATCAGTGTTATTGGGGTTACAGTTCTTTGGTGACCACCTGGTTTCTAAACCGGAGATCGATTTGGCGAAATGCTCCAATTCCCTTCGTCGAGATTACTTCACCATAAAATGCCTGCCAGTGTTTGAGTCCTGTTTCAAAATCTGAATGACCAAACAGCAGTTTTACTCCGTTTTCTGCCGTGAGGGCAACGACTCCTTCACGTTCGTTCCACGCCACTTCGCTGATCGTAATCCATCCAAAGCGATTTTCTCGCGCCGCGGTTAAAAAATCTTCAACCTGTTGGAATGCTTCCGTTTTCAGCGTGTCGCTGAGCGGTTCTGCCGCAAATCCATAAACCAGGGGTACATCTTCAGTCTTTTCAGGTATGATCGGCAGCCTGATTCCGCCTTCAGCTACATAATTTCTTTTACTGCCGTCAATCAAGAGTGCCAAAGGTTTTCGTTCCGTTACATTGAATTGCAGTTTGCCGCGAAAACCCATGGTTACATTTACATTTTCCACATAAGGCAGTGAATGGATCGAGTTCATCAACATTCCGAAATCCACACTGTCTGCCAGCATACCTACAGGTGAAATCTCAGCAATAGTAGCCTGTAGCTCCTCAGAAGAGGTAAAACGATGTCCGGAAAAATCCACATCGGTAATCCGGGTGTTTTGCTCAAAGTAGTACCCGCCCAGAACAGCCAGTCCAACAATAAAGAAGACTCCTGCAATGAGTGTAACAGGTCGCTTTGTCCCGTTGCTTTTACTTTTGCTATGTGATTTTTTCTTGCTCAAAAAAGTTTTATTTCTGTTTAATCAATTCAGTAAACTGCTCGCCAAATTTGTAAATATCTCCGGCACCCATGGTTATCACGATATCACCGTCTTCCACAATACTTGTCAGTCGAGTGGGGAGATCGCGTTTATCTCTAACATAGTGCACATCACGGTGTCCGTAGGTTTTGGCAGCGTCTGCAATTAGTTTGCCGGTTACACCTTCAATCGGTTTTTCCCTGGATGGGTAGACGTCTGTAACAACCAATACCTCAGCATCAAAGAATGAGAGCCCAAACTCCTGGTGCATCTCCTGTGTCCGGGAGTAGAGATGTGGTTGGAATACAGCAACAATCCGTCTGTCTTCCCAACCACGTCGAGCCGCTTTTATGGTTGCCTGCACTTCGGTAGGGTGATGGGCATAGTCGTCAATCACTAAAATATTTTTGTCGTCCATCTTAGGCTGGAACCGGCGAAAGACACCTTTAAATCGTTCCAGACCTTTTTTGATGTCTTCAAACTCCATTCCAAGCTCTAAGCCAATGGCTACTGCAGCCAGCGCATTTTTGATGTTATGATCGCCGGGGGCCATCAACGCAATTTCTCCAAGTGGTTCTTCCTGGTGAAGTACTGTAAATGCACTTCTGAAACCCTTCTGTCCAACATTAACAGCCCGTATTTCTGCCTGAGGCGTGAAACCATAAGTGATGGTTCTTCTTTCAATATCCGGGAGAATACTTCTCACATTCTGATCATCCAGACAGACAATCACAGCTCCGTAAAAAGGAACTTTGTTGGCAAATTCGATGAACGCATCTTTAACATCTTCCAGATCTTCGTAGATATCCAGATGTTCTGCTTCAATATTCGTAATAACGGCCAATGAAGGGGATAGGCGCAGGAACGTTCGGTCAAACTCATCCGCTTCCACAATGACAATGTCTCCTTTGCCAACAACTGCGTTGGTTTTGTCGAAACTGTGTACACGCCCGCCCACGATAATTGTGGGATCAAAATTACCATCTTGAACCACGTGACCCGCCAGGGTAGTAGTGGTTGTTTTACCGTGTGTGCCTGCTATGCCGATCCCATACTTCATTCTCATCAGTTCGGCAAGCATTTCAGATCGCTTGATAACCGGAATTTGAGCCGTTAATGCAGCTTTCGTCTCTTCGTTCTCTTCAGCTTTAACGGCACTGGTGTAAACCACAACATCTGCACCTTCAATATTGGATGCACTATGACCTTTAAAAATGGTTGCACCCAGCTCTTCAAGTCTTTCAGTGGTGTCACTAAGGCTACTGTCGGAACCGGTAACTTTGTATCCCCTCAGCAGCAGAATCTCTGCTATGCCGCTCATACCGATCCCACCAATTCCAACCATGTGGATCTGTTTGGTTCGGCCAAATACGGGTTGTGTTTGAATCTTGTTACTCATCGGTTTCGTTTCTGTGCAAGTGTGTAAATTTCTTTTGCAATGGTTTTGGCAGCGTCGGGTTTTGCCAGGGATTTCATGGCCTCATTCATTTTCTGTAACCTTTCTTTGTCCATGATCAATGCTGTGATGACTTCTGAAAATTTTTCTTCGATGTCAGACTCTTCAAGAAGTTCAGCGGCACCTGTTTCTACCATCGATTTGGCATTCTTTGCCTGATGATCTCCCGCTACATTAGGGGAAGGCACCAAAACGGCCGGCTGACCCAGCAGCATAAGTTCACTGCAGGTTCCCGCACCTGCTCTTGTGACTACCAAATCTGCGGCACCGTACGCGGCCGGCATGTCATCTATATATTGAGTGAGTCGTAAATTTGGATAAGAATCCGTATCAATCTGCTTGTTTAGTTCTTCGAAATATCGTTTTCCACACTGCCATATGATTTGAAGTCCGGCTTCATTGTGAAGATGATCCAGCTCTTTCTGCATGATGTTGTTCAGCGCCAGTGCACCGCCGCTTCCTCCTAAAATCAACAATACCGGTGCTTCCGAGTTAAAGCCAAAAGCTTCACGAGCGGCTGATGAATCACTCTGTTTGAGCTGACCTCTCACCGGGTTTCCACTCAGCGTGATTTTTTCTTCCGGTAGATATTTTTTTGCATCCTCAAAAGCCGTGAATATTGAAACGGCGTGTTTAGCTAAAAGCCTGTTCGTAACTCCCGGATAACTGTTTTGCTCCTGAATGACAATCGGAATGTTTAATTTTGCAGCAACCCAGCCAATTGGACCGGCGGCAAAACCACCGCAGGCAACCATTACATCCGGTTTAAAGGATTTAATGATGGAAAAACTTTGTACGATACTGGTCACCAGCTTAAATGGAAAAAGAAGATTTTGCGGAGTCAAGCGCCGATGAAATCCGCTGATCCATACACTTTTAATATCATATCCGGATTTTGGAACTGCTTCCCACTCCATACGATCGCGAGTGCCTACGAACAAAATCTTTGTACGGGGATCTGCCTTACGAAGTGCATCCGCGATGGCAATCGCCGGATAGACATGTCCACCCGTACCGCCGGCTGCCAGCAAAACCCGAATGGGTTCTGCCGCAGCTGTGCGGGTGTCTGTGGATGATATGTTCTTCGTGGCAGTTGTCATTAACCGTTATAAAATCTGTTTTGAATCTGTCTGTTGTGTTTCGAAATGTTGAGCAGTATCCCCACCATTATTCCTGCAAAAAGCATACTTGTGCCTCCGTAACTGATGAAAGGCATCGGTAGCCCCGTAACGGGGAATAACCCGGTGGCAACGGCCGCATTTACAAAACCGTAAAGGGTGATCATGAGGGTGGCCCCAAGTGCCAGGAGGGTCCCAAGCGCATCGGGGGAGTGTCGGGCAATGACTGCAATTCCGCGGTAAAGTATGACGATGAAAATGAGCATCACTGCAGAAGATCCGATAATTCCATACTCTTCAGCGATGATTGCAAAAATGAAATCGTTGTATGGTGCCGGGAGGAAATCACGCTGTGTGCTTTTCCCGATGCCAACACCGATCAGGCCACCCCTGGCAATAGCAATGTGCGCCTGTTGTGCCTGATAGCCGCTGCTGGATTCAAGCTTCTCGCTGTTAATGTCTTTTACCTGTGTGATGTAATTGGTTACCCTGCTGGTACGCTCTGCTGAACTCAGTATTAAAGCTGAACCGCCAATCAACCCGAGCATTACCAGCCCTAGCAGTTGAACAGCACTGATTCGACCTACAAACATCATACAGATGGTAATCCCCATAAGTAGTGCTGCGCTACTGAAGTCTTCCAGAGCAATCAGGAAACAGGTTACCGCTACCCAGATCAAAATTGGGATAAAAGCTCGTTTAAAATCTTTGATGTAATCCTGTTTTTCATGCAGTAATACGGCTATGTGGAGAATCAGAGCCATTGCAGCAAAAGATGACGGCTGAAAAGAGAATCCGGCTACAGAGAGAGATCGTCTTGCTCCAAAAACCATGTCACCATAGATCATAACGGCGATTAACAAGATCCAGCTGAATACAACTGCGATTCGGCTAAACTTTGCCAATACCCGATAGTTTAGTTTCGAAACAAAGATCATGGCTATAAAAGCAATTCCAAGCTTTACAACATGTCCCGAAACAAGAGCACCGGCCGTGGAATTGTGAGCCTGTGCAAAATAAGCGATAGAGGAGTAGACTGCGATTGCACCCACCATCATCAACATAAAAACGCAAACAAGAATCACCCGGTCACTTCCCTGTACAGGTGTGTCGAGCTCTTCGCGTGTTGTGCCGAAGATCGATCCTACTTTGCTATTTGGTGTGGTGTAGTACAACTATCTGTTCTGTTAATTTGATTAAAGTTCGAGTACGGCTTGTTTAAACACTTCACCGCGATGTTCATAGTTTTCAAACATGTCGAAAGAGGCGCAGGCCGGACTCAGCAATACCACTTCGCCGCGCTTTGCAGTTTTAGAAGCTTTCTTTACAGCTTCTTTCATGGTTTCTGCTTCAGTCAGGTTCGGAACTGTAGATTTTAACTGATTTTTAATGGCTTCTCTGGCTTCACCGATGGCAATGACCGTATGTACTTTTTCGCGAAGCTGACTTTCAAGTTCCTGGTAGTTATTTCCTTTGTCTCGACCGCCCAAAATGAGTACGATGGGTACGTTGAAGCTATCCAAGGCAAACCATACAGCATTGATGTTGGTCGCTTTACTGTCGTTAATGTATTTCACACCGTTGTAGGTGCGAACAAATTCCAGGCGATGTTCCACACCCTCAAAGCTTCGGAGGCTTTCGCGGATGTGTTCATTTCTGATTTCAGATGCTCGGGCAGCCAGTGCCGTTGCCATACCATTGCTTAGATTATGCTTACCGGGTAGTGCGATATCATCAATATCCATGAGGATCTCCTCTTTGTTATCGAGTCGTAAAATCAACTGTCCGTTTTGAATAAAAGCGCCGTTAGGTACTTCAGATTTTGTAGAAAAAGCCATCATTTTGGGAGCGTTCTCCCTCTCGGATAGCTTTTTTGCAAAACCGGAAACTCTATTGTCATCGGAGTTAAAAATGAACCAATCATCTGAGGTTTGATTCTCTGCAATCCTGTATTTGGATGCCGCGTACTTCTCAATGTCATTGTCATACCGGTTCATGTGATCCGGTGTAATATTTAAAATCATTGATACCGTTGGTTTGAAGGTATCGATATGATCGAGTTGGAAACTGCTTACTTCTAACAGTACATCCTTATTTTCGTCTGTCTGATCCACAAGCTCGGAGAAAGCATACCCGATGTTTCCGGCAACAATGTGCTCCTTTTGCGCGGTGGTCCATGTATGATGCATCCAGTTCGCCACCGTTGTTTTTCCATTACTGCCTGTAACTGCAATAATGGGTGAACGGTTGAACCAGCTTGCCATCTCGATTTCTGAAAAAACAGGTTTGTTGTCGTTTAAATAGGATTGAGCAATTGAAGAAGATGTAGGTACACCTGGACTCATCACCAGAAAATCACCCTGCATAGCTTTTTCGGTATGGGCATTTTCTTCAAACTCAATTGACTCCTTATGCAGTTTTTCCGCAAAGTCTGAACGTATTTCACCTGTATCTGAAAGAAATGGAATCGCACCTTTCCGTTTCAGAAGTATCGCTGCAGCAACGCCGCTTCGGGCTGCTCCGGCAATCGTGATATGTTTGTTCTTGACGTCTATCATCGGAGTTTCAGAGTTAAAAGACTCAAAATTCCAAGCAGTATGGCGATGATCCAGAATCGAACTACAATTTTAGATTCAGCCCATCCTTTTTTCTCATAATGGTGATGTATCGGAGTCATCAAAAAGACCCTGCGACCTTCACCGTATTTTCGTTTCGTATATTTGAAATAACTTGTCTGAATAATGACTGAAAGCGTTTCAACCATAAAAATGCCGCAAATAATCGGCAGTAAAAGTTCTTTGTGAATCATCAATGCCAACGCTCCCATTGCTCCACCAATAGCCAGGGAACCGGTATCACCCATGAATACGGAGGCCGGGTGGGAGTTATACCATAAAAATCCCAAACAAGCGCCTACAAGTGAGGCTGCAAAAATGGTAAGTTCCCCTGATCCCGGCAAATAGATGATGTCGAGGAAGTTTGAAAAGTCAACTCGGCCGGATACGTAAGCAAAGATTCCTAAAATAACACCGGCAATAGCAGAAGTTCCTGACAGCAGCCCATCCAGTCCATCGGTCAGGTTTGCGGAATTGCTCACTGCGGTGATAATAAAAATTACCAGTGGAATGTAGATCAACCATCCATACTCTTCACCCATAAACGCATAGTCGATATTTACGTCTTTCAGAAATGGAACAGTGGATAGAGTGTTGAAATCATCAAAAGCGGGCCAGAAATAGAGAGCAGCTCCTAAAACAAGTCCTACAAATACCTGTCCGCCAACTTTAAACCAGCCATGTAAACCGGATTTATCCTTTTTCACAACTTTGATGTAGTCGTCAATAAACCCTACAATACCCAGTACAAACATCACAAATATGATCATCCAGGTGTAAATACTGTTCATATTCATCCAAAGCAGGGCAGGAATTAAAGTGGCAAGGATAATAATCACACCCCCCATGGTTGGAGTATTTGCTTTACTCAGGTGTGAGTCCAGGCCAATATCATCCCGAATAACCTCTTTTAGCTGAAGTTTTTGAAGCCAGTGAATAATTTTTTTACCGATGATCAAACTGATGATCAGTGAGGTTACCGCAGCCAGGGCCGTTCGGGTTGTGATAAAGTCAAATGCACCAAAACCCGGTGGAGCGTAATGTTGATTTAACCAGTCGAGCAGAGCGTATAGCATCAGTTCACCCCCCTGGAATTCAGTTTTCTCATCAATTTATTCAAAGCTTCCCTGGCCTCTTCACGGTCATCAAAATGATTTCTGATTCCGTTAATTTCCTGATACGTTTCGTGGCCTTTACCTGCAATAAGTACTATGGTGTTACTGCTGCTTTCTGTAATTGCTGTATGGATGGCCTCTTTTCGGGAAACAATAGATCTGTAAGAAAATGTTGAACTAAATCCGGTTTCAATATCCTGTATAATTTTTTGTGGATCTTCACTGCGTGGATTGTCAGATGTTACGATCACACGGTCACCGTACTTTTCAGATATTTTGGCCATTTCGGGCCGTTTTGATCTGTCTCGATCGCCGCCACAGCCAAACAAAATCAGAAGTTTCTGATTCTCTTTCTTCAACTCTGAAAGGGTAGAGGCTACATTTTCAAGCGCATCCGGGGTATGTGCGTAATCCACAAATACCATTGGCAGACTCTGCGTTGAATTCTTTGTGGTTACCTTTTCAAGCCTGCCTTCAGCTCCTCTGCATGCAGGTAATACATCAGCGAGGAGTTTTCCGTCATAACCGAGCGCTGTGCCAATCAACAAGGCTTCAACTACATTGTAGGCGTTGAATTTTCCGACAAGCGGCGTAAAAAATTTAATTCCCTCCACATCGAGAAGGGTCTGTTCAGGCGTTGTCTTTAGAATTTCAGCATTTACAGTTCCATTCTCCTTAAAGGAAAAATCGATCACTTTAGCTGAAGTATTCTTCACCATGTGCCGGGCGTATTTATCATCAGCATTGATGACAGCCCAGCTACCGGATGAAAGCCCGTCAAAAAGAATTTTCTTAGCATCCGCATACTCTTCCATTGTGGAGTGGTAATCAAGATGGTCGAGACTCAAATTGGTGTATGCCGCTACTTCAAATGGGATTCCGTCAACTCTTTTTTGATCCAATGCATGAGAAGAGACCTCCATAACCAAATATTTGCATCCGGATTCTAAACATCTCTTCATGTCGGATGCCAGCTCAACAGGATCCGAAGTGGTCAGCTTGCTCTCAAAGGTTGTGTCGTTAATTCGTTTAGAAATCGTTCCCAGTAGAGCCACATCTTGCTCAAGTTCCCTGAGCATTTGCCACACCAGAGTAGCAACGGTTGTTTTACCATTTGTACCGGTTATGGCAATGATGGTAAGTTTTTCAGCCGGATTTCCAGCTAAACGCTGAGCCAGAGGGGACAGCAGTTCCCGTGTATTTTTAACCAACAGAACAGCTTCACTGCCGGCCGGACTCATTTCTTGTTCAACGATTACCACAGATGCACCGCTTTCTACAGCTTGAGGTACAAAACTATGTCCGTCTGCCTGTGAACCGTCAATGGCTATAAAAATATCACCGGTGTTAACCTTTCTGGAATCAAGGCATAGTTTACCCATTTTCTCAGGCTCATTGCCCTGAACTGAAATAGGATCACAAAATGCTATGAGTTCATCGAAAGTCATTCGTTTGCAGCTACTACCGTTGCTTGTTGCATTTCTCGTGCCTTACCACGCACAGTGACAGTTCTTCCTTTTTTCATGAAGTCTCCTGCACGAGGGAATTGTGTATAAATAGTTCCTGACCCGATCATTTCAATCTCTAAACCGCGTGAAAGAAGCAGAGTTGTGGCCTGCCTCATACTCATGTCGCGAAGGTTTGGAATCAGTGCATAGCCGTCCGGTATAGAATCGGACTCCATAGTTCCCAACTTTACATTCAGAGAAGTGTTTCCGGTAATTCTTTCTCCGGGTTCCGGTTGTTGCTCCAATACAAAATCACCCGATCCTGTAAAGCTGGCGGTCAGATTTTTACTGTCTAATAGCATCTGTGCATCATTACGATGTAATCCTTCAATCTTTGGTGTCACGACACTGTCGGCTATTGCAAAGTTTCCTTCTAAAAGGTTTCTGTGAATCTCATTATCCAACCCTGCTATACGAGTGGCAATTTCTTTAAAAATAGATCCTGCGGTGTATCCGCCATAAATACTGGAAAGTGGTTCATCAAGCAGTACAAACATCACATATTTTGGATCTTCAACAGGAAAAAACCCGGCAAATGAAGCTCGGTATGTTGCCTGATATCTGCCATCAACTAATTTTTGAGCAGTTCCGGTTTTACCGGCAATTCGTAACCCTTCAACGCTGGCCCAACCGGCTGTACCCGAATCGGTTACAACCTCTTCAAAAACGGGTGTAAGTTTGTTGATAGTTGATTCCTTAGCGATTCGGCGAACCATATTCGGACGCTTTTCCTCAATGATATTGCCATATTCATCTGTAATTTTTTCTACTATATACGGACGCATCATCCTGCCGCCATTGGCAAAGGCACCATAGGCCTGTAGCATTTGGATAGGAGTGACCTGCACTTCGTAACCAATCGACATCCAGGGCAGGGTAACACGACTCCACTCATAGGGTCTTTGGAGTCTGCCATCCATTTCATTCGGAAGATCAATGTTGGTTGGAGTTCCAAAACCCATGTTCCTGGCATATTGATAGAGGGTTTCAGGCTTCAGGCGCATTGCAATTTCTGATGTTGCAATATTGGATGACTTTGCAATAACTCCGGTAAAATCCAGGTCGCCAAGAGGATCATGATCACGCATCATCTGACCATGAATTATCTTTTGGCCGTTCTCAGGAGTTTCAAATATTTCCTCAAAGTCTACAACGCCCTGTTCAACAGCGGCAATAGCTGTAACAAGCTTGAAAGTTGACCCGGGCTCAATCATATCTGAAACCGCATAATTTCTGCGATTTTCACTATCGATGGATGAGGGGTTATTTGGATCGAACGTAGGGTAGTTTGCCAATGCTTTAATGGCACCGGTTTTGGGATCCATTACAATTGCTGTTCCGTAATTTGCCCTATGCCGTTTAATACCGGATTCAAGCTCCTCTTCAGTGATTGCCTGAATGTAGGCATCAATTGTGGTATGAAGATTTACTCCCTGTTCCGGTAATTTTTGGGGTGCACCAACATATGCAAAGATTCGATTGCTACGATCTTTCCGAACTTGCTGAAGTCCGTCACGTCCCTTGAGAAGGTTGTTGTAGCTGTTTTCCAATCCGGACATTCCATCAACGTTGTGATTTACAAAACCGAGTGTATGGGCTGACAGCGATTCGAAATTGTAATTTCTTCGATACTCCTCTTCAAGAATTAAACTGCGATAACCAAGCTCTTTTAAATCATCATAAGCGTTTACAGGAATACTTCGCTCCAAAACAATATATCTGGATCGATTCGAGGAGTTTCGAATCACATTCTGATAATGAGTTGCAGACCTGCCGGTATGACGGCTTAAGACGGTGGCAATATTATTTAGATGCTCGCGGGTTGTAGTAGGGGCTAGAGGGTCTACGGCAACTTTATAATTCACACTGTTTGTTGCCAGAAGCGAACCGTTGGTGTCAAAAATATTCCCGCGCTGAGCAGAAATTGGAATAGTGTCTATAGCCTGTTTATTCCAGAGTTCTTTCAGCCCATCGGCTTCGAGCATGTTTACACGAAAGATTTGCAGCAAAATGGCCGCAGGCAGCAGGAACAGGAGTCCCAGCAGCATAAACATACGTCCCATAATTGCAGTTCTTTCGTTCATGATATGGCTAAGGTTTTACGGTTATGATCTGATCGGCAGGACCGGCATTGATATATCCCTGCTGCCTTGCCCGCTGGTAAATTTCCTTTGGACCAACCAAACGATCATATTCCAATCTGGAAGCGTTGTACTGACGCTGTACTTTGTTGAACTCAATTTCCAGTTGTCGCACTTCCTGAAGTGCCTGCTGAGTACTGAAAACATGTCCGATATAGAGAATCCCGCAAACTCCAATCAAGAAGCTTGCGAGTATAACCTTCCAGGGGGTAAAAGCCGGAAGGGCAGATTTCTTTTTTTGTGTAGGCTCTTTCTTGCGGGTACCGTAAGAATTTGTGGTTCCCTTAAATCCATTGCTGCCAAGTGAGTTTTTGGTTTTCCATCCGGATGGTTTACCGTTTGAAAGACCACGCCGGTTAGGCTTTACGCTCTTCTTTTCTTTGATAGGTGTTTGGATATACATCAGTTTACCTCACTGATTTTCACTGCAACACGCATTTTTGCGCTCCGGGCTGCCGGATTTGTCTCAATTTCCTTTTCCCCGGGGGTGATGATTTGTTTTGTTACCGGTTCAATGGTATTGAGTGATTTCCCGTAAAAATCCTTTTCAATTTTACCTTCAAAATTCCCGCTTTTGAAAAAGTACTTAACCAACCGATCCTCCAATGAGTGATAAGAGATGGCAACAATTCGTCCGCCAACTTTTAAAAGATTAAGTGAATCCTGCAGGGCAAGCTTTAATACTTCAATTTCCCGGTTTACTTCAATCCGGATTCCCTGAAAAACCCGTGCAACGGATTTAATGGAGTGCCTTCCTTTAACAACACTCTCTACGGCATCTCGTAGTTCTCCGGTTGTTTCAATAGGACGGCGGTTAATAATTTCCTGAGCAATTTGTCGGCTCATTCGTTCCTCGCCATAGTGAAAGATTACATCGCGCAGTTTTTTATAATCGTATTCATTTACAACGCTATGCGCAGAAACACCGCTCATAGCACTCATTCGCATATCCAGTGGGCCATCGTGCTGAAAGCTGAAGCCTCGTTCAGGTTCTTTTATCTGATGCGTGGAAACTCCGTAATCAAAAAGAATTCCGGTGATTTGTCCCTGATGCTCTTTTGGAATGAGGGTAGAGAGATAACCAAAATTACCTTCCAAAGCGGTGAACCGTTCGTCATTACCAATTCGCTCACCGGCTGCTTTTAAAGCTTCCGGATCCTGGTCAATTCCATAGAGATGTCCTTCAGAGTCTAGTCTGTTTAATATAGATTTGCTGTGTCCGCCACCGCCAAGTGTACCATCTATATATATACCCTTAGGGTCGGTAACGAGATAATCGACAGACTCATTTAATAGGACGGGAAAGTGCTCGTAGTAGCCTGTCATCTATTCCCCTCCATTGTTTTGTCCGCCCATAACCTCTTCAAAAAGGTCCTGATAGGATTCAAAACTGAGTTCGGCATCAACTTCTTCAAGTTTTTTAGGTGACCAAACTTCGATTCGTTCACCACTGCCTATAAAGATGGCGCTGTCTGAGATTCCGGACCATTCCATTAAGTGGGATGGAAGAGAAAGGCGATTTTGTTTGTCCAGAACCAGATCTTCAGCAAATCGAAGGAAATTTCGTTTAACGGTTCGGCCTTGACGGGAAAAACTATTGATTTGTGAGAGTTTATCTTCAACAAGTTCCCATTCGTCTTGTGGGTAGAGATAGAGACAAGGTTCGAGGCCTCGCAAAAGGGTAAACCTCTCCTGGGCCTCAGGCTTGAGGATCTTGCGTAGTTTGGCCGGAAAAGCAACACGGCCTTTATTATCTACACTGTGTTCGTATTCCCCTTTAAAACTTGGCACGGGTTTTCTCTATTATAGACTCTGTGCTACTCAGAGCCTGGATTGCTAAAAACATATTGATAGCCGGTTTGACCGGGTACGGGAACCTTGCTAATAAATTCCCCACTATCTCCCACTTCTCCCCACAATGTACCTCATAGCCTCTGTATTTGTCAAGAAAAAAAGTTTAGCGTGGATGAAAATTTTTTAAGGAAACTCAACGCATTGGAAAAAGTGGCTTACAGTAACTGTATAGGCTGAAATTTGCGTAGGTGTTTTCCGGTGGGTGGTTGGTGGGAGAGAGTGGAAGGGTGATGGAATGCAAATAAATGTCAGAAAACAAAAAACTTTGAGAGCGATGACATACCTCTGAATCTACTTACGCTTATAAAATAAATACGGTATCCATTTTGTCATTGTGTATATCGTTAAATATAAATCTTAAATAATCGAATCATGAGATATTTAGTAGTGGGAGTAATCGGTGTACTGACTTGCCTGTCATTTCTATTCAGTGACTTACAAGCACAAGAGGGCACCAAACAGATAGCGTATCAGTTAGAGTTTGAAGAGAATAACTACAGGGCTATGGTTGGGAACAGCGGCGAAAAGGGAATCACATTTGAAGAATTTTCCAAATGGGTAACAGAAAGGGGGCAAATCTATCTGAAAGCAGATCGATTCGGAACTGAAGTTGGAGGAAGACTATATATATACGCCATCGGAGAGCGAGGAATTGTTGGTCAGAATGGTTATCCCGTCAAAATCTCAGAAAGACCTGTTATGTTAGGAAGGCATATCAGTGGACGAGAATTTTTGAATTTTCTTATTCAGTCATATCCCAATTCAACGCATATTCCCGGTGACACCTTTTTCCCCGGAGATCATTTTTTCCCGGGTGACCACTTTTTCCCCGGAGATCATTTCATCAAATCAAGCAGAGATGCTGAACGGATGGCAATGGATGCCGGCAGAAGGGCTCTGAGCAGTGGTGGAGGAGCCGGCAAGGTAGCTTTTGCTATGATATTAGTTCCGGATCAGTTTGAACCCGATATGGAGGTAATGAGTAAGCCCGTAGTATTTCTTGGTGGTGCAAAATAGTTTCTTGCTGGCAAAGATAAACCTCCTTCCATTTTTTTGTAAGGAGGTTTTTTTATGTTTGCCCGTCAAATCTTCAGAATATCTGCCAGTACACCGGCTGCGGTAACTTCTTTCCCTGCTCCGGGTCCCTGAACAGTAAGCGGCTGGTCGTTATATCGTTTTGTTCTGATCGTAATGAGATTTGTAGTACCTGTCAGATTTCCCAATGCGGATAGTTTGGGAACGGCTTCAATACCGACGTCAATTTTTCCGTTTTCCAATTTGCCCGTGTATCTCAACACCCGGTCTTTTTCTTTTTCTAAGGCGATCTTTTGTTGCCAGTTGTTGTCTGCTTCAGCCAATCTGTCAAGAAATTGGGTTGCATCAACATTCTTGAGGTTTTCAGGAATAAGTGATTCTACATTTACTTCATCTCGTTCTATTCGAACACCACAGATTCGTGCCAAGATCAAAAACTTTCGGGCCACATCTTCTCCCGATAAATCATCCCTGGGATCGGGTTCAGCATAACCCAGTGTTCGTGCTCTGTTCACGGTTTCGCTAAAGGAAGCTCCATTTTCCAACTCAGAGAAGAGATACGTCATTGTTCCGGAAACCACACCGCTGATTTCGATGATTTCATCTCCTGAAGCAATCAAATTTTTAATGGTGTTTACAACCGGCAGACCTGCCCCTACGTTGGTTTCGTAGTGAAATTCCACATCAAACTCATTGGCAAGCTGATGAAGGTTTTCAAAGGTTTCCTGGCTTTGTGTGTTGGCAAGCTTACTTGGAGTTACAACATGGATATGGTTTTCAAACAACTGTGGATAGAGAGCCGAGACTTCAGAACTTCCCGTTGCATCCACAAATATAACACTCCCTTTTTTGTATGAGCTTAGTTTCCGGATAATATTATCCCAATGTTTGTCAGGTGAAATTTGTAACTCACTTCTCCTGTAGTTCGCTTCTTCTCTTCTGAACCACTGTACGTGTTGAGAGTTGCAAATACCTACAACTCGAAGTGAGTGGTGACCTTCAATCTGTTTAACCAGCGTGCAACCTACAGCTCCAACACCGGCAATAAATATTTTTTTAACAGGTTTCGGTTTGGCAAATGGGACTCGGTTTTTTTTGATGGCGTGCAATTGTGACATATCTCAGTAGATTAAAAGTTCTTTTCGGTGGGTAAAGGGTTTGATGATACTATTGAGCTGATCAAATTCGATTAGAAATCCGTCATGGCCTGCGTGTGAATCGATCTCTGCGAAACGACCATTAGGCAAAAGATTCGCCAGCTCTTTCTGTTCGGCAACAGGGTAGAGGTGATCTGAAGTGATCCCAATGACCTGAATCGGAATTTCAATGCGATTCAAAATCAGTTCAAAGTCACTTCTATTTCGGGAGATATCATGAGAATCCATCGCCTTTGTAAGAGTGATATAGGTGTGAGCGTCCATTCGCTTTGCCAGCTTCTGTCCCTGGTAGTTGAGATAGGACTCGATCTGAAACTGGCCATCTTCATTCTGATGTTTTCGCCCAAATTTTTGGTTGTAATCTTCAGGTGCCCGATAGGTCACCATCGCCATCATTCGTGCTGTAGCTACACCCCGGAACGGACCGTTTTCCGGTTCATAAATTCCATTGTTCCAGTTTGGGTCATTTTTAATGGCTGCTCTCTGGGCATGGCTGATACCGATCGCCCATGGGGTATGAGCTTTCCCCATGGCGATCAGTACAGCTGAACGAGCACGGCGATCCATAAATATGAATTCCAGAGCTTGCATTCCGCCCATGGAACCGCCGATTACGAGTTCAATTCCGGTAATACCAAGTTGATCCAACAGTTGTTGTTGAAATCGAACCATATCCCGAATGGTGATTTCGGGAAAGCCATTTTTGTAAGCTTTACCGTTTTTCGGGTTGATGGATTGAGGACCTACAGAACCATAACAGCTTCCCGGTACGTTGATGCAGATAATAAAATGCTCATCCGGATCGCAAATATTTCCTTCGCCAAAGATCCCGGGAAACCATTCATCAGCGGCTGCGTGTCCCGTCAGTGCGTGAAAAATCAAGATGACGTTATCCTTTTCACTATTGAGTTCACCCCAGGTTTTATAGGCAACCGGCGCTTTTTCAAACCGAAATCCGGATTCAGTAATGAAATCCGTTTCCAAAGTTGTTGTAGTGATACCTTTATTCATTATGAGTTATCCATATATTTGATCAGAGAAGTTCAGGCCGCCAAGTTTTCATTGGGCTTATCGGTTCCCCGCTTTTTCAAAAGCTTGCTCAAAATCTTCGATGATGTCATCGATGTGTTCAATTCCAACCGACACTCGAATTAGGTCTTTTTTAACGCCACCGGCTTCCTGCTCTGAATCACTCAGCTGCTGATGAGTGGTTGACGAGGGATGAATGACTAATGTTTTAGCGTCCCCCACATTTGCCAGATGGCTCGCCAGCTCAACATTTTCTATAAAAGTTTTAGCAGCATCAAAACCGCCTTTTACTCCAAATGTGAGAACTGCTCCGAACCGCCCGTTTCTGAGATATTTCTTTCCATTCTCGTGATGCGGATGATCCGGAAGTCCGGTGTAGTTTACCCACGAAACGGAGTCCTGTTCCTGCAGCCACTCGGCTAATTTTTGTGCATTTGTAGTGTGTCGCTCAGCCCGGAGCGAGAGAGTTTCCAATCCCTGAAGAAGTAGAAAACTGTTAAATGGCGATTGTGCTGCTCCAATATCCCGAAGACCTTCAACCCGGGCCCGAATTGCAAGTGCAATATTTCCAAACGGACCGCCTTCGCCGAATACTTCCCAGAAGTTCAGTCCGTGATAACCCGGAGCCGGTTCAGTGAAGAGAGGATATCGCCCGTTACCCCAGTCAAAGTTTCCGGCATCCACAATTACACCGCCAATACTGGTTCCATGTCCGCCAATCCATTTTGTGGCCGACTCTACCACAATGTTGGCGCCGTGGTCGATAGGTCGGGCAATGGCGCCGCCGGCTCCGAATGTATTGTCAACAATCAGAGCGACACCATGTTTTTTGGCAACGGCTGAAATACCATCAAAATCAGGTACATTACCGCGAGGATTACCAATGCTCTCCACGTAAATCGCTCTGGTTTTATCATCAATGAGTGCTTCAAATTCAGCCGGTTCATCGTTTTCAGAAAATTTCACATCGATGCCAAGACGGGGCAGGGTTACCTTGAACTGGTTATAAGTTCCGCCATAGAGATTTTGCGTAGCCACGATGTTATCTCCGGCCTGAGCCAAAGTAGTTATAGCCAGAAACTGCGCAGACTGACCGGATGCAGTGGCTACAGCTGCAGCTCCGCCTTCCAAAGCTGCAATTCGTTTTTCAAATACATCTGTAGTAGGATTCATGATTCGGGTATAGATATTCCCAAATTCTTTCAGCCCGAATAGATCTGCGGCATGATCAGTATTGTTGAACTGGTAAGATGTAGTTTGATAGATTGGCACAGCCCTTGATCCGGTTGTTGGATCAGGTTCCTGACCCGCGTGGAGCTGAAGGGTTTCGAATCGGTAGTTTTTGGATTTTCCGTTGCTGCTCATGGTTCTGTTTGTTGTATGATTATTTGATTGCTGAAATCGTGAAATAAAAAAGCCTCTTCCGAAAATCCTGTGGGAAAGATTTTCAGAAGAGGCTTAAACAGAACCTGAAGTAACAACAGGTGAGCCGGCTTCTTATCTTTCCCAAATTTTGGTTGTTGAAAACCAAAACGGGCAGGATTTAGCACCTAACCCTCCCGAATAAATTCGAGAGGCGGTTGCTAAGGCTTCAAAGGGCCTGTCCCTCCACCTTTCTTGATAAGACTCATTAATTTTAAAGAACGCTGTTCAATTTATCTGAACAAATAAAGCCCTGCTGTTTCCAGAGGGCCTTTCAAATTTCTTAATGAAAAATATACCCTCTACTCTATGTGTGACTATGCATACACATGGGGCAGATCATAAAAGTTGTGTAATGTAGGTTTGAATTTTTCATTGCTCTTAAGATAGAACGGTCTTCAAAGAAAATGCAAATAATTTTTTCACCATCTCATTTGGCAAAAATTCATCTGCACTATTTGAAGTATGATTGTCCTTAATTCATGCCTGAAAGTGCATCCCTGCCGTTCACTACCGGAAGTGTTAAGGTTGTATTGTCCAGGTCAATAGTTAACTCTGTACCCGGTTGTGGCCAAAGAGTATACTCTTTGTCACTAGAGAAAATAAGCAGACCTATTTGCTGACCGTAAGGGATGATCTGATCATCCGGTTGAAGGTCAAATTCAACAGTATAAAATTCTCCGGGTTCCAATGGTTCACTTTCCCGAAGTGAGTTTCTATTTTGCGGACTCGCCCAACCTCTCGTGATAATATTATCGGTAATTTGAGAGTTTCGACCCTCATTCCACGGAAGCGAAACGAGCCATACGGTTAAGTTTGCAGCCGGTTTACTGCTCGCCAATGTAACGGAAACCGAAGGCACTCCGGAGATATGAACAGAGTCCTGAAGTTCAGGTGTCAGGTAGATTAATCGGTGATCTGTCCATTCGGCCTGAGCCAGTGCTGAACCCGTAAAGGAGTAGTTATCAACCAGTGTTTCATTTCCCTGAGACTCGGGTTGCGAAAGCGTCAATCCACCTCTTTCGGGTGCACCGGATGTCAGATGAAACGTAACCGGAGAGGCTGCCGGATGTGGATAATTTTCGTAGGGGGTAGGATTTTCACGCTCATCACGTTCACGTACAATCCATGATCTTTCCAGATCCTCAACTCCGTTTTCAACCTCAAAAAGGTATCGGGTAAACCACTTATTCATCAATTCGTGTGGAGGTTCGCCACCGTGACCACCCTGATGATAGTAAACCATGGATGGCACACCCATTTCTTGTAGTTTTTCATAGGCCTGATAGCTGTTCTCTGTCATTACATTCCAGTCATTAAAAGCGTGGGCCATCAATGTTGCAGCTTTATAATTCTCCATCTGTTTGAGGTAATCCCGTTCTTCCCAGAAATCGTTGTAATCTCCGTTTTTTCGATCCAGTCCCTCGGCCATGATGCCATCTCGCATGGTGCGGTTGTTGTATTCTCGTTTAGCTTCGTCCCCGCTGTGTACGAAGTCATAAAGTACATCGGCATCTTCACCAAGGTAACCGCCGGGAGATCGTACCAACCCGTTGGACCGATAGTACATGTAGAAAGAAGTTACTGGAGCTACCGGTATGATCGCCTTCAATCCATCCACGCCGGTTGTGGCCGCTGCAAACGGTAAAAATCCGTTATAGGATGTTCCGGTCATCCCCACATTGCCATTGGTCCAGAATGCCTCAACCTCTTCGTCTCCATCTCGTGTTGTGTATCCGTTAGCCCGGCCGTTTAACCAGTCAATGACAGCTTTTGGAGCCAGTGCTTCATTTTCTCCACCAACAGAAGGTGAACCGTCAGACAGTCCGGTTCCGGGTGATGTGGAGTGAACCACGATAAATCCGCGCGGAACCCACGTGGAAGTGTGTGAATTGGAGATGATAGGTCGTTCACCACGGCGTTCAATTTCAGGACCCGGTTTCCGAACCGGAGGGTCTTCTCCAAGTTCCTGCTTTACATCCCAGAAGAAATCGTATGGCGGACGAGCGGTTCCGGCATAATAGGGGCTAGTCTCATAGATAACGGGTAGTTTCAGGTCACCGTTTTCGGTTTGAGCCGGTCGTGTAACGGATACGTACATCCTGTCGGGATTTCCGTCTCCATCTGTGTCAAAATCGGTTTCTACCCAAAGATCATGGCGAATCCACTCTTCAGGGTTCTGGAACGCCTCGATGATCTGAGCTTGTCCATCTTCAATCAGAGGAACTGTGAGAGTCGACGGCTGAGCAGTTGCCGATGTTAAAATAAATGCAACGAGAATCAGACATTGAATGAGTGAGCCGGTAAATTTCTTCATAGATGGGTAGACGTTAAGTTTGGACTAAGCTAAAATGTAAAGGAAAACAGGGTAACGTTTTCAGCACCGGATAAATATGAACTTGTTTGAGATATTTGTCAATACCCCATATTCCGAACCCAATTTTCCTGCTCGCGCCACTTTTCGCGAACTTTTACGTGAAGATCCAGGAATACTTTTTTGCCGATAAAGTCTTCTATGGCTTCGCGTGATTTGATACCGAGTTCTTTGATGGCGGCTCCTTTTTTCCCAATCAAAATACCTTTTTGTGATTTTCGATTAACAATAATGTCGGCACTGATCCGGTCAATATCATCATCCGCTTCGTAGCTGATCACATCCACTGTACAGGAGTAGGGAATCTCTTCCTGAAATTGAAGAAATACCTGTTCTCTGATGAGTTCGGATACAAAAAATCGTACAGGGTGTTCACTTAAATCCTCTTTTGGGTAGTAGGGAGGACCGGGAATGAGTTGGGTTCGGATCGACTGTAAAAGTTCATCTATACCATTTCCCTGTAGTGCGGATACGTAGTGGATTTCCTTAAAACGCAACTTCTCTTTCAGCTCATTCACTTTTGCTTCAGCTCTGGAACGGCTTGCCTGATCCATCTTATTGACCACCAGGAAAATAGGTTTATTGATGGTTCTGAGAAGCTCAATGACTTCATGAGTCGGGAATTTATCAGTTGGATCGAAGATGAAAAGAATCACATCAGCGTCGGCACGGGCTCTTTCAACCGTATTCATCATCGCTCGCTGAAGCTCATATTTTGGCGTAATGACCCCCGGAGTGTCCAGGAAGATGACCTGAGTATCATCATCCGAGTAGATACCGACCACCTGGTGTCGCGTGGTCTGAGGTTTGTGGGTGGTTATGGATATTTTTGTGCCCAGAATATGATTCATCAGCGTAGATTTTCCTGCATTGGGTTTTCCAATGAGAGCTACGTATCCGGACTTATGTGGTTGATCAGTCAAATTAATCTATTTTGTGGTTCTACAAGTCCCCTCTTGAGAGGGGATTTAGGGGTGTGTTAAAAAAGTTAAACTATATTTGCATTAAAATTATTCATTATATGCTTGGTCCATAATCCTCAAATACTCCTTCACGGTTCGATCCAAACCCCAGAAAACAGCTTTGGATACTAAAGCGTGTCCAATACTGATATCGTGTAAATGTGGTACTTCTTCAATCAAAAGGGGTAAATTGTTGAGGTTCAGGCCGTGTCCGGCGTTGACTGTCATCCCAAATTCATGAATCAGCTCAGCACCTTCTTTCAACCGAATGAGTTCCTTTTTCCGGCTATGTTCGTCCTGCGCATTTGCAAAAACTCCTGTATGGAGTTCAATGGCATCAGCCCCTAATTTATGAGCCAGTTTGATATCCTCCGGATTAGGATCCAGAAAGAGGCTCATCTTAATCCCGGTTCCTTTAAACTTCGGGAAAACTCGGTTATTAAAGTCATCATAGACTTTTTTCATGTCGAGTCCGCCTTCAGTCGTCAGCTCCTCGCGGCCTTCGGGAACAAGCGTGCAGAGTTCCGGTTTGATCTCGTTACAAATTTCAATCATCTCTTCTGTGGCGGCCATTTCAAAGTCGAGAGCGCCTTTCACAGATTTTTTCAATCGGTAGACATCTTCATCACGAATGTGACGGCGATCACCCCGCAAATGAAACACGATTCCGGCGGCTCCGGCTTTTTCACAAACTTCGGCAGCTTCAACAGGATCGGGATATCCCTCACCGCGGGCATTCCGAAGCGTTGCTATGTGATCGATATTTACAAGTAATTGCATGGTTTCGTATTATTCTTTTGTTTAGGGCAAAGATACAACATCCCATTGCAAATTGTGAACCTCAAAGGCTCTATGTCAACGAAGCGATATCTAAGTATTATCTCCTTTTTATTTTTACTGACCGGTTGCGGTGTAGTGCCGAGAGATAGCGGTCCTCAATCACAACCTTCCGGTTCCGGTAATCTTCCGGCAGCTGCTTCTGTTTCATCATTTGATCGTGTTGTAAATCAGCTCCACAGTGCTCACCGCGAATGGGAGGGAACGCCTTATCAACTGGGTGGAAACGGTATTAACGGAATCGATTGTTCAGCCTTTACACAGGTAGTTTATCGTGATTTTTTCGGTGAAGATCTACCGCGCAATACGCGTAATCAGCTGCAAGAGGGATCGGGAGTGAGAAGAGAGAGTATCAGGCCGGGTGATCTGATCTTTTTTAGAACCAGCCGAAATGTTCTTCACGTAGGGATAGCAATGGAAGATGGAGACTTTCTGCACGCTTCGGTATCCAGCGGAGTGATGATCTCAAACCTGTCTGAGTCATATTGGGCCGGCAGATACATTGGGACTAGAAGGGTTCTTTAGTGGTGAATTTCAATTAATGGATCGGAAAGAAAAAACTCCACATTTCTCCGGTCAAATTGTATCTTTACACGACAACGCGTTTTTGTTCGTTAAAAGGCTAAATAACGGAGTTTTATTATGATCAGACCTATGATGGGGCATAGAGCCAGGCCCAAAAAATTTGAAATACCTCTCAGATATCACAATCCCGAAGAAGAGGAGAAGCGAAAGAAACGCATTCAGCTCAAAACGCGAAGTTTGAGTCGCAGAAAACGTGAAAAAAGTCAGAACGTGCGAATTCTGGTATATGCTGTCGGACTCGCCGCGGTAATATTTTTGATGTCAATTCTGTAAGTAATCAAAATTTAAATCTTCAAAGTTAAGCAGTTGAATCAAACCGAAGATAAGGGGCAGTCTATCATACACACTATGCCCCCGGAGCTCTCCAATAAAATAGCCGCAGGCGAAGTGATACAGCGACCTGCTTCGGTAGCCAAGGAACTTCTCGATAATGCGGTTGATGCCGGTGCCGACCGAATTAAGCTGATTGTACAGCAAGCCGGACGCACACTCATTCAGGTTATCGACAACGGTTGTGGTATGTCAGCGGCTGATGCCAGACTCTGTTTTGAGCGGCATGCGACGTCTAAGATTCAATCTGTGGAAGATCTGTTCAGAATTCGAACCATGGGTTTTCGAGGCGAAGCTATGGCCTCAATTGCATCTATTTCTCAGGTTGAGATGAAAACCAAACGGGTGGACGATGAGTCGGGAATTCTTCTTGAGATTTGGGGTGGAGAGGAGAAACGTTTTGAACCTGTTGCTACCGATGACGGAACCTCCGTTGCCATTCGAAACTTGTTTTATAATGTTCCTGCAAGGCGACAATTTTTAAAAACCGATGCCACAGAACTGAAACATATCATTCGCGTGTTTCAAAATATTGTTTTGGCCAATACTGATATTGAATTTGAACTGCATGCGGATGGTGATAGGATCTACCATCTTCCAAAACAGGAGCTGAAACAGAGAGTGGCCGATATATTTGGTAAGCAATACCGCGCCAGCCTGATTCCGTTTAACGAAGAGACAAGCTATGTAAAAATACACGGTCTGCTTGCTGATCCGAAACTTGCCAAGAAATCACGCGGAGAACAGTTCCTGTTCGTGAATGGAAGACCCTTTCAGCATCGCTATCTCTCTTATGTGATTTTAAGTTTGTTTGACGCTTGGACCAAACAAAATGAGTATCCGTTTTATGCCATCTTTTTAGAAATAGATCCTGCTCAGGTGGATGTGAATGTTCATCCGGCTAAGATGGAGGTGAAATTTGATGACGAGCGGAGTATTACACAGCTGGCCCGATCGGTTGTGAAAAAAGCACTCAACGAACATTTTGTGGTACCGGATGTTGGGAAGTCTGATTTTATGGAAAATGATTTTGATCTCAGTTTTGATCAGATCGGACAAAGGGATAACACCGGTAGTCAACAGTTTCAACAGCGGGGACGCCCATCAGAGCCGGTTCAGTTTCCTTCGAGAATCAATTTTGGACAATCTTCCGGCCGGGATGGAAACGAAACCGCCCGGCAACTTTACGGAGAAGCTGAACAGAATGAAGACAGTGTTGGGGGAGGCAAGGAGAGTGCTAAAAAATCAAGTAGCGGTGATAAAACCTTTTGGCAACTGCACAACCGGTATATTTTAACACAAACGCGAACCGGGCTAACCGTTATCGATCAGCATGCAGCTCACAAACGAATTATTTACGAAAACACATTGAGCGCCACTGAAGAATCTCTGCCGTTTACCCAACAACTTCTTTTTGCCAGAACAATAGAGCTCAGTGCATCCGAATTTTCTCTCTTGGAAGAATTGCTTCCAATCATTCAGCGAATGGGTTTTAGTATTGATCTTTTGAGTGGTAACACAGCTATCATCAATGGTGTGCCGGCCGATATTGATATCGGAGATGAGCGCCAGGTTCTACGGGATATGCTTCATCAGTACCGGGATCTGGATAAAACCTTGAAGCTCGAAGCCCGGGAGAAAGTAGCGATTGCATTTGCCTCCAGAACAGCCATTCCCAGAGGAAAACGACTCACCGAGCAGGAAATGGAGTTACTGATTGATCAGCTTTTTGCCTGTGAAGAACCCTACAAAGATCCCCTTCAGCATCCCACATTGATGTACATGTCGATGGAAGAGATTATGAGAAGATTTCGATAAACCCTCGTCTTACGACTTTGAGAGAAGCTACGCTATGAGCTCCAAACGTTCAGTCGTCTGACGAGTTATGTGATTGAGCTAATCATCACAAATTGGCATTCATTTCTCTAATAAACTCGACAGTCGAGTGTTCATGAGCAGGGCGAGGATTGGCGGTTGTTCCACTCGACGGTCGAGAGATAACCTCGTCTGACGACTTTGAGAAAAAACTATGCTTTGGACTTCAAATGTTCAGTCGTCCGACGAATTCTGTGATTGGTCTCAACCCCACAAGCCGAAATTTCTTACTCGAATGAACTCGACAGTCGAGTACTCATCATCAGGGCAGAGATTGGTGGTAATTCCACTCGACGGTCGAGGGTAAGACAACCCGACGGTCGAAAAAGGCAATCGACAGTCGGGGGCAAGGGTTACAAACTCAACCAGGGGAACTTCTTGAAGTTTGGCTTTCTCTTCTCTAAAAATGCTTTTCGCCCCTCTTCGGCCTCATCGGTCATATAAGCGAGACGGGTTGCTTCGCCTGAGAACACCTGCTGCCCCACCATACCGTCATCCACCAGGTTTAAAGCGAATTTAATCATGCGTATAGCGGTTGGGCTCTTGCCGAGAATCTCCTGAGCCCATTCAAAAGCGGTCTCTTCCAGTTCATCATGAGGAACCACTTCGTTTACCATACCCATTTCATATGCTTCCTGTGCCGAATAATCTCTTCCTAAGAAGAAGATTTCACGAGCCCGCTTTTGTCCTACTTGTCGTGCGAGAAGAGCAGAACCGAATCCGCCGTCAAAACTGGCCACATCCGCATCGGTCTGCTTGAAAATTCCATGTTCTTTACTGGCAAGTGTAAGATCACAAACAACGTGTAGACTGTGTCCGCCGCCAACGGCCCAACCCGGCACCACACAAATAACCACCTTGCTCATAAACCGGATGATCCTCTGAATATCAAGTACATTGAGTCTCTGAACGCCATCCACTCCTTCATACCCCTGTTTACCACGAACTTTTTGGTCCCCGCCGGAACAAAATGCCCAACCGCCATCTTTTTTAGAAGGTCCTTCTCCTGAGAGCAGAATTACACCAATCGAAGTGTCTTCCCGGGCATCAATTAAAGCCTCTTCCAGTTCAAACAGAGTTTGCGGGCGAAAAGCATTTCTCACTTCCGGTCGGTTAAACGCAATTCGTGCTACACCATCACGTTTTTTATAGGTGATATCTTCGTACTCTTTTACAGTTTTCCAGTCAGACATAATGTTGTGTGATAAAATTTTTTAAAATTTGAATCCAGGTATCAGGCTGATCGGTGTGTATCCGGTGACCGGCTTTTTCAACAATCTGAAACGTTGAATCATTGCACAGTTTGGCAATAGAAGCCATCCGATCAACATACTTTTGGTCATATTCTCCGGCAATAAGATAGAGAGGGAATTGCACATCTTGCAACTTATCACAAACAGTCGGCATCGTACCTGATCCAAAGCCACGCAAAGAAGCAGCCATGCACTCGGGTTTTTGATTTTCCATAATGGTTTGATAAGCTTTCCTGGCCGTGTCCGGAGTGTGCTTGAAAAGAGGCAGGTTTATCCACTCTTTAAGAAACTGATCAAAGTTGTTCAGAATCGACTCAGCCCGAAGTTCATCAACGGTAATTCGCTGTTTTTTCTCTTTATCTGAGCTTAATCCGCAGTGTGTACTCTCAAGTATGGCTCCATCAAAAAGTTCAGGAAAGGTGGTAATCAACTGAAAAAGCAGTCTGCCGCCCATACTGTATCCAAATGCAAAAAGCCGATCAAATGAGAGCCGATCAAGAATCGATTTTAGCTGAGCAACTTGCCGATCTGCATGGAATAACTCTGTGTTAGCCGGTGTCTCAGTGTTACCATGTCCCGCAAGGTCAATTGTGATGGGATTACAAAAAGACTTCAGTCGGTCTACCAGCGGTTCAAAAACTTTACCCGAACCCATGAATCCATGAAAGAGAATCAGGTTGGGAAGAGATGGTTCAGATTGGTGGATGGTAAGATGGTACGCAATTCCATCGGCATAAAGTTTCATTTACATCTCCCAGAGTGTTCGCCTCTGTTTCATGCTTTCATCAGGGTCGGTTACAAATTCAATGAGCTGAACTCCATCTATATCCATTAGATCCAATGACTTCAGTTCGTCCTTTGACTGAACTCTTCTAAACGGAATACTGTGTGCCTCGGCCAGTTCTTGGATCTTAACATTTTGTGGGGTGATGAAATAATCCCGGAAGAACTCCTTGTTCTCAGAAACCGGAAGCATCTTGAAAATATTTCCGCCACCGTTATTAATTACAGCTATGATGAAAGGGTGTTGAATTTTCTGAAGGCTTAAAAGAGCGTTTGAATCGTGCAAAAATGCGAGATCACCGGTAACGCAGCAAACAGGACTTTCAGTTGATTTAGCTATTCCAATGGCCGTAGACAGTATTCCATCAATTCCGGCAGCTCCTCGATTCACAAACTGTCCAATTCTTGACTCGCCAAACATCGCCATATCCCGAGGTATAAACGAGTTGGATAACATGATCTTCCAATTCTTTTCCAGTCGGTTTGACAGAAAATGAAATACATGTCCGTCCGTGAGTGCTTCAGTTTTTTCAATCGATTTCTTGAGTTGTATATCAGCGAACTGATCTGCTTTCTTCCACTTTGAAATCCAATCCGGATCTGATTCAAATTGGAGATCGGCATAATCAAATTGATCAGAAGACTGGCATTCAACCTTGTGATTGACGCTCATGGAGTGATCCTGAGTGGACTTTCGAGAAGAAAAATATATAGTTGGGACTTCTGACCAGGCATCAAGCGCAACAAGCATCGATTTGGTAAAGGGCTGATCACCAAAGCGCAGAATTAAATCGGGTTGAAGCGATTCTCTTTTCTCTTCTGATCTCAGAAACTGTTCGTATCTATGTACCTGATATTCACTATTTGAAAATCCACTGCCGGGCTCTGCGATAACCGGTGAGTTTAACCATTCAGAAAAATCTTTTATTTGATTTATGAGACGATGGTTTGAATTTGCAGGACCGGCAACAATCAGAGGTCTCTTAGAGTCGGTTATCAATTTTATGATATCTTTATCTAAACGGATTGTCCGCTGAGATACTTGAATACTGGATTGTAATTTCTCATTTGAATAAGATTCAGAGAGTTGTTTTTTCTCAAATTGAATCTCTCCTGATGTCGGTTCAAGCGGTTTCCTAAATGGGAAGTTAAGGTGGGCTGCCCCACCGAGATCAATGGAACTTTCAGCAGCTTGTTTGGCAGCATAACGGAGCCTTTTCAAATCAGCTTGATCAAAGCAAGGTTCTCCGGCTTCGTGAAAAAAAACGGCTTGATCACCGTAGAGTTTGATCTGATCTACAGTTTGTGAACTTCCGATACCTCGTAAATTTGGTGGGCGATCGGCTGTTAATACAATCATGGATACACCGGACTCCTTCGCCTCAGTGATAGCCGGTAGATAGTTTGCCGCAGCTGTCCCTGATGTACAAATCAATACTGCAGGAATTCCCGTGGCTTTTCCAATTCCCAGTGCGATGAATCCGGCTGACCGTTCATCCAGAACGATCTGTTTTTTAATTCCCGGATGTATTGCTGCAGCAATTGTAAGTGGTGTAGACCGGGAACCGGGTGAGATGATGGCGTGTTGAACTCCGTGTTGATACAGTGCATTTAGGAACTCAGATGTCCACCGAAGGTGACTATTCATAATGGTGGTGAGCTCCGGTTAAAGAATCCATCATCGGTTTGAATTTCAGCAGGGTTTCTTTCCACTCTTTTTCCGGGTCAGAATCTGATACAATTCCACAACCGGCGTAGAGTGTTGCCCTGTTTTCATGAAGAAGCGCACTGCGTATGGCAACTGCAAATTCGCCACATCCATTCAGGTTGAACCAGCCGATGGGTGCTGCATACCAGCCTCGGTCCAACTGTTCAATTTCGTGAATATGAGATACGGCATCTTCTCTTGGAAATCCACCTACAGCCGGAGTGGGATGCAGTTCACGAATCAAATCGTGAATTTGAACACCTTTTTTAATAGACGCCGAAATGGGCGTGAAAAGATGCTGCACATTTTTCAGCTTTTTAATCTGTGGATTTGTAGGGTGATCAATTTTTTCGCTGAGAGGCTCCAGATTTTCCTGAATTGCTTTGACCACAAATTGATGCTCTTCCCGGTCTTTGCTGCTCATCAGGAGATCATTTGCCAGGAGTTCATCTTCAATAGCACTGCGTCCACGGGATGTGCTTCCAGCAAGTCCTTCCGTCATAAAAATCTGATTTCTGAAAGAAGCAAGTCGCTCGGGAGTGGCGCCAATAAATGCAGTTTCAGAATCTTTTTGAATCATAAAATTAAAACACTCCGGATATTTCTGTCTCAGCTGATGCGTGAGTAGCGTAAAGACCGGTTTGTGGCGCGATTCAACTTCCACGGAGCGCGCGAGTACAATCTTTTCAAATTTGTGGTTTGCAATCATTTTGCGAGCCTGATCAACTTTTTTGATCCATCGGCCTTTATCTTCGGGCGATTGCAGAGTACAGAGAATGGAGGTCTTTGTGGTTTCACGCATTCCCCGGTCTTGAAGTTTTCCGGAAAGGTTTAGAAAATCTGTAATTCGGCTGATAATTTCCTGGTAGATTTCATCCGACGTATAGCTCTCTTTGTTAATTGATAGAGTGAGCAGGTGAAATTTCCCATTTCTGATGATCATCCATTCCGGGAGAACAAAACGTGCCCCGCCAAATTTCTTCCAAACTGCGCCAACATTATGATCAGAAAAAGAGTATCCACCCAGAAAAAGAGGACCCGCCATAGAGTGTTTTATCGCGGTATAGGCTTCAATTTCCTGTTTCATTAATCGAGTCTGATCGGAAATGTCAGAAAACCGGTCTTTACCGGTGGATTTTAATTCACGGATGCAGCCGGCCGCAGAAATGGAGATATCATTTTCCGGATGGTCCCAGTAGAACTGCTGCTCAAATTCATGATTAATCTCAAGGGCAGCCAATGGATCGATGGGAGCGATCGGGAGGGTGACGGTGAGAATGGGTTTCTTCGATTTTTGAACTTCCTTCAAGAAATCTGTAAATGACGGAGAGTCAAGCGCTTCAATGAACTCCGTAGGTGTTATGTGATCAGAATATTGAATATCCATATATCTGTTAAACTCCATGTTCTTTCAATACTTTCAATATAAATTGAAAGTTTATCATTCCAAAACGGAAAATCAGTTATCTTATTGAAAGACAAAAGAGTTAAAGGGTTTGTATAAACAAGCGCTTGTATTAAAAATCGAACAAAAAGAGTGATTTGTTCTAAATTATACTCAATTATAAATAGGATGGGACAGGTCTATTCTGCATCGTCTTGTTGCCCACTTTCAAATGGGTTCTGTATTCCATAATCTCTGGGATTATAGTCGGCGAGTTCAAAGTAATATTCCCAGGCCAGGCGACTCTGTCCATTTTTGTCGACCCAGTTTGGATGACTCTGTTTGATGAGACCGACTACACGTTTTGCGTAACGGATGCGCTCTTGCTGATCATCAATTCTTGGTATTGCGGCAATCATCAAATCGAGATTGTATCCGCAGTCGTAGTCTTTTGGTTTATCTTGTTCGAGAAACATAGTGTTCAGTTAGAAAGGGCTATTTTTTGATCTTCAATGTTGTTCAAATCTACAATTTTTGTACCACTAAAGTAAAATGATAAAATATCGGAGTAGTTCCATCCCGCATTGGCGAAACCTTTAGCTCCCCATTGACACATCCCAACGCCATGCCCCAGCCCGTTTCCTGAAAAATGGATGGTTCCATCATCCTCATGAACAGTAAAGAGTGTGCTTTTTAAACTCATATCCTCATAGTGTCGATTTAAGATCAGTCTGAACTCGTTGCCTCCAAATGAAAGCTTACGGCTTGATGAATCGTAAAATGAAATTTCACTTATCCTGCCCGATGGATGGGTTTTTGTATTAAACCGTATTGCAGAAAATCCATATCTGGAGCGAATAAAATCAAAGAACTCAGTTGTAGGAATGTCTGTTTCCCATTCATAATGGGGCGATATTTCACACATTTGATAGTCTTTTACAGAGTTTAAGTAGGGCAGGTCATCGCCATCCCAAACATCAATATTATTTCCTGTTACCCCTCCACAAGTACTTGAATAAGCCGCTAAAATTAACTTGTCACTCCACATGAGTATTTCACCGGCCGTAGCTTTTGCAGCTTCAGCATAGTCAGGCCTGCCGGGTAGCTCACCCAGATAAACCTGATTCTGCTCATGATCTTTCAAATGAAAAGATGTCCATTCACTTCTATGAATACTCCAGAGTGTATATGTTCTTGAGACCACCGCCTGGCTTTTTAAAGCATCCGTTTCCGTGAAGTTCATCTCGCTTCCAATGACGGATGTAACATAGTCTTCAAGACCTACAGAGTTGATTATTTGAATTTTTGTGCTATTCGTCCGGCTGATGTCAAAATCACCTCTGTAGTATCTTGTGCCGGTTTCAGTGGAGAACAGCTGAATCAAACCGGCCGGATTTTCAATAACAACTTTTTGCACAACCAGAGAACGGCCATCCATTTGCAAGCGGATGTGATCCTTCTCAAAAAAGAGAAATGCAAATCCATCAGCCGGTTGAAGTGTCAGGCTTTTATCGTCCAGTCTGAAGTTGATGGGCGATTCTTTTGCGTTGACTCGAATAACATTCGGTTGCTCCCGTTCCAGAATCAGAACACGAACAGTTTCAGCGTCGCGCAAGTCCAATAAATTATTCTGCCCAACCGGATCAACTCTTGCTGATCCAAACAGCAAAAATCCTGTGATACAGATCAAAAAGGGTATAAAAAATATACGGTGCATTGGCGTTCGAGGCTTCAGATTGCTGTAGATGATTGATTAGAATATCGGCATCAAAATTTACTATATTTTGCGCAAAAGTATATCAGTTCAAAGAGATTATAAAATGATTCACAATTCGATTATAGACGCTATTGGAAATACACCGCTTGTAAGACTGAATAAAGTTACAGACGGACAACCTCTCACCGTTGCCGCTAAGGTTGAGTATTTAAATCCCGGGCAGAGTATCAAAGATCGCATTGCGCTCAAAATGATAGATGATGCGGAAGAGAAGGGATTGATCAAACCGGGTGGAACCATTATTGAAGGGACTTCAGGGAATACCGGTATGGGACTGGCACTGGTTGCTGCTGTGCGAGGATACAAGTGTATTTTTACAACAACAGACAAACAGAGCAAGGAGAAAGTTGATCTGCTTCGCGCATTGGGCGCGAGGGTAGAAGTGTGTCCCACAAATGTTGAGCCGGATGATCCGCGCAGTTACTACTCTGTGGCGCAAAGGTTGAGTGAAGAGATCCCCAATTCATACTATCCAAATCAGTACGACAATCTTAGCAACAGAGAGGCTCACTACGAAACTACCGGCCCGGAAATCTGGGAACAGACGGAAGGAAAAGTCACACACTATGTTGCCGGAATGGGGACAGGTGGGACCATTACAGGAGCTGCAAAATATTTGAAAGAGCAGAATCCGGATGTGAAAGTTATAGGTATTGACAGTGTTGGCTCTGTTTATAAAAAGTATTTCGAAACCGGTGAATTTGATAAAGGTGAAGTGAAACCATATCTGACCGAGGGAATTGGCGAGGATATCATTCCAAAAAATGTTGATCGGGATCTGCTGGACGCAGTTGTTCAGGTAGGGGACAAAGACGCATTTCAGATGACCCGCCGTCTTGCGAAAGAAGAGGGGCTTTTTATTGGAGGATCATGCGGTGCAGCCGTTTATGGAGCGTTGCAGTACGCAAGGGAAAACAATCTGGGAGAGAATGACTTGATGGTTGTGATTCTGCCAGACAGCGGAACTCGCTACACATCTAAAATCTACAATGATGATTGGATGAGAGAGCACGGCTTTTTGGATGAATAATCCTTTGTTGTGCATTCTTTAACTTAATCACCTGTTTAACATCAAAATATGAGAGTTTTTAGCCTGATTGTTGTCACTTTAACGCTCTCATTTTGTGTTGGATGTGAATTTAATTCTGATGCCTCAGAGGATATTTCTGTTATTACCATTTCATCTGAGGACGTAGAAAATCCAAATTGGGATCAATTCAAACTAACCCCGGTTGTCGAATATCACGATAGTCTGTTTATTGAGAGTTTACCCGCCCTTGATGTTGATCGGAATGGGAATCTTTATGTAGCGGCCGAACGCCATAATATCAGAAGTGTCTACCACTATTCACCGGAGGGTGAACTGCTGGATACGATTGGAACGTTTGGCACAGAACCCGGTGAGTTTGAGAGCATCAGAAATATCCAAATTGAGGCGGATACTCTATTTGTTTTTGATGATGAGTTGAGCCGGTTGTCACGATTCCATCTCTCCACTTTGGAATTTATAAATTCCACGGATTTTTCATCAGCAATACAGATTCATCCTGAAGATTCAGTAGATCTTAAACCTGTCCCGATTCAGCGCTGGAGTGAGAGCAGGTTTTTGATTGAATTTTCGGATGATCGAAATCCGGCGATCCACCCGGATCAGTGGCACTACTACTATGTTGCGGATAATACCGGAGCTGTGGATGAAAATGAACTGTTCAGGCAAAAGGCTGAAAAATACCAAATTGGGGATCACGCCGGCCGGCCCTCTGCCTTTCTACTGCCATATCCGGAGAGATCACTTTTAACGCAATTTCAAAATGGCAAGTTCTACACGGCCAGGACTGAACAATTTGAAATCCGAGAAAGAGATTTACATGGATTGGTTCAAAGAATTATCAGATATCCTTTCCGGAGAGCAACGTTAAACGCAGAAATGTTAATTGAAGAGGAGTTCAGTCATAATCGTCAGCTTCAGTTAACGAGAGCAAGTGCCGACTATCCGAAGCAATGGCCGGCTCTCTTTACAATGTTTACAGATGACCGAGATTACATTTGGTTAGCGCTTATACCGGAAGATGAGTCACAATTTGAGTGGTGGATTATAAATCCGGACAAAGATCGCCAAATGGTTCAGCATACATTTACGTGGCCCCGCAACAGTCTTTTTTTAAAAGTAGATAAAGGAAATGTGTACGCCGTGGAATCTGATGAAAATGGTTTCAAGAAAGTGGTTAAATACATTATTCAGTACAACTCAATCAACTGAATAGTTTTTCAAAATTAGTTTTATAGTTGGGTTTAATCACACCTTTTTCAGTAATGATGGCCGTAATGAGACGATTTGGTGTCACATCAAAAGCCGGATTGTAAACATCAACTTTGTCGGGAGCCGTCTGTTTATTCCCAAAGTTTGTGACTTCATCCGCATCGCGCTGCTCAATCTCAATTTCACTGCCCGTTTCCAGATCCATATCGATCGTGGAGTAGGGCGCGGCAACATAAAACGGAATGTTGTGGGCGTCAGCAAGGACAGCCAGCGAATAGGTTCCGATTTTATTGGCTGTGTCGCCATTTTTGGTGATTCGATCTGCCCCCAGAACAACCAAATCTACTTTTCCCTGTTGCATTAAAAATGCAGCGGCCGAATCAACATTTAAATGAAAAGGGATCTCCGCTTTTTGCAATTCCCATGTTGTTAGCCGTGAACCCTGTAACAGCGGACGAGTTTCATCAACCCAAACCTGTTTTAGTTTACCGGCGTGATGAGCGTGTAAAATTACAGAGAATGCTGTTCCAAATTCTCCCGTTGCCAATCCGCCGGTATTGCAGTGAGTTAAAATTCTGGCATCGTCGGGAATGAGATCCAGTCCGTTTTCACCAATAGATTTACAAAGTCTTCGATCCTCATTGTGAATAGTTTTGGCCGTATCCAGAATAATCTGTTTGATCTCGCTGATCGGTTTGTCCTTCACCGCAAAGATTGTTGCGTTGAGACGTTTTAAAGCCCACGATAAATTAACAGCTGTCGGTCGGGCGGAATTTAAATACTCAGAAATTCGATCGGCTTCATTATAGAACGAGTCGAATGAGGTTTCAGGAGCATTTCGCAGACCCAGATAGAGACCGTAAGCCCCGGTAATTCCAATAGCGGGAGCACCGCGAACCTTCATCTTTTTTATGGCATCCCAAACCTGGCCTTCAGTGGTTAAGTCTACGTAAACTTCCCGTTCAGGCAGGTAGGTCTGATCAATGATGGTTATGTGGTCATCATTCCAGGTAATTGATTGAAAGGGTGCTTTGAAATTCATGGATCTGGGATGGGTTTGAATTACAGAACGTGATGTTTAAAGATAGTGAAAAGAGTATAGCTTCCATGAGACTAATTGAGAAGCAGATCCGCAAGATGGCCGGCATAGGGAATTCCCCGATGCACGGATAATGGTAGGTATGATAGGACAATCAGGTTCGGTATGTGGTAGAATGATGAATGGGTTTCTTATCATATTTAAAGAAACAAGAAGGGATGATGAAGCCAAAGATCGAAAGATTTGAAATTTCGTCAATCTGTTAAATAAAAAATGAGAGGTTGACATAATGATTTTAAAGAAAAATGTAGGATATCTGGATTCAATTATCCGGGTAACACTTGGAGCTCTGATAGTAGGAGCGGGTTTGTACTTTGACAGTTTTTGGGGATTTTTGGGGTTAATTCCTGTTTTTTCCGGCGCCGTTTCATTCTGCCCGGTTTATAGACTGTTGAATATTGAAACCACAAAACCGAATATTGAGAGAGCAAATTGATTTTTGTTTGATTGACAAATGCTTACATAATGATGCAGGCGCACCACGTCTGCTATCATATCTGTCGAGATAGGTTAGGAGCCGGCTTTTTGATCAAAAGCCGGCTCTTCTTTTTTTTGATTTACATGAAATTTAAAATCATATTCCTGCATGGCACTTCGACTTATACAAATTATTACTCCGGAAGATTGCGAACTCGATGAAGATATTATCGATGAAGATGATGTGATTGAGCAGTGGGTAGATGACTCTGTTTCCGGCCGAACCACCATACACATTCTGGCCGATGTTGAACTCACAGAAAAAATCCTGGCAGACATTGATGACAGACTAGGCCATCGTGATGACTACCGGGTAATTTTACTCCCTGTCGCCGCTACAATCCCAAAACAGGAGACAAATGAGGAGAAAGAGGATGAACCGCCAACACAAAAAGAGAAAGAGCAGGGAGATAAGAGAGTAAAGCGTATTTCAAGAGATGAGCTTTATGAGGAAATTAAAGCGGTAGTGGATATCTCGTGGGTGTACTTTGTTTTAATTGCACTCTCCTGTGTAGTAGCGGCTAACGGCCTGATTCGTGATAGCGGCGCGATGGTGATCGGGGCGATGGTTATTGCTCCGATTTTAGGTCCAAATGTAGGTTTGTCGCTGGCCACAACATTGGGAGATAAGGCTCTGATGATTCGCTCAATGAAGTCCATCGTATATGGATTTTCACTTGGAATGGTATTGTCCATCATGATGGGTTTCATGATTCAAGTCGATCCTGAGGTGTATGAAATATCATCACGCACGAGCGTGAGTTTTGCCGATATAGCACTTGGTTTATCCGCAGGAGTTGCTGGTTGTTTGTCATTTACAAGAGGAATCTCTGCGGCTGTTATTGGCGTGATGGTGGCTGTTGCACTTCTTCCCCCAATGGTTGCTACCGGACTCTTGCTGGGCAGCGGCATGTATGATCTGGCTTTTGGAGCCGCCATACTTACAATAACCTACATTATTTGTGTGAATTTAGCCGGAGTGGTGACTTTTTTACTCCAAGGTATAAAGCCCAAAAGTTTCAGGGAGAGAAGGGAAGGAGAGGAGCTCAGCCGCTATGCAATTATGATCTGGGTTTCGCTTCTGATAGGTCTTGCAGCTATTATCTATTTCCAGTTTATGTGAAAACTGAATGTTCTTACGGTTAATCGATAAAACGATCCGCATTTAAATTCAGCTCATCAGCATATCTTTCAATCAAATCACGTTTATACTGTTCAAGTGATCCGTTCGAGCCGGTTACAATTTCCGCAACGGTTCGGTTACTGAATAAAAAGGTACTTACTTCATCACCGAACTCGTCCGATATTCTATCTTTGATTGGAGTAAAGAATTCTGATTTTGCCTGCTGAATGAGTTGTTTCCTCTGATTAATTTCCTGCATCTCTTCTGAAGTGAGAACTCCTCTGGCCGATTTTGACGGGGAAAGCCCCAAGTCCTCAGCTTCCTTTAGTGCACTTTTCACAAGACTCTTCATTTTTTGCTGTATGTGTGCTGTTTTCAACCTTCTGAAGACACCTTTTTCGGCAGTCCATTGATTGAGTCTCTCCGGGTTTTCAACAATCTTGTAGATCAGTTTTTTGCTGATTATCTGATAGGATGGCCGGTTAGCCTGACTCGCAATTTCTTCACGAAATTCCATCAGTTTCACGAAAACATGCCATTCTACCTCATTCAGATCACGTTTGTCTTTCTCCTTAATGAAATTATTGATGTCCGAGTCATCGTACTGTGCATGATCCCAGTTTCGGTTCTCTTCATCAATCCACGGAAGGATCTCTTTCTTTTTGGCCTCGAATTTAAATTTCTCTTTCAGATCAAACAGATATAGAACATCTTTTGCAGCATATTTTATCTGATGCTCTTTTAAAGGCCTCTTGAACCAGTTACTGTTTTGTGATGATTTTCCCATATCCACATCAAGAGTATCCATGACTATGTTGGTGAGTGATGCAGGCGGATAGTTCAGCAGCTGTGAGGCGATTCGAAGATCAAAAATATTTTTGGGTCGGCAACCGATATGATGAAGCAAACGGTGATCTTCCTGAAAAGCGAAAGCAACTTTTTCAATTTCCGGATTCTCCATAACCGGGAAAAGTTTTTCAATTTGGATCTGCTCACTCAGTGGGTCAATCAAAAGGCAGTCGTCGCCATCATAAATCTGTACCAGGCAAAGGTTAAAGCCGTAGCGATATCGGTTTCGATCAAACTCAAGGTCAACAGCGATCTGATCTGTAGAAAGGAGATGGTTAACGGCGGAATGGAAATCGTCTTTTTGCTGAATGTAGCGTATGCTCATGGGTTTGCTTGGATAAATGATAATCAAGCATAAGGTATTAAGAAGTTTAATGATTGAAAAACATTCGGTTAATCAATTCATGGATGTAAATCATGTTCGAAATGAATAGTTTTAGGCATGTCACAAATGGAAAAATTACTGATCATCGGGAAAGTCTGGCCGGAACCTGACTCATCTGCTGCAGGCGGTCGAATGATGGAATTGATTGATCTCTTTCAGCAGGCCGGTTACGATGTTACATTTGCAACCTCAGCATCCGACAGCGACTATGCTGTTGATTTGGCTGAATACGATGTTCATCGAGCAGACGTTGAGATGAACAGCCCAACATTTAACGAATTCATCAGGGAGATGGACCCGAATGCCGTTATGTTCGACCGGTTTATGACCGAGGAACAGTTTGGATGGCGAGTAGCGGAGGAGTGCCCAAGTGCGGTAAGAATTTTGGATACTGAAGATCTTCATTGTCTTCGGGCAGCGCGTCAATCTGCATGGAAACAAGGGTGTACGTTTGAACCGGAGATGCTTTTTGAGCATGACATTACCAAGCGGGAAATTGCCAGTATTTACCGGTGTGATCTTTCGTTGATTATCTCAGAATTTGAGTTTGAAATCCTTCGCAATCGATTTCGGATACAGGAGGACCTACTGTTTTATCTTCCCTTTTTGATGGAAGATATACCGCAAAGTTCACCGATCACATTCGAAGATCGGAGTGATTTTGTATCCATTGGCAATTTTTTGCACGAGCCGAACTGGAATGCAGTGCTCTGGCTGAAGGAGGAAATCTTGCCGCTAATCTGCCAGCAACTGCCAAATGCAAAGCTTAATATTTACGGCGCTTATCCCTCACAGAAAGTGGATCAGCTTGACAATCCGAAGGAAGGTTTTTTGGTTCAAGGAAGGGCAGAGTCGGCCGAAGAGGTGATAAGCAGGGCCAGGGTTTTATTGGCGCCATTACGCTTCGGTGCAGGACTGAAAGGAAAGCTTGTGGATGCCATGAAATTTGGAACACCGAGCGTAACCACAGCGATTGGAGCAGAGGGAATTGCTGACGTAAATGATTGGCCCGGGGCAGTTACCAATGTACCGAGTGATTTTGCAAAACACGCGGTTGAGCTTCATCAAAACAAGGAGGAGTGGGAGAACGCGCAGGAATCAGGATTCGATCTGTTGAAACAGAAGTTCGATAAAACAAAGTTTACAGATGATTTTCTTAATCGTGTAGCTTTTATAAGTGAAAATCTGCAGAGTCACAGAAAGAAGAACTTTATCGGCTCGATGTTAATGCATCACTATCAGCAGGGGACCAAGTATATGTCGAAGTGGATTGAGGAGAAGAATAGGTGAAAGAGAACACTTAAAGTTTAGTTAATCTCCCTCATACCATCAATCTAAAACACATCAAAATTTTAAGCTATTATTAATAAATTTACGCATTCTTATTCAACGTAAGTACTAATGCTTAGTTAAAATATTTTAACCCTAACATAGATTTAAATAAATTGTAAAAATCTCACCTCATAAGCTATTGTCAAACAGTTACATAAATGTGTTTGTCTAATTTACTGAGCCGGTTTATTAAATTTTTCTGCTTTTGAAATTAATACCCTGATGACTTTCTTTCCTGTAGATATAAAGAGTGCTTTTGGTTTTATTCATCTAAGTAAAAATACTACGTATACGTAGCTGAATAGATTTGGGTAACTATATATGCTGAGAGACACAGCATAATATTGAAGAGCAATCAGAAATAAAAAGAGTAGGCTAGTGAATTTATTTGGGGTAATTATCATCTTGCTGTTATTACCATTCGGACAAAGTGCTGATAAGAATTCAGTACAGTCCGAACGTTGCAGCGATTCTGATGTACTCTATTCTGTACAGAAAGGGGATAATCTCTACCGAATTGCTGAACGATTCGGTGATCACCGTTTTTGGGAGCCAATTTATATTGCAAATGCTGACCAGGTAAACAATCCTCACCTTATTTTTCCGGGACAAAAAATTAGAATTCCACAAAATGTAGCCAACTATAAGGAGGCTAATCTCAATATTGCAGAAGTTCTTGAAAATCCTTTCTGTAAAGTCTCTGAAGTGCCTATAGCCAAGGTTAATGAATCTCATCTTCGACGATATAGAATCAGTACACTGATGGATTTAGCCGCATTGGAAAGTATTGCAGAGACTGAAAGCAGTAGTGCTGACAGTAGTGAGGTTGTGAATGAAGAGGAGATGGCAGCATTTCGTGAAGCCTTTAATGCTCTAATAGAAGAGAAAAAGAGTGAGGAGCAGAAGAAGTCCAACAACACAGAACAGGCAATGTTTCGGGAGCTGGATGGTATGGTTCACGACGAGACCCGGTCAAAATTCGGGCGTGATTTCTACGACATATTTTACCGCCATTGGCAGTCTCCGCCTGAGGCCAGTAACTACTCTATAAGAATAATGGAGCAACCCGCTCCCAGTCTGGGTTCAATCATTATAGTTAAGGTAAATGATGAAGAAACATTTAAAGTGAGGCTGCAACCTAAGTATGACTTTGTTGAAGAGGCCAGTAAATATGCGGTAAGAACTACGTATGCATATTTACGTGATAACAAAAATGAAGTAATAATATACTGATATGAATTTTAGAAAGATATTTACAGGAATTTTATTTGCAAGTTGTTTGTGGATGTTCCTGGCAGTATCCGGTGCATCTGCCCAGCAACTTGTTTATCAACCTAAAAACCCGGCATTCGGTGGAAATCCGGGCAATTACTCCTGGCTGATGAACAGTGCAAATACGCAAAATCGTTTTGATCAGGCAGCCAGTGCAGCTTCAAGGTTTCAAAGAGATCCACTAAGTGATTTTCAAAGTTCACTTCAACGACAAATCCTGTCTCAACTGACGCGAGATATTGTGAATCGTCAGTTTGGCGATGGAGAGGTTGAAGAAAGGAGTTTTGAATTTGGTGAATTTTCAATCGATGTAGTGCCCGGATTGGATGACGTGCAAATTGTGATCCGTAACATTTTAACAGGCGACGAAACCAGCATTTCAGTTCCAAGTTTCTGATGATGAACAAAATCGTTACATATTTTAGTTTTCTTTTCAGTGCACTATTACTTGCAGGTTGTACAGGTGTAATGAAACCACTTCATACTGAGCGCGCGACGGCCGGTATTGTCAGCGAATCATCCGCTGCGTTGAAATCTTTGCCTGAACCTGAAGAAAAAGTGGTTGCGGCAGTATACCGCTTTAGAGATCAAACCGGTCAGTATAAGCCATCTGACAGGGTGGCAAGCTGGTCGACGGCTGTGACTCAGGGAGCTACCTCTATTTTGATGAAAGCGATGGAGGAGTCGGGATGGTTTGTGGCTATTGAGCGTGAAAGTATTTCAAATCTTCTGAATGAACGTCAGATTATTCAAAACATTCGCCAGCAAAATGCGGGGCCTAATGGACCAACGCCATTGCCCCCTCTGCTTTTTGCGGGTGTAATGTTAGAGGGAGGTATCATCGGATACGATACTAATGTGTTGACCGGAGGTGCAGGAGCCAGATATCTGGGTACGGGTGCTTCCTCACAGTACAGAAAAGATCAGGTTACCATTTATCTTAGAGCGGTTTCCACACAAAGCGGTAGAGTTTTAAAAACTGTCCACATAACCAAGTCGATTATTTCGCAACAGTTGGAAAGCGGTGTATTCCGGTTTATAGATGCAAACAGGCTCCTGGAATCTGAACTGGGTTACACCTACAACGAACCTCCTGTTATGGCTGTAACGGAGGCGATTGATGAAGCATTGAAAGAGCTGGTTTTAGAAGGAATTGAAGACGAAATCTGGAGTCCGAAAGATCCGGATGAAGTTGAAGAGTACAGGCTTGCCTTTAATGCTGAGAAATTTAAACGAGAGCAACTATCAAGAAACTATTTTGGACTGCTGGAAAAAGCGGATTTACGCAGCGGATGGACTCTTAACGCTTTTGGTTCTATGGGCAGCGTAATTGGAAACTATGGTAACCCGGACGTAAATCCCGGAGTAAGTTTAAGTTTGGAGCGGGGATTAGTAAAAGGATTTTCCATCAAGGGAACAGGCCAATATACTACGATCAGTGCAGGCGATGCCTATTTTGATAAAATTTCAAGTGCTGAGATCCTGGGGAATTTTTATCTGACTCCTGATTTAAACCTTTCACCTTATATATCACTCGGTGGCGGGACGTTTTTTCTGGGGAATATCAAAAAATTCAAGCCATACGGAGTAGTAGAAGGAGGATTTGACTACAAACTGAATACCCGGTTTGGAATAAGGGTCGGAGCAAATTATCGCTATCTGTTTGAAGACGGATTGGATGGCGTTGAGATGGGTAAGTATAATGACCAGCACTGGGGAGTAAATCTTGGATTTACCTATAAACCAAATTTTAAACGGTAAACATTAAATATGACTATGTAAAGAGTATAGGAGACACATAAAAGCGCAAAGCAACGCTGCGGGACCTTACGAAATCGTAAGGAGGCGACCAACCATTTATCCACAACGCTGCTCTGCAAAATGCAAGATACATAAATCTTCGTTTGCAGTCTAACGGCGCTTTTTCACTCTCCTGTTAACAATCTCACGAAAAAAAAGTGAGTGCGTATCAATCCGGAATTGGATTTGATGCGGCGAACAAACAATCAAATAAAACAGGATACAACCATGAAAAAGCTAAGTATACTAACCGTAGCCTTTCTGTTTACAGCAGGAATGGCGTTTGCACAAAGTAATGAAGCAACCATTGACCAAGAAGGAGAAGACCATGAAGCAATGATTGAACAAATTGGGTTCAGCAACATGGCATATGTTGATCAAACAGATGGTGGCTCAAATGGCGATGCTACTGCCGATATTTCGCAGGAAGGAGATAATAATTATGTAAACATTCTTCAAAGGGCATTTTTTGGATTCCCTGACGAAAGTGTTGCAACTATTACTCAAATTGGTGATAACAACAGAATAGAAGGAACTTCAGAGACAAGTGCCTTTTATCAAAATCAGCCGGGTGGAATTCTTGATGTGTCTATGGTAGGCAATGATAACCTACTCTATTCTCTTCGTGGTGAAGCTCAAAAGAACAATAATGAGTTTTTCCTCGACATAATCGGAAGTGACAACACCGTAGGTATGGAACAAGAGTCTGGAATCGGAGACGTAGACATTGAAGGTGATTTAAATTCCGTAATGTTATCTCAACTTGGAAATAATTCAGCATTCAATACTGCGATGGTTGATATTATGGGTAATGAGAACGGTGTAAGTGTTACACAAACAATGGATTCAAATTCAGCTGTAGTAAATGTTACTGGATCATTTAATTCAGCTACAATTACACAAAACTAATCAATCTTAAGCCTGCACAGTAACGTTTGTGCAGGCTATTTTTAATAATCAATGAAATGAAATGAAAAAGATATTAACGCTACTCGTAGCTTTTTTGTTTACCGCAGGATTGGCGTTCGCACAGAATAATGATGCTAACGTAACTCAAACCGGTAATACTAATGAAGCACAAATTGATCAAGTTGTATCTATCGGTGCTACTGTAAATTTAAGTCAAACTGAAAACGGATCTGGTTCTTCATTTGCAGACATTGATCAAACAGGGGGAGCTAACTTTGTGAATCTTGAACAAATCGGTAATAACTCTGCAACTATTGATCAAGATGGAAAGCATACGGTTGCTGGTTTTAGTTCTGCCCCGGGTACGGGTCTTGACTATCCTGCAATTCAAGAGAATACTGGCGGTGACCAAAATGTTCTCAATATTACACAGAGAAATAATTTCAGTCAGGTACGAGTTGATCAAATAGGAAGTGGCAACTCTATAGATGTATACCAGGGCGGCGGAATCAGCAATGTTGCAAGATTAAACCAGTTAGGCGATAACAATATTATGGATGTAAGCTTAAACGGTTCAATCAATCGAGTTGAAATACAGCAACTAGGCGTTGGCGGTCACACCGCAAATGTTGACATAGTTGGAGAAGCGAATAATATGACCAGTACGGGTTCAAGTTATATATATCAAGATGGTCAGGGCCATACGTCAGATGTTATGATTACTGGAGATGCTAATTATTATAATATTTATCAAACAGGTGTTTCAAACACTGCAAATGTAACTGTTAACGGATCAGGTAATACTGCACTTATCACACAGAGTAATTAATTTGTTGGAAGATATTTTAAATAATCTTGGCTATGGCCTTGATAGGGCTGTAGCCTGTTCAATGAAAGGTTTAACAAAAACGTAGGTTACTATATCAAAGTTTTAAGAAATTAGTACCTGCATATTTTTGGTGAACCTTTAAAACTGCTACATCATATATTTTAGAAAATCATGAAGATTCGAATCATATTAACTCTAATTTTTCTGCTCACAGCAGGGGTAGCATCAGCACAATCTGAGAGCACCGATGATAAAGTAGATAAATGTGTTTCATTCGGGGATTTTCAAACTCTGACTGTTAGTAAGGAAAATACCAACAGCTTCTATTTACTTTTTTCAGGCAAAGCTAACTGTAAAAAGATTCTTAGCAAGAAAAAGATTGACCAGGCAGGTTCTGATAATTTAGTATGGATGATGTCAATGCAGAGTCAAGATTCCTTGAATGTCAGGCAAGATGGAACTCATAATTTGATCACAGTTTTCCAAACTCAAAAAGATGACGGCCTGAAGGGTGAAATGAACTTGATAAAGGTAAACCAGAGTGGAGAGAAAAATAAGGTACAGGTAACACAGTATTGAAATGTGGTCTATGCCTTCAAGCATATGTGCTGTTAGAACAAATTATTTTATAAACCGATCACACAAAATTATCTTAGAGACATGAAGAAAATAATATTACTGGTCATATTCATCGTAGCAAGTTTTTCAGGTTTGTCAGCTCAATCGACAAACAGCGAGGTTTTTCCATCGCAGGCAAATACAGAGCATAATGAAGCCGTGCAAAAGCATAGTCAGCGCTTCGTTACTACCTTATTCGATAATTTACCTGCTTTCGGGAGCCTTGAATCAACACTTACCGGTGCCGGTAACAGCGCACAGGTTATTCAGATTGGCGAGCGCAATATCGCAGAAATCGATCAAAATGGAATTGGAAATTATGCATTTGTGCAGCTGGAGGGAATTGACAACAGAACGGGAGTTCAACAGGATGGGAATCTCAATACGGCATTAATCTATTTACTTGGAGATGACAACAATCTTGGACTAACACAGGAAGGAAGTTTTAACAGCTATTTCAATTTCAGGCAAGGCAATGGACTCCGGGACCAGGTTCTGCAAAGCGGAAATAATCTGATGTTGGAAATCTCAGGTGACGGTCTGCCCGTATCAATAGAGCAGTACGGAAATGGAAGCGGGGATGGAGCGGGAGTCTCAGTAACAACCCGAAGAGGGTACAATTAATTATTTGAATATCATCTTATGAAATTTCGAAGTATTCCAGCACTTATATTTATCACAATAGCGTTTATTTTCTCATCCTGCTCAAAAGAGACTGTAGATGTTCAACTCTTTGGAGATATTGAAGGTATTGTCATCGATAGTGATTCTGATGATCCAATACCCAGGGTTAATTTGACTACGACCCCTCCATCCAACTCCATCACTTCAAACAGTGACGGCAGCTTCAACCTGAATAATTTACCGGTTGGTAATTATACGATTCAGGCTAGAAAAAGTGGCTACAGTAATGTATCAGTAAGCGTCAATGTACAGGAAGACCGAGTGACGACAGCTCAGATTGTGTTGACGCCTGTTGATGAGACCCCCGATGTGTCAGAAGAGGATTTAGAGGCTGAGGTCACCTCCTGGGCAAATGCGGTGGTAGATGACACTACCTATGTAGATGTCGAATACCGGCTGAAAAACCTAAATACAGATTCGGATATTTCTGAGTATGAGATCTATTTTAAAATTACTACAGACGGAGATACGTTTTATTATGATGTATCGGGAACAGAACTGAATGCGGAACAAATCAGAAACGGGAATTTCAGGAAAAGTATCCGTCAGAATACAGCAGCTGAAGTTGTAGTTGACGGAGTATGGGTATCTCAATAATCTGATCCTATATATCGAAATTTAATTTTAAAAAGCGAGTTATCTCGCTTTTTTTGTTTTAGTACCAAATCAAATTTTGGATAATAAATTGAGTATATCATGAACATCGTATTTCTGGACGCCAAAACCGTTGGAACACCGCCAAACCTGGATAAACTGAAGGAACTGGGAGATGTGACGTTCTATCCATCAACCCGGCCGGACCAAACCGAGGAGCGAATTAAGGATGCAGAGATTGTTATCACCAACAAAGTGGTACTTGATGAAGAACTGATTTCCAAATACGCCGGTCAGCTGAAAATGATTGCCATTGCAGCTACTGGTATGAATAATGTGGATCAGGAAGCGGCTGAGAAACATGGCGTAAAGGTCAAAAATGTGGCGGGTTATGCTACTGACAGTGTGGCTCAATCCACGTTTTCGATGCTCTTTCGGCTGATGCAGGATTTGGAGTATTATGATCAATTCATCAAGAGCGGAGAGTACTCAAAGAGCGAGATTTTCACGAATCTGGATCGTCCGTTTCATGAGCTGAAAGGGAAACGATTCGGCATTATCGGCTTGGGGACAATCGGCCAAAGAGTGGCTGAGATTGCAGAGGTTTTTGGTGCCGAAGTGGTTTACTACTCCACATCCGGTAAAAATACGGATCAGCCATACAAACGTTTGGATCTGGAAGAACTGTTGCAAACTTCTGATGTGGTGTCTATTCATGCGCCTTTGAATGAGAATACAAATAATTTGATCGCCTACAATCAGATCAAAAAAATGAAGAAGTCTGCAATTCTGATCAATACCGGAAGGGGGCGAATTGTGAATGAGTCCGATCTTGCCATGGCGCTGGATGAGGAGTTGATTGCCGGCGCTGCACTGGATGTTTTTGAGCAGGAGCCGATGAGTGAGGATAATCCGCTGCTGAAGGTTCAGAACAGTTCCAGATTGTTGATGCTGCCGCACATCACCTGGTCAAGCGTGGAGGCCCGTACAGAGATGATAGACGGAGTTTATGCAAACATCAGGGAGTTTATATAAAAGGACCTTTCAGCGTGACGCCGTTAGTCGGCTCCTGAAAGCGTCTGTTAACGATCGTTTAGGATTCATCTCAGGTGGCGCAGATACGTACCGTACCTACGGCACGGATGATTTGGTTACAGATGCACATTTCTACCCATGTTTCGTCCCTACAGGACGAAGGATTATGAGTGTGCTTACCCTTTTTTTATCAAAAAGATATTTCTGAAATTACTTTCAAGTGAATTTGTCCTGAATAGAAATGTCCCGTCAGGGACAAAACATGGGTAGAAGTGGGAATAGGATCCTTCCATTATATTTGCGTGCCGTAGGTACGCAACAAAAAAACATCCGACCATTTATTTAATGATCGGATGTTTTAGAAATGTTTGCTATAAGATTCGTGTCACGGCTTGAAGACGTGCCACGAAGAAATCAATGAAATTAATCCAATCCGCCCTGACGATTTGGTGTTCTTGGTTCAGGCCAGGTCATCTGCTCACCTGTTCTTGGATTTATGGGAAGAATCCGTCTTTCCCGAGACGTTGTCTCCGGATCTTCACTTGCCATATAGGCTAGTGTAGCAATCAGAATCACATTATTTCTCACATCATCAAACACGATTTTATCGTATGTATCTCGGTTGGTGTGCCAGGTATAGCTATAGTAATCCCAGCTTAGAGAGCTTGTCATAAAGCCCGGAGCCCCGGCTGAAACAAAGGATGAATGATCACTTCCACCACCGCTTGGCAGTCCAGGAAAACTGGTTTCGATATTCTGGGTAACGTCGCGCGGAACAGCGGAAAGCCAACGCGTAAGATAATCGTAGGAGTGCAGGAATCCCTGTCCGCTGATATTTGCCACACGGCCGGTTCCGTTATCCTGATTGAACAGCGCCTGCATTCCATCAACGATCTCCGGGTTATCTGCAACAAAAGCACTTGAGCCATTCAGCCCCTGCTCTTCACCTCCCCAAAGACCGACCAGGATGGTACGCTTTGGATTTGGATAAATTTTCTTCAGAATTCGGGCAACTTCCATCATGGTGATTGATCCGGTACCGTTATCGGTTGCTCCGGTTCCGCCGTCCCAGGAGTCGTAGTGGGCAGAAAGGATGATATACTCTTCCGGTTTCTCCGTTCCTCGTATTTCAGCGATGGTGTTAAATGTTGGAACTTCTCCCATATCTTTTGATTGAGCATTTACCCGAATCACAGGACTTGAGCCATTTTCAGCCAGTCTCCAAAGCATTCCGTAATCTTCGAGCAGAACATCGATATGAGGGATGTTATCCGTGGCGGCACCAAAAATTTTGTTGGTTCCAAATCCGCGACTCCAGTTCGACATCAACAGCCCCGCTGCACCGGCTTCTTCCAAAGCTTCAGGCAGTGTACGCTGATTGTATCCGGTGTTTTCAATATTTGCTCTCCAGGCGCGCATCTGTTCGTCGCGATCCTGGCGCATTTTTTCGAACGACTCTTCCGTAGCCCACTCTTCCCAGTTATAGTCGGGCCGGCCGGTTATTTGCGGCATGGACACCAATACAAACTTACCGTCGATGGTGGATAGCCACTCTTCAAATTCCTCAGCACTTTCAACCCAGGGCAGTGAGACAACTTCTGCCTCTATTCCGCCTTCGGGTGTAGTAGGACTCCAGGCCAGCTGCATCGCTTCAAGAGTTACAACTCGCGGTTCAAGCATATCAACATGAGTAACGCCTCGTTCCCATCCGCGCCAAGTTCCATACTGCTCATTACGTGCATCGATACCCCAGCTTTCAAACAGTTCAACAGCCCAATCGTGTGCCTTTTGCTGTTGAGGTGTTCCTACAAGTCTTGGTCCGATAACGTCCAGAAGATGATGCGCAAGATCTTCCAGTTGTGAATTTTCATTGGCTTCGATAACAATTTGATTGACAATCTCTTCCTGACTTTGTGCAACAGCCAATGAGGAGGAAATCAAAAATAGAAATGCAAAAAGATGTAGTGCTTTCTTCATATATCCCATGTGTTTGTTTAGGTTCTGTTTTGAAACAATTTACGATTATGAATGTAGAAAAATTTCCTTCATCGATTCGTAAAAAATTATCCGATATGCAATTTATGGCCAATAGGGGTTTTCTTTTTTTAATTCTCTCCATCTTCTTTGGATTGATTATTTCTGATGCACTGGCACAGGAAACTGCTTTATACACACCCGCTGATAAGATCGATGTATTATCCGAAGAGGAGCAGTTGCCAAGAACGGAATGGATATGGGCCGAACAAACGGTCAGTGAAAATTTGAGATCTAAATCTCCGGATCGAAACACCATCATACTGAGTGGAAAAACGGAACAGCCTTTTACAGGTCTGGCCGTAGGGTGGAAGCTAGAAGATCAATCCATCAACCCGAATGAGTTTGCGTTACAAATTCGAAGCATTGCTCAGGGCGAAGATTTTGGTGGCTGGACATCTTCATATGGATACATCTCTCCGCAAGAATCTCCCAGTGGTTTCTATTGGGCGATGCTTTATGTGACGGAATCAGGTGAGGCGCACGATCAGTTTGAAGTGGAAATTGAGATGCCGGCCGGTGTAGAATTACAAGAAATTAGGGTGACAGGTGCAGACGCCAGATTAAGAAATGGTGATGATTTTGATAACGTTGAGCAGTCAAAAGAAGCTTCAAAAAGCTATGATATGCCGGAGATTGTGGATCGGTCGGGCTGGTGGGGAGATCTGCCGCCATCGGAGCTGGAGCCGAACTACTCTCCAACACCCATTGATATTTCCCACGCTTTAGTTCATCACACCGTAACGGTAAACGAGCCTGCCAACCCTGCACAGGTGATTCGACAGATTTGGGACTGGCATGTGAATGACAACGGTTGGCTCGACATCGGATACAACTTCTTGATCGATCATGAGGGAACAATTTATCAGGGAAGATACAATCCCAATCTGGAACAGACCGATGTTCAGGGAGCTCACGCCGGCGCTGCCAACAGCCAAAGTGTAGGTGTTGCGTTGCTTGGACAGTTTGAGCCGGGAGCACAGCCGGCACCGGGTCAACCTCAGGCATTAGCCCTGGATGCTTTGGTGAAAACGATCGGGTGGCGTTTTACACAAACTGGTATTGGTTCTGAAAGCAGTGGTTACATTGCCGGTAACTTCTTGCCTGTGATCTCCGGACACCGGGATGTTTCTGCCACGGCTTGTCCGGGCGAGAATCTCTATCAGCTTCTGCCTGATATTCGATCTCAGGTAGATACAGGAGAGTCTGAACCACCTGAAGAGGTTGTGGAGTTTCCCTTTGAGCTGAACCAAAACTATCCCAATCCGTTTACCGGGGAGACGACCATCTCATTTTCCTTGGATGAAGATCTCCGTGTTTGGATTGATATTTATAACGTCAGTGGCGAGAAGGTGGATCGAATATATGATGAGGTGACCGAAGCGGGTGAACACGAAGTGAGCTGGTCACCAACAGGATTAGCCAGCGGTGTTTACTTTTATGAGATCGGCACAGAATCCTACCGGCTGATGAAGCAGATGATCTATTTCCGGTAAGCTACTGACTCACCCCCCAACCCCCTCTCTTTTCTCCGCCTAAGGCGGATCAAAAAGAGGGAGTGACTTCAGAACGAATTTTGAGCCTGAACATAGAAATTGATTTCCAAGCTAGTTCAGGAGTTCCCCTCCATGAGGAGCGCTTTTGCGACTTAGGGAGGTGACAGGGGAGGGTTAAATAACAGGGGCGTTTGAAATGAATTCTGGGTCAGGAAACCAACCCCGTTAGGGGTGGCCAGATTGTAGCCCCGGGTGTAGCAAGGCGAAACCCGGGGTTAATAGAGGTCAATTTATACGCGCCGAACAGAGAGTGTGAATAAAATTGAAAGACTATGTTGAGGCGTGAATTTGAGAGTTTTTTCATACAAAATATAGATGCCATTTGTATAGAATGGTTTTACCCGTTTGACTGCGGGAAGCGATCTGACGGGAATCTAAATTCCACCATCGGGATCGTGCGTATTTATTCCTATTTTTAGTTCTCAAACCGCACAAAACCAATCCAATGATTAAAGAATACCAGTTACGGTTCGATCCGGAGACCGCCGCAAAACCGGAACTGTTGGAGAGTTATATCTCACAGCAGAAGAATATTCCAATGGATGAGATCAACCACATCGAGATTCTGAAACGATCCATCGATGCGAGGCAGAAGGATGTGATCATCAACCTGAAGGTGAATGTCTATATTGGCGAGGAGTACCGGGAGGAGCCGATTTCTTTGCCAGATTACCCGCATGTGGGTAGTGAAGAGGAGGTGATCATTGTGGGAATGGGTCCGGCGGGACTTTTTGCCGCACTCAAACTCATTGAACTGGGCAAGAAACCTATTATCCTGGAACGTGGGAAGGATGTGAAAGAGCGAATTCAGGATCTGAAGGGAATCAACGTGAAGCACATTGTGAATGAGGATTCCAACTACTGCTTTGGTGAGGGCGGGGCCGGTACGTATTCGGACGGAAAACTCTACACGAGATCCAAGAAGCGCGGAGATGTAGATAGAATTCTTCGTCTTCTGGTGGGGTTTGGTGCGGTCAGGGATATCATGGTGGATGCTCATCCACACATAGGAACCAACAAGTTGCCTCCCATCATAGAAAAGATGCGAGAATGTATTTTAGATCACGGTGGGGAGATCCATTTCAATACCCGTGTCACGGATTTCATTATCGAGGGAGATCAGATGAAAGGGGTGAAAACACTGTCGGGAGATATATTCAAGGCCGGTCAGGTGATATTGGCAACCGGACACTCGGCAAGGGATATTTTTGAGCTGCTTCACCGAAAAGGTGTTGAGATTGAGCTCAAGCCGCTGGCAATCGGTGTGAGGATAGAGCATCAGCAATCCCTGATCGATTCGATTCAGTACAGCTGTGATGTGCGGAGCGACTATCTGCCGCCATCACCCTACAGCATCGCCAAACAGGTGGATGATCGCGGAGTTTACTCGTTTTGTATGTGTCCGGGAGGGGTGATTGCTCCTTGTGCCACAAAGCCAGGGGAGATTGTAACCAACGGCTGGTCGTCATCCAGGCGTGCACGTGCAACCGCCAACTCGGGAATTGTTGTGGAGCTTCGGGAAGAGGATTTTGAACCGTTTGCCGAGCATGGTTCGTTAGCTGCCATGGAGTTCCAAAAGTCGATAGAACAGCGGGCTTGGGAGATGGGCGGAAAAACTCAGACCGCACCGGCGCAGCGCCTGGTCGATTTTGTGGATGGAAAACTCTCGGCTGATCTGCCGAATACTTCCTATGCTCCGGGAATTAAATCCGTAGAGTTGAGTGAAGTTCTGCCGGATTTTATTCACAATGCATTGGTCCTGGGATTCAATAAGTTTGATCAATCGATGAAGGGGTACCTGACAAATGAAGCTGTGGTTCACGCTCCGGAGTCGCGGACATCCTCTCCGGTGCGAATACCACGTGATTGGAAGACATTTCAGCATGTGAGAGTGAAGGGACTCTATCCGTGTGGAGAGGGAGCAGGATATGCAGGTGGGATTATATCTGCAGCGATGGATGGAGAGAAGTGTGCGTTGGCTTGTGTTGAGCGTAGTGATTGAGATTATCCGTCAGACCGCACCAAGCGGTCTGACGGGTTGTTTAAACGGTCAAACGGATTGAGTAGAGAGATTGAGTTCAAAACACCCGTCTACCCGCTCGGAGCGTGCTGACGGGGTTTGGAGTTTCAGAAGTGTTTATTCTAGACAATGGTTGTAATCTCCTGGTGTTTATCTGTGTTCTTAACCTTATGGTGTGCTGATAAATATCGTTATAACAAGGCTTTTCTTTTGATGTTAATTCCTTCATAGCGCTTAACTTTTGTTCTGTTTTGGCCGATAAGACTTATGAACAGAAAATCAGCCATAAAATAGATGAAGTCGGTTCTACTACTTATTGCACTGTTTCTCACTCCGATTGTAATTGTATTCGGATCTGGTTTTGGAATTGTGTCTCATCCTGCAAAAGGAAATCTGGTTGACCCTGAGATTTTGCACATTGATCAAGAGAGTGATACAGCGATTATTTTCTTTGGATATGTGGGATGCAGCTATATCTGCCCGACTTCACTTTATAAGATTGACGAAATGTTATCTGAACAAAACGACTCCACTAAATTTGAGGGCTTGTCGATTCTGTTTGCCGATATTGCAAATCGCCCGGGTGTTGTTTCATCTGACCGTTACGCTAAAAATATTTCGCCTCGCATGCAGGGTGTAAATTTGTCTAAAGAGCAGTTAGATTATTCAGTAGATATGTTCAATCTCAGGATCAGGGATACAAAACGGATGGATAGTGAAGTTTACCATACCGACCACTTTTTTGTCTTGAAGCGTAGAGACAAAGCATTTGAAATAACAGCTGTTCTACCCAACCAGGTGACCACTGAAAAACTGGCTGAAGTCTTATTAAAAAAATAAAATAGTAAACGTACAGATATTAAAATTTAGATCTGAAAATAGAAGAAGCCATGAATTCAACATCTTTAAACCTGTTTCCTTCGTTAGATCAAGCTCTTCCATCTTTTGCAAAAGACTCTTTGCACGAGACTTTCGTTCAGTCTGACAAATTTATGCTGAAGCTTTTGGTATTGCACTGGATTCTGGCTTCAACTATCATCGCCTTTTCATACAGTACGTATATTCTGGGTTTTGTAGGAGGAGGAATGATTACGGGGCTTGCCTATTTGGCGTACAGATCAAATCCCGGTTCTCTAATTAGCAGGATCACGATGGGTGCTGCATTTATGGCTTTCTCAATGCTATTTATTCAGCAGCACTTTGGGCGGATAGAGATGCATTTTCATATTTTTGTATCAATGGCTTTTCTGATAAAGTATAAGGATATCTCTCCTATACTTTCTGCAGCTGCTACCATTGCCATTCACCATGCGATTTTTAATATAGCTCAAGACTCTGAATTGATGATAGCCGGAAATCCGATCATGATCTTCGACTATGGCTGTGGATGGGATATTGTGGGGTTACACGCATCCTTTGTAGTTGCAGCAACACTTGTGTATAGCTCAATTATTTTAAATCTGACTCAGGAATACATTGGAAATCTGGAGGTATTTAATATTATCGACCAGTTAGAAGATTCCGCTAACCATACCAGTGAAGCGGCAGACTTTATTTCAGAATCAGGACAAAATCTTGCACTGCATGCAAACGAAAATTCCGTATCTATAGCTCAGTCTCATGCTTCATTGAAAAAAATGGGAGATGATATTCTAAATCTTAGCGACAAAACATCTTCCGCAAAATTAAAGATTGAAGAGATTAATAGAGAAACCGTTAATCTAAATCAGTCAATGAACGAGCTGGAAAATTCAAGCAGTGACATACGATCTGTAGTTGAGACAATTGAAAGCATTGCATCTCAAACTAATCTGCTGGCGCTAAATGCAGCTATAGAGGCAGCAAGAGCCGGGGAGGCCGGTGCAGGGTTTGCGGTTGTTACGGAAGAAGTGAGAGTTTTGGCGAAAAAAACATCAGAAGCAGCTTATGGTATTGCTGAAATTATTGAGTCTAATATCGGTAAGGCCAAAGGCGGTGGAATGATAGCGAATGATATCACTGGAAAAATCAGTGAACTCAATGAATGGATTGCCAATGTTCATGAAGTGAGTAATCAACAAATATCCGGTGTTGAAGAGCTGAAAAATATTAGTTCAGAGCTGGATATTACTACCAGAAAAACTGCTGAGACTGCCGAAAAAAATGCATCCACTGCTGAACAACTTCAGGGCCAGGTTCATATGTTGAAAAGTGTAGTTCAAGATCTAAACCAAAAGACACAAATAAGTAATAAAAGATTGAATTAAAGTGCTTTTGGTTTGCTTTATCCCGAGTTGAGAGAAAGAATGGAGATACCCGGCAGACCGCCTCATGCGTTCTGACGGATCTTTAAAGTAACTATTGTAACCGTAAGAGAATTTAGACACCTATTTTATCACCTGGAGCGTGCTGACGGGGATTGTGGCTTCAATTCTCGTGGTACGATTTCAAGTCGTGCCACGAGTGTTTAGAACATTCAACTTTCAACTTTCAATTTTCCATTATTTCAAACTGAGCGATGATCTCTCCTGAATTGTTATAAAACTTCAAAATCTGCGAACTGATCTCCATTCGTTCCACTTCATTCAGCATTGAGAAATAGCGATTCTCAAGTTCCATATCCGGGCAAGCCATTTTTGTAGCGGCAACTTGACTTAACTCTATTTCTCCGGATTCCTCATTAAACTCAAAGCCACCATTGAATTGATTACACCCGCCACTGCCATAAAATCGATTTTCAGCCTCAACAAAATTGATCGTGGGAATGGATACGCTAGTTTCGGTTTCAGATACGGGATCTCCATTGAGTTCAGTTAAAGTCCAGTTTGTGTCGAAAATATCTACCTTAGTCTCGGTTTGAGGATTCTCTTCTTCGGGTTGGCTTGAATCAGACTCACACGCAACGAAAATGAATACTGTTAAGAGTAATAGAATTATATATTTCATTTTTTAGTACCTTATTGAAACTTAAAGTATCCGTCTGCCCGCTTGGAGCGTGCTGACGGGAATTTGAGATTTAAATATTTGGGCTAGCAGTTTTGAAATAACGGTATTAATTACTTCGCCTCCAGCGTCGACGTTCCCTGCGGCCCATCTCTTCGGTAATAACGTCTTCCGGATGAATACTAATGTACTCCATACCGGTTTCAGGATTTTGCGATTCACCGGCGCTTGTTCTGAATTTGGGTTTCACATAGTGCCAGTTGTGTATCCCTTCAGAATCTTCCCGGTTAAAGGTCACCGATTCGTCATTTCTGTAGTAGATGAGTAAGCGAATTTGATTACCAAAACCAAACTCTTCGCCCGCCATCTCACCCAGCGGATCGCCAGGATAAACCGTATCACCTACATTAACAAATATCTCGTCGTCCCGAAAAACTGAATACCGTGCAAATGTACAATCGTCCTGCGCAACAACCACATAATTTCGGTCACTTGAATAAACAAGTCCCTCATGGGTTGAGTTGTCCCCATCACGAATAGATATGACGGTACCTTTTCTTGCTGCATGAATCTTCGATTCATCTTTCATATAAAAAACAATGGAGTACCAATCCTCCGGTGCGTCATGATTCAGCCGCTCATAAACATAACTCAATTCACCGGATCGGGCTTTTCCACCTTCCGGGTAGGGCAAAAGATATTCAATATCATCGGGTTCAGTATCCAGACAGCCGGTATGGGTTCTATATCGATAACGGTAGTTGGTCTGTAGATTACCCATCTCTTTGGTGAGTTTGAATATGCGCGATCTTCCACGCGATACGTTTCTGGAATAGGGTAAGGATGTGCTTGCCCGAAGATTTGTCAGTGTGCTAAAGTCGATGGTAACAATAAACGGAGATGGGGATTGATTCGTGGCATAAAAGGTGTATCCATCCCGATTATTTCGTTGTACTTCGATTTTAACATTCGATTGCCTGGCAATGAGATCTGATGATAGAAACAGGAATAGTAAGAATGTGATAATCGTAGAATATCGTGTCATATAAGCGACTTTGTGAAAATTTATGCTGTGGACGTTAAAGGTTTCGGTAGATGAATGCAAAACAGTTAGATAGAGAAAATTTCAAAAAGCTGATACACAAATTCGAGAAGTCGGAACATTCATCTGCGTATCCGGTTAATAAAATAAGGGCAGTTTTAAATTATGAACAAAAATGACCATTTACTTATGAAAAGTTTTAAACAGTTAACTCTTATCGCGGTTACAGCACTATTCGGGCTATTTCTGTTCAGTTCTTGCAGTGAAGAGAGTAATGATCAGCAATCACAGAATTTTGAACAGGAACGGCAAGAGTTGGTAAATAATCTTGAAAACCTGAGAGATGACCTTGATGAAGAGATAGAGAAGCTTGGAAATCGTATCGACGAGGAAGGCGATGATGTAAGCGATAGTGTAGAAGAGGCACACCAGGAACTTACAGATGATCGGTCTGAATTGGAGAAAACCATTGATGAGGTGAAAAATGCTTCAGAAGACACTTGGGATAATGTTAAGACAGAAGCTGAAAATCTTTATGGATCCATTTCAAACCAGTTCAACGAGTGGATGGAAGAACTGGGTAACTGAAGTAGAAAATAAGTTTTAGATGACCCCAAAAGGCGTAGAGGCAGTATTGCTTCTGCGCCTTTTTTGTTAGGAGACCATTTGTTTAAGTACTTTGCATATAGTGAACCGATGATGGGGAGAATCATACACCATCATAAAATTTTGTCAGATTGAATTTGTTCAGTTTTACTCTGGATCCGGTTACAATATGAAAGCAATAACAAGGAATCGAAAATTAAAGCATAATGAGTATCAAAGCGGGAATTGTAGGATACGGAAAAGCTGCGAAAATTTTTCATGCACCACTGATTCAAGCCGTTAACGATTTAGATTTTTATAGTGTTGTTGAACGCAGCAGTGATGATGCAATACAACAGTATCCCAACGTAGAGGTGTTTAGAAATTTTAAAGATATTTTAAAAGATGACGTGACTGAGCTTTTTATTATCACAACACCAAATCATCTGCATTACCAAATGGCTATGGAGGCCTTGAGTGCAGGTAAACATGTTGTTATTGATAAACCGTTTACGGTAACATTTGAAGAAGCCAAAAAGCTGATCCGGTTGGCAGATGATCTGGATTTGAAACTTTCTGTATTTCAAAATCGGCGGTGGGATGGGGATTTCAAAACAGTTGAACAGATAATCAGGGATCAAAAAGTAGGAGAAGTAGTGGAGGTGGTTTCCACTTTTAACCGGTTTCGAAATCAGGTCCGGGAGAATAAGTGGAGAGAGAAGGATCAACCCGGCAGTGGTGTTTTATACGATTTGGGACCTCATCTGATCGATCAGAGTATACGTCTTTTTGGTAAACCGGATCATCTTTTTGCGGATATCAGGGAGCAGCGAGGCGGAGTAACAGACGATTATTTTGAAGTGGATTTACACTATCCAAACCTGAAGGTGAAGCTTAAAGCGGGGATGCTGGTTGCGGATCCATCACCCAGATTTACCATCCGGGGAACGGAAGGAGCTTTTGTAAAATTTGGACTGGATCCTCAAGAACAGAATTTGAAAGAAGGAAAAAATCCAAAAAGCCCGGATCTGGGGACAGATTCTGAAAACTATTGGGGTTCTCTCTACAAATGGAAAAACAATGAAATGAGTGTTGAAAAGGTAAAAACGCTTGCAGGCAGCTACATAACGTTTTACCGGGAAATGGCAGCAGCCATAAAAGGGGAAGGTGATCTTCCGGTTGACCCGAATGACGCTGCCTATGTCATCTACCTGATTGAGCTGGCACTCAAGAGTAACCTGGAAGGTAAACGGCTCGACGTATCAAAATAATCAGTTCAAAAATTACACTAAATACACTGTGTATTACGAATTTCTTTTTGCAACCCCGCTATCATAAGCGGCTTCTTTTACCGCTTTAGCTACTTCACGAACCACCTTTTTATTGAACACACTCGGTATAATATACTCTTCACCTACTTCATCAACTCCAATACAGTTGGCGATAGCGTAGGCGGCTGCCAGTTTCATCTCTTCGTTAATGTCTGATGCCTTAGCATCCAGCGCTCCTCTGAATATCCCGGGAAATGCAAGTACGTTATTGATTTGGTTAGGATAATCGCTCCGACCGGTGGCAATGATTCTGGCCTTACCCTGTATTTTCTCGGGTCGGATTTCCGGATCGGGATTAGCCATTGCAAATACAATTGCATCATTTGCCATCTGCTCTACAGCTTCAACCGGTATAGTGTCGGGGCCGCTCACTCCAATGATTAGGTCGGCTCCCTTTGTAGCGTCCATTAAACTGCCTTTCACCCTGTTTTGATTTGCGTTTTCGGCAACCCATTTTTTATTGTCATCCAGGTGATCGGTATGGTCCCGGTTCAAAATGCCGTCAATATCTACTGGTAAGAGCTCTTTTACACCCGCTTCCAGAAGAATTCGGCTGATGGCACTTCCGGCAGCTCCTATTCCTACAACGACTACGCGTATATCTTCCAGTTTTTTCCCAACAACCTTGAGCGCGTTGATTGTTGCTGCCAACGCTACAACAGCTGTACCGTGCTGATCATCATGAAATACGGGAATATCGAGTTCCTGTTTAAGTCGGTGTTCAATCTCAAAACATTTTGGAGCGCCGATATCTTCCAGATTAATACCGCCAAATCCGGGTGAAATGTTTTTAACGGTTTTGATAATCTCTTCAGTGTCCTTTGTACTCAGGCAGATCGGGTAGGCATCGATATCAGCAAACTCTTTGAAAAGCATTGCTTTACCCTCCATTACCGGCATGGCTGCTTCGGGTCCAATATCTCCAAGACCAAGTACGGCCGTTCCGTCTGTGACTACAGCCACGGAGTTCTGTTTAATAGTCAACGATTGTACATTGGACTTATCGCGGGCTATAGCCATGCAAATTCTTGCAACTCCGGGCGTATATGCCATCGAGAGTGTATCCCGGGTATCCACAGGTACCTTATTCTTAATACTTATTTTACCACCGATATGCAGCAGGAACACCCGGTCGGAAACATATTTAACGGAGATACCATCAATAACCCGTACCGCTTCAACAATTTCTCGAGAGTGTTTGGCGTCACGTGCACTGACGGTGATATCCCGAATTTTATATTTCCCTTCTACAGCTACAACATCCACACCACCCGGATCGCCCCGATGCTCTGCAATTACATTCAAAACTTTTGCAAGCATGCCCGGTTTGTTTACAATAGCCAGGCGAACGGTAAAACTATAACTGACACTCGGTTGAATTTCACTCATGGATAAAGTTCTTAATCAAAAATTTATTGATACACCATGAAAATGTATCAAATTCAAAAAACATAAAATTAGTAAGCGCAAAGTTAATGCTTTTTTACAGAGATATGCATTTAAATTGGCGGCCAACGTGTTACGCGAAGCCTTCGGGAGGATTACAATTGTTTGAATTGTTGCGGAGCCGTGTGGGATTTCTCCTGTAAATTGATCAGAATATCCTGCAACGATTTTTCAAACAGTAGCTTTAGTTCATCGGCAGTACTTTCTGCGCTAAACTTTACTGAAGGACCAACTTTAATAAAGAGTTCCGGCTTGTCATGCCGTGCGGTATGAATATAAATCCCAACCGGCACCACATCAGCTTCCGGTGTTCGGCTAGCAATCCACCCCAAACCTTTTTGAAAGTTTGGCTTTTGAGTTGAATAGGGTACAATTTTACCTTCCGGATAGATAAACAGGCTGGAGTTTTGACGTTTCATTGAGTCAACTGCATAGCGCATAGACTTGAGTGCAGCTCGGGGTTCCTCAAGGTTTACAGAAAATGCACCAATGCGGCTGAAAAATTTGTGATCCCGCATCTGTTTGTCTTCCATCAAAGCGCGCGCTTTCTGCTTAAATATTTTTTGATTGAGCAGGAGAGGAATCAAACCGTCCCACCAGGAGGTGTGGTTGAGGTAGTAAATGGTTTTGCTATCCTCTCCAGGTTGGTACTCTTGATCGATCGCGATATTTTTGAACCGTCGCCAGAAAAGATTTCGAACATAGAGATCAAAGATGGTGATAAACCATTTTGATTCGTTAGCAGGTATGAAGTCTGTTGAGGATCTATTCACGTAGAAAAAGACAGCGGGTTTTTAATCTGTGTTGCGCAGTGTTGATGAATCATCTCCCCTTGAGGGGAGTATCCCGACGGTATTTTGTCGGGGCGAGGGGTGTTCATCCCCCAGTTCACCTGACTGATGTCAGGTTCACTCCCCCCTTCGAAGGGGGACTATTTGTAATCAACTCCAATACACAGTTACAAAAATTAATATCAGATTTAAGAAAGAGTTTAAGGTACATGGAGATCACGAACAAACAAATTGCAGAATACACGGAATCGTTCACGAGTGAAGAGCCTGAGATTATCAAACAGCTGGTTAAGGCATCGGAAAACGACCTGCAGCATGTTGATATGCTGAGTGGCAGACAGACCGGGCTGCTGCTTAAAATGCTGGTGGCTATATCAGGATCAAAACGGGTTCTGGAAGTCGGGACCTTTACAGGTTATTCCGCAATCATGATGGCTGACGCACTTCCGGATGACGGTGAGCTGATTACCTGTGAAATGAACGAGCGTTACCAAATAATCTCTGAGCCATTTTTTTCAAAAGAGCCATATCGAAATAAAATTTCACAAAAACTGGGTAATGCTCTTGATCTTATTCCCAAGATTGAAAGGAAGTTTGATCTCATTTTTCTGGATGCAGATAAAGTGAACTACCCGGAGTATTATCGGCTGGCAAAGACGAAAATCAATTCCGGCGGGCTGATTGTTATAGACAATGTTCTTTGGGACGGAGATGTTTTGGAGAAAAAGAATCGAAAGGCTGCGGCCATTCATCAAATGAATGAGATCATTCGGGATGACAAAGAAGTAGAGCAACTGATGTTACCGTTGCGGGATGGCGTTACAATCGTCAGGGTTTTGAGGAAATAATTGAAACACGTTTTAAAAGAAGCCTCCCAATAGAAACATGGGAGACTCCATTTTTCTTTTTTTCAAAGCAACGGCATTTATTTACTTCCTTTATAAAGTTCGTATTCAAAGAGTTTACACTCCAGAGTAGAATTGAAAAGTGTTGTTCTTGATTTAGCCCGAAGCCCCACTTTTTTAGCCAGTGCCATATTTGCGGTAAATACATATCCGGTCTTGCCGGGGCACTCCTGCTTCATGAAATCACCGATTCCCTTGTAGAGCGGTCTCAGATCGGTTTTGTCTTCCAAGCGCATGCCGTAGGGTGGATTAAAAACCACAATGCCGTCACCGTCCGGTATGGGTGTTTTGTCGTAATCACAGGTTTCAAACTCAATCAGATGATCCACACCCGCAGTTTTTGCATTCTTTTTGGCTGCCATCACAGCGCGCGGGTCATTATCTGTTGCGATAAATTTTCCTTTCACATCTTTAACCGCACGTTTTTTGGCTTCTTCGCGAACGTTTTGATAGTACGATTCATCATAGCCCAGAATGTGCATAAAGCCGAAGTTATTTCGAAGTGATGCCGGAGCCCGGTTTAAAGCAAGCATAACAGCTTCTATGGCAATTGTACCACTACCCGTCATTGGATTTATAAAGTGCTCTTGTCCGGGTTTCCATCGGGTGGATTGCACAATGGCTGACGCCAGTGTTTCCTGCATGGGGGCGGCTACGGATGTAGTTCTGTAGTTTCTTCGGGAAAGTGACTCGCCGGATGTATCAAGAAAAATCCTTGCTCCCTGACGGTTCCAGAATAGAAAAAGTACAGTATCGTTCAAGTTTGAACCGGTATCGGGCCGCGATTCTTTTTTAAACCGGATACGATCCACAACTGCGTCTTTAACTACCAGATTTGCAAACTGATCGTTGTCGATGGTGTGATGGTCTACACGTGAGGTTACAGAAAAATACCCATCGTCAGAGATCCAGTTTTCCCATGGAATCTTTTTCACCCAGTTTCTGAGTTGGTCGGGAGACTGAATCGATTTCTCTTCCATCAGGTAGTGAACCCGGTGTGCGGTTCTCAACCAGAAATTGAGAAGAATGCAGTCGTTGAGTGATGCTTCAATTTCCACTCCGGTTACACGAGTAGAGATTGGTTTAAAACCCAGCTCAACCACCTCTTTTTCAAGCAGGGGGGCAAGTCCCAGTGGGCAGGTGATACTTACGGTGCTTTTCTTGGTAAAATCGGCCATTTTTGAATGTCTTGCTGTGGAAATTAAAAGCTGTAATCAAGTTGAAAAGTCGTGGCTCCCCTCTTGAGAGCGTACAGACAACGAAGTGTTCAACGTAGTTGTCAGGGGTGTGTTTTCATTAATTTGTGTTTATTGTTGCCAGAGAATAACTCATTACTCAATCCGACTCAATAAACGAATCAGAGTTCGGCAATCGGTACACACCACGTGTTCTTCAGAACAACGCTTCGCGTTTTCTTTCGAACCTATCCCCTCTCAAGAGGGGAGGTTTTAATGAAATAAAAAAACCCGATCCGATATACAAATGCAATCAGATCGGGTTTATAAAGTGTTACGAATTGAAATTAGTTGGCGATTTCTACCAGCTCAATCTCAAATTTCAGGTCCTGGCCTGCAAGCGGATGATTGGCATCCAAAGTCAGGTTTTCTTCTCCAACTTCAGTAATACGAACAGGAATAGGTTGACCATCCTGTTGATTTACCTGCAGCTGCATTCCAACTTGTGGTTCAACATCGTCGGGAAGCTGATCTTTTGGCACAGAGATCACTAAATCTTCTCTTGATTCTCCGTATGCTTCCTCACTTGGAATATCAACTTCTGTTGAATCACCTTCTGCCAATCCTTGAACTGCTTTTTCGAAGCCCGGGATGAGCTGTCCTTGACCCAAAGTAAATTCTAAGGGTTCTCGTTCTGCTGATGTATCAAATACCGTACCGTCTTTCAAAGTTCCGGTGTAATGTACTTTTACGGTATCTCCGTCTTTTACTTGTGACAAAATATTTCTTTATTTTTTTTGTATTGTTAATGAGTTTTAAATATAACCATTTTATTACAGAATTAAGAATTTGAGTACTCTCTTTGGTCCCTCACGGCAGAATCTGACCGAACTTTTTGAATCCATTGAAACCGTTGCAGTAATCGGCTGCTCATCAAACCCCTACAGAACGAGTCATCACATCTCTAAATATTTGCTCAACAACGGGTTTGATATAATTCCCGTAAATCCAAATGAATCAGAGGTTTTAGGGATAAAGAGTTACCCGTCTATAGATGACATTCCCGATGATGTGAAAGTAGATGTAATGAACATATTCAGAAACAAAAAGTACACGGATGAAACCGTCATAGAGATTATCGAATGGGCTGATAGAAGAGGGCAAAAACCCATTATTTGGACCCAACTTGATGTAAGTACCGACTCTGCCAAATCAAAAGCTGAAGAAGCGGCCCTGACTTACATTGAAAATCGCTGCATTATGGTCGATCATCGTTCGGTTTAACTGCCCGCTCATTTACCACTTTTCAGCGTCCATAAAATTTCCCTGCCTTTGGTAACTTGGCAAGCGTCTGAAAATTTGCAACTTCAGGCCTTTTGATATCTAATATTACAGTACAAATTTTGTACATTATTGATATACAAATCATCATAAACTGTTGCTTCAGAATTGCGTCTCGTCGATTTTATATAATTGATTGTATATTTCAATTCATGGAATTGACGGTTGATGATTCACTTTCTGACGTAAATCAAAAATTCTTTCGTTATGGCAAATATCAATAGTGGCAATAAAGTTCTGGGAATTTTAACGGGCGGGGGTGATGTACCCGGTCTTAATCCGGCAATCCGTGCTGTAACCATTCGGGCACTTCGTGAAGGTTATAAGGTGATTGGTATTCGTCGGGGATGGGGTGGCATGGTCGACATCATTCGGGATAAAGAAGCGGATAACAGCAATAACTACCTGGAGCTGACGAAAGATATTGTCAATCGAGCCGGACGAACAGGCGGTACATTTTTGCATACCTCACGAACCAATCCCAGTAAGGTCTCTAAAGATAATGTACCGGATCATTTGCGGGATAAATTTTCGGATGAAGTAAATGATCTCACTTCCGAGGTGTTGAAAAATCTCGATTATTTGGGTATCGATACACTAATACCCATTGGAGGAGATGATACGCTTAGCTATGGTGTAAGACTTCATGAGGAGGGAGTAAAAGTTGTAGCTATCCCCAAAACCATGGATAACGATGTTCCGGGAACGGATTACTGCATCGGATTCAGTACGTGTGTAACCCGGACCATTCAACTCGCAAACAATCTGCGCACACCGGCCGGTTCACACGAGCGTTTTCTTGTGATGGAGGTTTTTGGCCGCTATGCTGGCTTTACCGCAATGCTGCCTACTTTGGCAGGCGCGGCTCACCGCTGTGTGATTCCAGAGTATAAGTTTAATATGGAGCACCTGACCGAACTTCTGGTTGAAGATCGCAATACCAATCCAAGTAAATATTCTATGGTACTCATATCAGAAGGGGCCATGTTTGAGGGCGGTGAAATGGTGTTCGAAGACAACCGCGCCGACGCTTTTGGTCATAAGAAACTTGGAGGAATCGGGGATCTGGTATCGGAAGAGCTTCAAAGAATTTCGCCAAAATTTAATAATGGACGTGAGATTCGCACAGTAAATCAGAAACTTGGCTACATGGTGCGTGGCGGTGATCCCGATTCGATCGATTCCATCGCACCAATGGCATTCGGGAACCTAGCCCTGGACCTGATTCTGGAAGGTGTATCAGGGCGCTTGGTTGTGCTGAGTAATGGACGCTACAGCAACATTCCAATCGAAATTGTGACAAGCCGCAAAAAATTGGTTGATGTGGAAAAACATTACAACACAGAAAGGCTGCGTCCATTTTATCACAGATTTGAAAACCAGCCTCTATTCATCATGGCAAGTGAAATGATGAAAAATCAATAGAGTAAATTTTTGAACTGAAACGGACTATGTTGTTACAATACCGCGTAGTCCGGTTTCAGGGTATATTTAATGGTCCGTTTTTTCACCGTTGAACAATTTCTCCTGACGCTCGTCGGCAAATTCATCCATTTTAGATTTTAAAACCATTTCGATCTCTTTTCTATCGGATACGGGTATAGCCGTTGTAAACTGTTTGATCCGCTCTTCTTCCCCAACTTTCACTGTATATTCAATGGCTAGTACCGATTCTTCATGCCAATGCCATGATATGACATCCGGCCAGTGAATCAACCGATCTAATAGTAATACACCTTTAGATCGAAATTCAGGAACAGCTTTGAGCGTCCAGTTGAAAAGTCCGAATCCAATCAGTGAAAGTCCGGATGTAACACGAATTCCCGTTACAGGGAGATCTGTAAGGATTGAGGTTCTGTAGAACCCGAATATAATGAGTGCCGCTGCCAGCAGATTTGGTGCGTGATCTACCCAAAAAGAGCGATTTTGATAAAGAATGGTGCCGGAATCTGAACGGTCGCGAAATAAACGGGAAGCATACCCAAAGAAAAAACCGGCCACAGCAGTGTAGATAATCATCATGAAAGGCGCTGCAATCGATTGGGGAAAGTAACCGAATGAGTAGGCCACTATCAGCAAAGTGAAAAATAGTAGCAGAACAAGCAGGCTGTTCAATACATTGGCCGGGTTCATTTTGTCTAACGTGAAGAGCTTGAGAGAACCGGCATAAGCGGAACCAGCCAAAATGATCAGTAAAAAGAGACTTAAAATCCACATAAATGGTGCGTATATTTATTCATCCAAAGGGTTGAAACCCCTGAGCAGAAATATTCAAAATCATCAGGTAATGGACGCAAGATACAAACCGGTATCGGTAGATGTTAGTAATTCGGAACAGTTGTTTAAAGTGGAGTGGGGAGATGGTCATGTTACGGAACTGTCTCTATTTGGACTGCGAAAAAACTGTCCTTGTGTAACCTGCAGGGGCGGACATTCGGAAATGGGAAAGTACGAACCGGAACTTTTCAGAATTAAACCGACCCGTACGTATGAAATTGTGAAGGCTGAGCCTGTAGGAAATCACGCCTTGAAAATCACCTGGAATGATGGCCACAATGCCGGAATGTACAGATGGCAGTTGATTCGAGATATGGATGAAGCCGTTCAAAAACTAAGTGAAAAGAAAGAAGAATAACCTACTTTCCCTTCACAATTGCGAGCTGTTCTGATTATCGTCTGCCTTCTGAATTGAAATTATACTGAAAAGTAACCCTGAACGAACGGGATGACCAGCTGTAGTTATTGTTGGTGTAAGATGTTTCCCGAATCACTTCTCGATCACTGGTTCTGGAGTTGAAAAGATCTCTCACATTCAGTGAAATTCTCGCTTTATCATCCAATAGCTGTTTGGACAACCCGGCTCCAAAAAATGCGGAACCGCCTCTTCTTCCCTGCGTTGTCTCGCGCGGACCGCGGTAAAACATGTAGGATTGGAAATTCCAGCTCTCTAAAAATCGATATCTGACGCGTAAACGGCTGGTAAATGATTCACTGCTGCTCTCATACAGCTCGCCTTCAAACTGGCCTTCCGATTCAGATTGGAATAGGTTCATACTTCCGGACAGTTGAAATCCTTCAAATAGATCCTGATCAGCAGAGATCTCAACTCCCCAGGCGTCTTCAGTAGCAAGGTTGATCGGGAATCGTGTCGTGATACCATCTCCGTCAATGGTGTAGACACTCTCAATAACACCCGTACGATATCTATAATAAAAACTTGTGAGAACTGACCCGGTTTCCCAGCGACGCAGCCAGCCAAATTCGTAGGAGTTACCGATTTCAGGTTTTAGGTCGGGATTCCCAACTCGACGGTTTCTGGAATCCCGGATCTCAGTGAAAGGAAGTAGATAAAACGACCACGGTCGTGAAATTCGCCGGCTATAACTGATTTGTAAAGAGTTTTGCTCACTAATAGTGTAGGAAAGAAACAGACTGGGAAACAGGTTGGTGTAGTTCTGACTGCTCTCTGTTCCGGCTAAATCCAGTTTTGATTCGATATTTGTGTTTTCAGCACGGAGACCTGCCTGATACGTAAAATCCCCGGCCTGACCGGAATAGATTGCATAGAGAGCATTCACGTTCTCAATGTAGGTGAAATTATCACTTACAGTGAATTCATCTTCAGGTTCGGTCCAGGCTCCGTTAATGAATTCCTCAGAGGTGAAATCGTTATCCTCCCATTCGTAATTGATTCTCATACCGGTCTCAAACCGCCCATTTTCACCCAATGGCCTTTCATAATCCGTATCAAACCGAATTTCTCTATACTCTTCATCAGAAAAAGTTCTTCTGTTATTAAACTCTGATATGCCAATTACGTCTGTACCGGTCTGAAGAAAATCTTCACTCTCACTGCCAAATTCAAAATCGAAATCGGCAGTTAAACGATGATCGTCTCCCTCAAATCTATTTTCGTACTGTAGTCGTACATCAAAATCTCTTTCTTTGGCATCCTCAATATTTTCACGATCAATCTGTCGAAGAACGTCCCAGTTATTATCGATGGAGCGATAAATCTGATTCGCCGGTGGATTGAAATCGGTGTATAGAAGATCTCCGTCTTCATCCCCGCGTTCGAGACTAATGCGGGAGGATGCGGTTAAAATTTGATCATTGGGAAGAAAGAAATCAGCACCGAAAAAGATATTCCCTTCTCGTTCCTGTTCAGTAACATCATTATCTTCGCTGAAGAGATAAGTTGTATCTGCGCTGAAACTTTGGAATGAAGAACCTGTTTCCGGTTCATTTTCATATTCAAAGTCTAAATTCAAAAACCAGTTAATACTGTTTTTTTGATAATTCAAGTTGGTACTGATGCTGTGATCCTGAGGATATCCTGTTGTTGCCCTTACATTTCCGTTAAAACCGAGTTCGGCGTTGTCTACAAGAATGATATCGATTATTCCCGCGGTTCCCTGGGCTTCATAGCGTGCTGATGGATTGGTGATCACCTCAACAGACTCGATTAAATTGGCGGGGATACTGCTAAGTCCATCTGTTCCGCCTCGAACAAGGTTGGAAGGTCGACCGTTAATCAAAATTTGAACCCCCTGATTTCCACGCAGGCTTACATTTCCTTCAAAGTCTGTTGTGATGGAGGGTACATTGTCCAGAACATCCAGCGCAGAGCCTCCAAGACTGGTAACATCTTCACCCACATTGAAACGTCGGCTGTCAAAGTTCATTTCTACATACGACCGCTCGCCTCGAACTACAACTTCATCCAGCTCTTCCTGCCGGTCCTGCATTTCGATCCGTCCCAACTCAATAGTTTCACCGGATTCAATATCAATTTCTGTGAGATATGGATTTAGTGCGACAAATGTAATTCTGAGTCGATAGGTGCCGGGCTCCATCTCAATTTCAAATCGTCCCTCAGGGTCTGTTGCAGTACCCTCGAGAATTTCCTCAGAATCCGGGTCTGAAGTCAATATGGCTACAGTTGCGTTGGGTACACCTTGTCCTTCCGGGTTGACAACGGTACCGGTAACAGTTCCGGGATCACCATTCTGGGCGAATACTGTATTTGAAAAAAGCAGGTAGCAACTTAATAATAGCAGGGATTTTGTAATTCTGAAGCTCATTTTCAGGGGGATGTATCTTATTTATACGATATCGTTTACTATTTACTTTAAGATTAAAGTATAATCTTATTCCAAAACTGATTTAATTCTAAAGTAATTCTGAAGTTATTCGTTATTTACATTCTTTAACTGAATGGTAACCGTATGTATTGATTTATTAACTTCGTAGGAGATATCTAAGCTGTTTTGTTGAACTATTCGTTCAATAATAGCCAGCCCTAGACCAATAGAGGAGGAGTTCTGGTCTGCTTTACGGAACCGTTCAAAGAAGAGATAGGGCTCTGTTTCTGTTGGTTTTCCGCTGTTTGATATAGTTAACAGATGAGGTGTTAGTTTGATTGAAATAAAACCGTTATCCACGTTGTGTTTTATGGAATTTTGCAACAGGTTTGTCCAGAGAATATCAGCTAACGCAGGGTGGATGTTCACGATCACATTATCAGCGATATCGGTTTCGAGAGTCAAATTATTAAATTCAATGAACTCTGAGAATGTTTTAATTCCTTCCGAAATGAGGTTCGAAAAATTGACTTCATGACTATCTTCAAACTCCTCATTTTCAATTCTGGTCAGGAGGGAGAGGGATTCACTTAAGCGCGACAGTTTTTTCACGGTACGTTCAAGCGCTTCTACATGTTTGTATTGTTCTTCATTTAACGGGGTTTCGGCGAGTAGCTCGAGTTTTCCTTTTGCGATAGCCAATGGTGTTTGAAGTTCATGGGAGGCATTTTCAGAAAACTCTTTTAAATTTTGATAGTCAGATACTGCTTTGCGCGTCATATCCTCTACAAACCGATTCAGATTGTCGAACTCTTTAACTCCCGTTTTTTCTGCCGGCAGATAAGATTTACTGTTCAGCTTAAATGTCTTGATCTGATCGAGTGTTTTACGGAACGGTTTAAAGAGTCTTCCCGATACAAAATATCCGATACCAAAGGCACCCAATACCTGAAGTAGCAGTATCCAGAAAAGAATTTTTAATACGGCTTCTTTTATATCATCAGACTCAATCATGGCGCCGTAAGTAGATATGAAATACGACTCTCCATCAATAGTCCGATAGGCGGATACTTTCACATTTCGCTCATTTTGCTCCAGTCGATCATGCCAGATCAGGGTGTCCGAAACTTCCGTTTTTGGCTCCACGATGGAATCGAGTCGTTCTACTATCAGATTCCGATCTCCTTCAATTGAACGCTTTGGGTGAAATCTTCGGCCACGATCAATCAGGTAGGTCACACGGTCAATTCGTTCCAGGAATTCCCATTTAAGCTCATTGTTTATTTCATCCGTTATGATATGGTAAGAGAGAAATCCGGCGATACCGAGTACGATCAGGGTAACGGTTAGATAGATCCAAATAAATTTTGTGATCAGTTTCATAGGTATTGATTCGGTATCACAAATTTATAACCTACACTATAAACGCTCTCGATGTAGTCACTGGCACCTTCTGCCGTCATCTTTTTTCTAAGATTCTTGATATGCTGATAAACAAAGTCGAGGTTATCAAGATGATCTACATAATCACCCCATAAGTGTTCAGCTATGGTCTGTTTCGAGAGGACTCTATTTTTGTTTGAAGCAAAATAGAGCAGTAGGTCATACTCTTTAGGTGTCAAATTAAGAGGTGAATTTTCTACAGAAACAACTCTGGTTGAAGTGTTAATTTCAATATTTCCCAGATGCAAGGTGTCGGTTCCTTCGAGTTGATTTCTTCTGTGAACCGCTTTTATCCTGGCTAGAAGTTCAGGCAACTGAAAAGGTTTGGTCAGATAGTCATCCGCACCAATTTCGAGACCTGTTACTTTGTCATCCAGTGCGTTACGAGCAGATATGATAATTGAACCGGTTTGAGGGTGAACCGAAATCAAATCCCTGAGCAGCTGTAAACCGTTGCCCTTGGGGAGCATGATATCGATTAAAACCACGTCGTAAGTGTGTGACATGATTTTGTCGAAACCCTGCTCATAATCTTCAGCTGTTTCGCAGATGTAGTTTTCCCTGCTTAGGTAGGTGAGAATGTTTTCACGGAGATCCGGATTGTCTTCTACAATCAAAATTTTCATATCAAATTTAAGATATTGATAAATTCTGAAGGAAAGCTGAAGCTCCGGAATCTCGGTTATTGATGTTTTTTGGTGTTAAAAATCCAAAATGAGAGGTATCATTATTTAAAGATCTTACCTCGCACAAGACCAACCAGTCCTGCAATAGCAATTGCTGCACCACCTCCCATCATCCACATGGAGCGGTCGTCTGGCGAACCGGTTACAAATTCATTGACTTCATTACCTAAAGATTGTGTTTCCTGGTAACCGAAATAGAGGAGGACCAAACCTCCGATAAGTAGCGCAGCAGAAATCATTTTTTGCATAATATTGTCAATCAATAGTTTATGGATTACCCGCAGTATCGTAAAATTGCTCGCGTGCTTCAAGTAGTTTTAGCACACGCTCCATACATTTCTTCTTTTCGAGTACATTTTTAGTGTAAAAAAAGACTGAAGCGATAGAAAAAGCCCAGGAAAGTATGCCCAGAACAAATCGGGAAAGCCCGCCTTGCTGGCCAAATTCCACAAAGTGCATTATACTAACCAGTGAGAATGCAGCGATTGTCATAAGTACGAAAAATGCAAAAATCCTTGTTTGTCGAAGAGATTTGGACGCTAATTTTTGATACTCCTTTCTTCTGAAAAGCTCCCTTTCCTGAAACAGAAAAAAACGTTCATGCTGTTCAAGCTCCTCATGAATCATGGCAGTGAATATGTCATCTTTACGCATATAGTATTGTAAGGTATTTCAATATTTGAATTCAAATATGTAACATATCACAATCACATAAAAATCAATGAACTGTAAAGAGACATGAGAGTAAAAAAATATTACAAAACGGTGTTTACTGCCCTTTTAATAACATTACTATTTTCCGGAATTTCGTTGGCTCAACCTTCTGCCGATCGTTTAGCTGAAGAGATGATGAGCAAAAATGCGGAGTGGTTATCTGATGTTGAGACTCTGACGATGACCATGCAAATGAATGAAGGCGGCCTGATACCGGATATGACAACCCGCTATGTAAAAAAGACAAACGAAAATGGTACACCCTATCTTGATATTGAAAATGAAGACGATATGGAGATGGATTTTAGCGCCATGGCCGGCTCCGTTGACCAGATGGTTGAGCTGATTCGTGGTGCGGAAAGCATTACAGAAGAGAGTCTAAACGGTATGAATACGTATAAAATTTATGTGAATGACCGTGAACTGCTTCAATCGCTGGATCAGAGTGAAATGGAAATGGAAGAGATGGAAATTGTATTTGATTCTGCCACTTTCTGGATTGAAACTAACAACATGTATGTAAGGAAAATCTTTATGGAACAGACTGTGGAGGGTGATCAAAATATGAGTATGGAGATGAATCTGGATGATTATGAAGTTCACTCAAGCTATCCGATCCCCATGGTTATGACCATGAAGATCGGAGGTATTTCATCACAGTTCAGCGAGGAGGAGATGGCTGAAGCGAGAAAAGCTATGCGTGAAATGGAGAAACAGCTAAGCCAGATGCCGGAAGGACAAAGGGAGGCTATTGAACGTCAACTTAAACCTCAAATGGAGCAGTTTGAGCGTATGCTCGAAAGTGATGAGGGAATGACAATGAAAATGACGGTTACCGATGTAAAGGTGAACGAATAGTGATGATTTGCTCCACTTCAATCTAATCTAATTTAAAATGGCGCAGCTTATGGTTGCGCCTCTTTTTTTCCAAAGGGTAAATTTCCCAGGTCTACGTTACCGCCGGTTAGGATGATCCCTGCTTTCTTACCTTGAATATCTATTTTCCCACTCAGAATGGCTGCTAGCGGTACAGCACATGACGGTTCTATAATAATCTTCATTCGTTCCCAAATGTCTCGCATGGTTTGAATAATCATCTGCTCGGATACCGTCACAATCTCATCCACACTTTCTTGAATAGCCTGAAATGTGAGTTCCCCGATTGAAGTCCGCAAACCATCAGCTACAGTGTCGGTCCTCAAAACAGGTTCAATTTTACCGGATTTAAACGATCGGTATGCATCATCGGCCAGCTCCGGTTCACCGGCAATCACAGTGATGTCTGGCTTTAAATGTTTAGCTGTAATTCCAGTACCACTGATCAGCCCACCTCCGCCAACGGGAGCAATAATGATATCTAAATCAGGATAATCTTCAAGAAGTTCTTTTGCACAGGTTCCCTGTCCGGCTATAACGTCAGGATGGTTATAGGGATGAATAAATGTTGCACCGGTTTCATCAATGATTTTTTGAGCTGCTGCTTCGCGAGCTTCAGTTGTATTTTCACAAAATTGAATTGCTGCTCCATAATCACGGACAGCGTTAACCTTTACTTTTGGAGCGTTTTCAGGCATCACAATTGTGGCACTGTAGCCGTTCATTCTTGAAGCAAGAGCAACGGCTTGGGCGTGGTTTCCGGATGAATGTGTAACAATTCCTTTCTTTCCTTCAGATGTGGGCAGTTTTGAGATTGCATTGAATGCCCCGCGAAATTTAAAGGCTCCGACTTTCTGGAAGTTTTCGCATTTGAAGAAAATTTCACCATTTGTCCGCTCATTGAAATAGCTGGAAGTCAATACCGGTGTCCGGTGTGCATAGGGTGCAATTCGTTTGTGTGCTTCTACAATTTCAGAGTAGTCGGGAAGTTTTTGAGACATGTTTTGCTGAGTGAAAGCCGGTTGTCTATTTGTTTATGCGAGAGATTAAAAGGTGCCACAAATAATTTAAAATACTAACCAATAAAAAGTAAGATCAGAGTTCTTATCGGTTTCTTTAAACTTTAAAAACTTTGTGGCAGTAATAGTTAAAGAGCATGGATTACAAAGGTAGTCACTTATACAGTTTAGTTCAGGAAGTACCTAAAACCAATTCCACCGGTAAAGCCAAATCCAAATTCGGGGGCAACATCCAATACCGGAGCCATCTCCATATAGAAATCAAACGGGATATCCGTAAATGTGAAATTTAATCCGCCCGGCAGACGAATACCAAAAAAGTTATTGTCTATACCGATATCCTGCCAAATGTAGCGTCCGCCAACTCCGTAGTAATAGGAGAGAAAACCGATATCCCAATTCGGAGTGTTGTAACGCTTGTGCATTTGATAATCGGCGTGAATATAAAATGAGGAGGCATTTTCTCTCAGGTTGAAACTTACAACTGATGCAATTGCGGCATTGTCCGAAATCCAGCCCTGCATGGATAAACCGGCCGGTGATGTGATTTGTGCTCCAATACCGAAAGAGCGTTCATCAGTCATATCCTGTGCCTGTGCGGCAGAAAGTGCAACCGTTAAACAGATGATGACGAGTGAGGTTAGTAGTTTAGCTTTCATAGTAAATCACCTATTTGATTATTTTAGCGTTGAGTGTTCATTCCATTTTCTACTAAAAATCTATTAAAAAGATTCAGATGATTTAGAACAGGTCAATGATTACCAATCCAGTCCAGGTTGGGTAATCTCAAACCCTTCTTCATCTTTTCTCTCCTGAACTAACTGTTCAACATCTCTCAATAATTCCCTTGCATCATATACAATTCCATCTTTGATGGTATATTTCACGCCACCCACTCGCTTTAATTCATTATTGTCGTCAACGCGTATGGCTCCGGTTCCATAAAGCACTTTTATATTTTGCTGAGGATTTTCATCCACGATAACTAAATCGGCTAATTTGCCCACTTCGATGGTTCCGAGCTGGTCATCATTTCCAAGAACTCTTGCAGCCTGCAGTGAAGCTGACTGAAATATCTCCAGCGGATGAAATCCGGCTTCGCGCATCAGTTCCATTTCCCGGATGTAGGCAAATCCGTACAGTTTGAAAATATATCCTGCATCGGACCCCAGTGTAACACTTCCACCACGATTTTTGTACTCATTTACAAACTGCATCCAGAGGTTATAGTTTTGTTTCCAGGCTACTTCCTGTTCGGTACCCCAGTCAAACCAGTAAGATCCGTGTGCACGGCGATCCGGCTGGTAGAATCTCCAAAGTGAGGGAAGAGTGTACTTTTCGTGCCATTCGGCCCGGCGCTCTTTCATCAGATCACGACTCGCTTCGTATATCGTAAATGTTGGGTTGAGGTCCAGTCCCAGCTCAAGCATGCGATTCATCACCTCGTTCCATTTTTCGCTACCCGGTTCGGCGGCTTGTTCCCACAGCTGGCCTGCATTTTCAAAGCGATGTTGTTCATTACTGTAGTTATAGTCGAGAGGGTAGTCCTGAATAACGCGATCGGTAAAAAGTGCTTCAGGCAGTCCGTACCAATGAGTCAGGCCTTTGAGTCCCATTTCTGCAGTATCCAGTGCATTATTGTAGACCACAAGTGTTTGCGCGTGGTGTGCCATGGAACCCAGTCCCAGCTTATTGGCTTCCTCGAGTGTTGCTTTAAATATTTCCGGACGTGCACCAAAAAACTTTATTCCTTCTGCTCCCTGATTGTGGATGGATTGAACCCAGTCTCTGGCTTCGTCAGGAGTGTTTATACCACCTGACTGACCCATGCCAAACCCAAAGTAGGGGTAAATACGTGGTGCTGTAATTTCGTTATTCCGGCTCCGTTCAGCATGTTTCAATGTCCAGTCGCCTCCATTGAATGATCCCGGTTCACGAATTCCTGTAATACCGTGGGCAAGCCAAAGTTTGAACACATATTCAGGAACCGTACCCTGGGCACTTCCGCCAATATGTGCGTGCATATCTACAAAACCGGGCAGGATGTACATTCCTTCCGCATCAATTTCGTGATCCCCTTCTTCAGCCTGTGGTCTGCGATTTTCATTAATGGGTACACCGGGATAGCCAACATTCTGTATGCTGGTTATTCGATTTCCTTCAATTACGATATCTACCGGACCCATCGCCGGAGAACCGGTTCCGTCAATCATTGTTACACCGCGTATAATCAGGCGATCATACGGACCCTCACCTTCGGCACGGTTGGGTGCATCAGGCATTTGTGCGAAAAGAGTAGCAGTAAAGAAAAATGAAAAAAGTATAGTAGCCAGATATTTCATGAAATAGGGTTTGTTTCAAAAGGTTTCATCAATGTACGATATCAAAGATACATGAATCGTAAAAAAGTTTATAAACAGAGTGTTAAAAAGAGGAGTCCGAAGTTTTTAAAAAAAATTTGTAACAATCCGGAAGGTCGTTTCTCTTATTTGTAACAGCATAAGAACTAATCTTATCTCTGGTTAGTCAACTAGTCACTCCTATTTATGCTGAACCTAAAGCATAGGGCTCCGGAACTGAACCTTCCGGAGCTTTTCTTTTTACGGGAAGAATTGAAAAAATGATCAAATTATCCTGATCCTGATCCTGACCCGGGGAGATCAGATGTGGACAAAAGTCTTACCCTCTTGACTTCATTCTTATTCCTAAAAAGGACTAATCAACAAAGAAGAAGTTGTACTCACCGTGTTTAGGTCGTTTTGAGGACTCCATAAGTGTGGCTTCACCGCGGTAGTCGATTACTTCGCCGCCTAAAAAAGTTCGTGCAGCACGGCGGGCGATCCAGCTCAGTTCTCCCAGAACAGTGAAACGTTCATCATCGCTTGTACGTGAAACTCGAATAGAGGAGTTGTTACTCAGGTTCATGTCGATTATTCTCGGAATAGTAGATCCAAATGCTCGTTGGCTCGTAATAACCTCAAGATTTTTAACAGTGGCGTGGGTGGTTTCACCATCCATACGTGTAATCCTGTGGCCGATCGTAGAGTTGTCTCGGCCATCATTCGGAAGCATCACATAAAGCAGATCCCAATCTTCTTTGCTACTGTGGTAGATCATCCGGTAACCGCTGTGCATCAGTTGTGTTGTCGTCTCATTTTGCCACGTGTGATCCATGTAGGCTGTTCCGGATACTCTTTCCTTTTCTCCATTGATTGTTACGTGCCCTCTCGCTTTGGCGTAGGGAATATGCGTTACGATACCTACCTGTTCACCATCAATACGATACATTCCATCGCCCAGTTTATATCCGCGCTGAATGTCGGAGAGACGGAGATCGATATCATAATCAACGCCATCCTTTGATGTGTTAATCACCACACGGTGCTGTTCGGGTAGTTTACCTTCAAAATAGAGATCACGATCTTCGCGAAGCTGGAAAAGGTATTTATCCTTATCCTGAACCAATCTGGGCAGAGGGTATTCCCGCGATAGCTGATAGAGCTCTTCATTGTGGTTAAATACAGATACCCGGACACCGGTTACAGGATCCTTCATGCTTCCAAAGTTGGCTGCTGAGAAGGTGATATGCACTTTCATTCCATTTTCGAAATAAAACTGGTAGTTCCAAAACTCATTAAAATGGCTACCTTCAAGTGTTTGAGCCCATATCATATCGGAGTCAAGCGTGTTCAGTTCGCCATTTGGATTAGAAATCTGAGAGATACCCACAAATGGAAGTAACAAAGTAAGTAGTAAGAGCAGGCCTGTAACCTTCAATTGATGAATCATGATAGATGATTTAAATCTGCAATAGCCGAATTGTGTAATCTTTTTAGTCAGTTTCACTTAGCACAACGGTGAAGAAACGAAAAGGTTGTGAAACAAATATGTACACCATGTTAAATCATTTATGTTCAGAAAAGTTTCACAGCCTGACAAGATACAGCAAGTGCGTGAGAATGGTCTTTTATTTGATCTGAAATGATTGCTACCTTTGGCCAATCCTTTAAACAAAATCAAACTGCCATTAATACAGAGTCGATCAAAAAAAGCTGGGAAGAGTTTTCGCAGAGCCCCAGGGCGGTACTGTTGAAAAAGTACCTCCGGAGAGGAGTGATTCTGTTCATTGTTGGAATTATTCTGTATCAACTGTTTGATATCGGTTGGAGAGAAGTTCTCAATTCCCTGCCTACACATCCACTTTTCTATATCATATTTGGAGCTTTATATATTTCGCTGCCCGTTGCGGAGGTATTTATTTATGGTCAGGTTTGGAAGATTGGGAAATGGGAATCGTTTAAGGGATTTCTCACTAAAAGAGTGTATAACGATGAAGTGATGGGTTATTCGGGTGAATTCTATCTGTTCGTGTGGGGAAGAAAGTACCTGGACATAAAGGACAGGGAGGTTCTAAAGAATATTCGGGATAATAATATACTCTCTGCTCTGACCTCAAATCTGGTTGCATTTTCCCTGGTTGGCATTCTGGTTTTTACGGGTACAATCAACCTGGACGAGATGATTGAAGATGTGAACACTGTTTATATCATTCTGGGAACCGTAATTACAATAGTATTTACAGTATTGGCCGTTCAGTTCCGGAAATATCTCTTTTCTCTATCCCTGAAGAAATCCCTGATTATTTTCGGGATCTACATGACCCGGTTTTTGATCCATCATGGTTTAATGATTGTTCAGTGGGCAGTTGTGATTCCCAATACACCGATTACAATCTGGTTTACATTTTTGGCGATAGTGATTGTAGTGAATCGTATTCCATTTATTCCAAGCCGTGACCTGGTATTTATGTGGGCGGGCATTGAACTGTCTAAAATGCTGAATATGGCTACAGCAGCCGTTGCCGGTATGCTGTTGGTGTCAAGCGTGCTGCGCAAAATTACCAACCTGATACTTTTCCTATGGATCTCCTACAGTGATAAAAACAAGGAGTTTCAGAATCTTCAGATGAAAAACGCTGAAGAGATTATTGAAAAGTAGTAAGCTTTACCTTTTGCATTAAAGTGCTCAAAAATAGAGCCTGTACAAGAGTGATATATTACGTCCCGGTTCAGGAAATACATCTTTTAATCGGCTAAGATGGTTTTGATACGTTTCGTCCAGAATGTTATTAGCCTGAATAGAGAAGGTGTGTAAATATCCCCCGGACGAATTGAGTCTGTACTCAGCATTTGCACCCAGTAGGGTATAGGCGTCGGTTACTGACTCAAATTCCGCTAATCGGTCCTGCTTGAAGGAGTGTCGAACGTTGGCTCCAACCTGAAACGGTCCACTAACGTAAGTCAAACCTGTTTTGAAAGAGAATGGAGGAATCATCGGTAAGGGAGTTGTATCTGAGTCAAAATCGCCTGATTCCATCTCATCATCAGAAACATCACGACGTCCAACAGTAAAGGATGCAGAACTATTCAGTGTTAGATTTGAGGTGAGTTGAAACTCCATCATACCCTCTAATCCATATATTTCAGCACCAACTGATTCGTACTGATAGTCATTCAGCCTTGGAAAAAAGATATTCTGCCGACCGGTATTGCGCGGATAGATGTAGTTTTTAAATCCATTGTGATATCCGGTAAGCTCAAAGTTGGCATTGGATTTCCTAAATCTCACAAAAAGCTCTTTAGCCAAACCTCGCTCGGGATCCAGATCGGGATTTCCAATTTCGAACGAGTAGGCGGCAATGTGAGGTCCCTGAGAGTAGAGTTCTTCAATAGATGGTGCCCGGAAAGAGTGAAGAAATGTAGAACCAATCGAAAATCCGGCACCCAGGTTATAAATAGCTGTCGCAGATGATGCCAGTGAATAAAATTCACGCTGACGAATATGGCCAATACGAGAGTCCGGATTTTCACGATCCGGTTTGGCTAATACTGCATCAAACCGAGCACCGACTTCTATATGCAGCGGACCAAAATCTGCTTCCTGAATGGTAAATGCTGAAGCGCTGTAATTGTTTGCATTGATATTAAACCGGTCCAGTACCTGATAGTCTTGAAATTCACCCCAAATTCCGACTACACCGTCATTAAAAAACCATAGACTGCGGTGTGTGCCCTTCAGGTTTATATTTGCGGAGTTTTGTTTGTACTCCGTTCCAATAATTTCAGCAGACTCAAACTCACTATGATGGTAATAACGATAGGAAATTCCACTTTCAATCATTTTGAAAAAGTGATCATTGATCAGGAATTCACTTCTCGATTCAACCTGATATTTCTGCATCTCCACGTCTACTCCATTTGCGTGTCCGCCTTCAGGATCGGGCGGAATACCGTAATTAGATATAAAAGTTGAAGCAGCAAGTCCGCTGTATCCCCAGGGACGGATGTAACTCACCCCAACAGCATTGTTTGTCGTCAAATACCCGGAATTATCAATGGTACCACTGGGAGAACGGTAGTTATCACCATAGCGTCCGTTTACATCCACATTATAAACGAAATCATTTTTGGGGATGGAGACCCTGCCGGCTGCTGATATCCCGGTATTTACACTGGCTCCCTGAACGGTTGCTGTTCCGTTGATGGATGAGGGTTTATTGTTTGCGATCTGATTTCGTACCACATTGATGACACCACCGATAGCGTTAGAGCCGTAAGCAAGCGCAGCGGGGCCACGAGCGATTTCTATTTCATCTGCTCCCATAGGATCTACTGTTACAGAGTGGTCGGGAGAGGCACCGGATACATCACCGGTTCGTTCACCATCTTGTAGTATTAAAACGCGTTCGTCACCTAAACCCCGGATTACAGGTCGCGCGGGCGCCGCACCCATTGTCCGTTGATCGAAACCGGGTTGATTTGCCAGTGTTTCTGACAGGGTAGTTCCTAAATTTCTGCGTAACTGTGCCCCGGTTACTTTAATGGATGCATGTTCAAGATTGGCTCCTCCCAACTGATCTGCATCAGCTACAACTTCTATGGATTCGCCGGTAAGAACGGTGGGACTCAGTTCTAAGGTTAGGTTTGTCTCTTCTCCACCTTCAATCTCAACCCTTTGTGTTTTACTGGAATAACCGATTCTATGAACATAGAGCGAATATCTGCCTTCGGGTACATTGTGTATTTTGAAATATCCGTGCCGGTCTGTAGTTCCGGTTCGGTTAATCTCTTCCAGATGGATATAGGCAAATGGGACTGGCTCTTCGGTTTCAGAATCAATGACAAATCCTGCAACCGACCCTGTGGATTGGGATTGGCCGGCTGCAGTCATTGTCAAAAACGGAAAGAGAATTGCTGCTAATAACAGTTTTCTCATTAGGGTACTTTGATTGAATGATTAGGTGAATGAATTTATTTAATTATTCTGATTCAGATTGGGAAACTCTGACTGTAATTGGCTGAGTTTCAAAATCGGAGTGTCCGTCGTGCAACAAATCCAGGGTAACAGTTGTTTCACCAACTTCAACTGCGGTTACATTAAACTGAAATTGATTATTTCCAAGAGGGTGCTCTACCGAAATTACACCATTTTGAGAAAGAGTGTACTCCAGGCCGTACTCTGAGCCTTCGGGAGTAAACAGATCTCCATCTTCAGCAATAAACTGAACGTCAACCGGTCCTACTTCAGCACCTACCGGAAGTTCGATAGCGTCACCGGATGCGTAAGTGACAGTACCACTGTCCTGGGTAACAAGCATCTGACCATTTAAGGAAAGTTGAAGACCAACCGGAACTTCACCATGATCATCATGATCATCGTTCGAATCGCAAGAAACGGCCGTTAAAATTAATATTGCAGCTGTGAAAAGTGTTAATAAATATGACTTTTTCATGGGTATACGTATTTAGTATTGTTTGGGGTTATAGATAGATTGCATCCGTATAATTGGATAAATCCGTTTTTGTAAAAAATGGTATTATTGACCTGAAAAGGCTAAATCAGGCAAATGCAGGCGGGGCTCTTCCATCAAAGGAGGGAGAAATGGAAGACTCGTAAGAAAGTGTAGGCTGACTGTATCTGATAAGAGTCGGAGTAGAATAAATTTCAGATACAATTTTGGGTTGCGGACTGTACTTAAATGCAGACCCACAAATTACACACTGAAAATCATCTTCAACAAGCTGGTGTACAGTTTCAGTACCGGAAGTATCATCAATATGAAAGTGAATTGTAGATAATCCCGTGCCGACCAGCAGCACTAAGCCAAAAAAGAGCGATATGAAGAATCTTTTATTGTCCACTTGAGATAATTGTTGAGTGTGTATTTGAATATACACTCTTATTTACGGATAGATCAAACGAAAACTTTGTTTATTTGTTTCAACATGTAAACGTTTGACTATCATGTTTATTGGTGGATTTGAAAATAAGACAGGTTAATCTTTTATATGGTCTATAAATTATTGCTAAACAATGAATTACTTAAATATAAGTTATGGAATGGATGAATGAATTTCGGGTTTGGTTTATGAGCTTAGGGGAAACCTATGGGGTAAATCCAATAATATTTGGAGTAATTTATGTAGGCGCAATTCCATTTTTCACACTTTCTATCGCCTGGCTTGTTCGAAATTACAGGGTACAAAGATCTATCGTCTTGCCGGTACTCAGTGCATCATTCTTTTTTGTGTCGGCCTATCTCTATCTTATGATCGTCGGTGAAAATGTGCCGATTTGGGTGTATGGTGTGGTTGTGGGCATGTTGGTATATGGCGGGTGGTCTACTTTTGGTAAAGTAAAACGTGAAATCAATGAGGAAACGAATGAAGTATGAGTATGACGCTGTTGTAATAGGGGGTGGAGCTGCGGGTTTGACGGCATCGGGAATTGCAGCCAACTTTGGTGCCAAAACCATGATGGTTGAAAGGGATAAGCTGGGTGGGGATTGTACCTGGACAGGATGCATTCCGAGTAAAACCCTGATTAAAGCGGCATCTGTAGTTCATAATACGCTACAAAGTAAAAAGTACGGGATTGATATTTCCTGCGACGACTTTGATCTGTCTGAATTGATGAAACATGTTGATGAAGTGCGCAATGAAATTTACGAAGATGCAGACCGCCCGGAAATTTTTGAAAATATGGGAATTGATGTTGTTCAGGGTAGTGCATCATTTTTGGATCAGCACACTCTGAATATTGAACAATTAGACGGGACTGATCGGAAAGTCACATCAAAGTTCATCTTTATTTGTACCGGTTCTTCACCTTTTGTGCCACCAATTCCGGGGTTGGATCGTGTAGACTATTTGACCAACGAATCTCTATTTGAACTGAATAACATTCCTAAGTCGATAACTATCATCGGTGCAGGTCCCATCGGATGTGAAATGGCCCAGAGTTTTGCAAGGTTAGGACTAGAAGTGACTGTTCTGGATATGGCAGATAGGATTCTGTTGAATGATGATCCGGAATTGACAGAAATTTTAAAAACATCGATGGAGAATGAAGGGGTTACGTTTGAATTGAACGTATCGGTCCAAAAGGTTGATCCGATTGATAATGGAACCCGGGTCTTTTTTCAAAAAAATGATGAAGTTTCCAGCGTAGACAGTGATTCACTTCTTGTAGCAACCGGACGGCGACCAAATTTAGAAGGTTTGAACCTGGAAGCTGCCGGGATAAACTATTCTAAAAAAGGAATTGAAGTGAATGATTCGTGCCGAACCAGTCAGCGACACATTTATGCGGCGGGTGATGTTACCGGAAGATACCAGCTTACGCATATGAGTGACCATATGGCGAAAACAGCCGTAACCAAAGCGCTGCTAAAAGTACCGTTTAAAATTGATAAGAAACATGTGCCCTGGGTAACTTTTACGGATCCGGAATTGGGTCATGTCGGTGCTACTTTGCCTGATCTTAAAAAGAGTGGGACGTCGTTCGAAACCTATCAATTTCCATTTGTTAAAATAGACAGGGCCATCACCGACGGGAATACCACCGGTTTAATCAAGATATATGCAAAAAAGTGGAGTGGAAAAATACTGGGTGCATCTGTGGTAGGAGCGCATGCCGGGGAGATGATTTCGCAGTATGCGTTGGCTATGAAAAATGGTGTTACACTTCGGGATTTTGCGGATACGATTCATCCCTATCCAAGTTATGGTTTGGGAGCAAGGCGAGCGGCAGATCAGTGGTATATCAAAAATCAGTCGGAGACGCTTGTCAAATGGATTAAGCGTATATTCAGATACAGGGGAGAAATTCCGGATTATAGCGATCCAAACCGAATTGTTTGACACAATCTTTAAATTTGTAATGAATTTCTGTTTGTAAATCGGTTGTGTAAGCAGGATATTAAACTATCTTTGCATTTCGGTTTACTATTCATCATTTCTCAACTATTGCCGGGAACTTAGATCTGCAGAAACTTTATAAAATTATTGAAGCTCAAACTCAAACCCACTTCAAATGTATACTGGTTTAAAACATTTACACTCCTACTTCGCTTATCTTTTATTAGCTGCGCTGGTATTTTCGATTGTCTACACAATTATTCAGTTTGTTGGAAAGAAATCGTTTACGGAAAAGGTCAGGAAAGTAGCACTGATTGGATTTATTGCCACACATCTTCAGCTGTTGATAGGATTGATACTCTATCTTATTTCCCCTGTTGGCCTGTCCAATTTTTCAGGAGAAGCGATGTCTGAATCCCTCAGCCGTCTTTATATATTGGAACACCCGCTCATGATGTTGCTCGGAATTGTTTTAGTTACGGTGGGTTATATAAAAGCCAAGAAACCGGGAGATGATGCTCGCAGATTCAGAACCGTCATTATTTACTACGGACTGGGATTAATTCTGATGCTTTCCAGGATTCCATGGTCTGAATGGCTTTAAAGAATTCCCGTTAGTTGTGGCACGACTCAATTTGTGCCACAACATTTTTAGATACCCTCCTAAAATTTTTGATTCAATTCAATATTTCTTTTTGTAGCAGACATTAGGTTCTTGAAAGATTTGCAGTTACTTATATCGTCTGTTTCTTCTCTTTTCTCCAAGTAAGCCGTAAAAACGTTTAAAATTCTCTGTGCAATCGTTTTGCGGTTTGTAAATAGCATCTTGATGTGTCATATTTGAGAAGTTTACTGTCAGTAAGTAAAAGCCAGTGTTACTGATAGCCAATGATTGAATATGCAATATTGAATTGAAATTTACAGTACTACATGAACGATCCTATACGCTCCCGGTTAATCATTTTCTCACTTTTAGTTTTTTCATTATTAATCTCCATCGGTTGTGAATCAGCCGAAGAGAGTCGAGTTACGTACTCCATACCTGAACAGCCCGAAATGGGAACCGGCTACACCGAAAAACCGGGATGGGCAATAGAGGAGTTTGCGGTTGCCGCCGCCAATCCACTGGCAACCGATGCCGGATATCAGATCATACAGGCAGGCGGTTCAGCTGTTGATGCAGCCATAGCTGTTCAGATGGTGCTCACTCTTGTAGAACCTCAATCCAGCGGAATAGGCGGTGGAGCATTCCTTTTGAACTGGGATGGAGAGCAGGTTTATGCCTACAACGGTCGGGAATCGGCTCCGGCTGCCGCTGATGAGAATCACTTCCTTGATGAAAATGGAGACCCCTTGCCGTTTCGGGATGCAGTAAGAAGCGGGAAATCTGTGGGAGTACCCGGAACTATTGCAATGTTAAAACAGGCTCATGAAAGACATGGAGTACTTCCCTGGAGTGAACTCTTTGAGCCGGCAATTACCCTTGCAGAAAATGGATTTAAGGTGAGCCCTAGATTGAGCCAGCTTTTAGCCGGCGATGATGCGTTCAGAAATGACGATATTGCTTCACAGTTTTACTACGACGAGAACAGTGAGGCCATATCGGTTGGTTACGAACTGAAAAACCCCGCTTTAGCTGAGATTTTAAGACGGGTAGCCAATGAGGGAATCGATGCATTTTATCAAGGTGACGTTGCAGAGCATATCGTTGAACGCATTCGTTCACATGAGCGTCCCGGCAACATGACAGTTGAAGATATTAATAACTATCCCTCTCAGGATTTTGAAACCAGAGCTCTCTGTAACGACTGGAAATCGTACAATATCTGTGGATTTCCACCTCCATCTTCAGGGCATATTGCCATCATGCAGATACTTGGAATCCTTGAACAAGTGGACTCGTCAGAAACTGATTTTGAGAACGGTTTGATGACGGCCGACTGGATGCACAACTATCTTGAAGCTGCAAAACTCGCATTTGCTGATCGTAACAAATACATCGGGGACTGGGATTTTGTAGATGCACCCGCCGGAGACTGGAATAGCCTGATGGAACCTGCCTACCTTTCGGAAAGAGCGTCTTTAATTGGAGATCAGAGTATGGGAACCGCTGAGCCCGGAAATCCCGGTGAGATACAGGCAATGCTCGGCGTACAACCGTATCAGCCTGAAAGCGGCACCAGCCACATTAGCATCGTAGATCGTGATGGCAATACCGTTTCGATGACAACAACGATCGAAAATGGATTTGGAAGCCGGATTATGAGTGACGGCGGCACCGGATTACCGGGCGGATTTATTTTGAATAATGAACTTACCGATTTTTCACTATCTCCGGTTGATGATGATGGAAACCCTATGGCTAACCGCGTGGAACCGAACAAACGCCCAAGATCAAGCATGAGTCCTTCGCTGGCTTTTGAAAAGGATTCGGGCAGAATTCTAGCAAGTGTAGGATCACCGGGCGGAGCTGCAATTATTCACTATACCGCCAAAGCAATTATTGGAATGTACGATTGGGATCTGAATGCTCAAGATGCAATTAATTTGCCAAATTTCGCTAATTACAATGGAGCTTCAGTATTGGAGGAAGGCCGGTTCCCATCGGAATTGATCGAAGCATTACAGGACCGTGGACATGAAGTGACAGAAAGGACATTAACCAGTGGAATTCAGGCAATTCAGGTAACGGAAGACGGATATTTTGGAGGAGCCGATCCACGCCGTGAGGGAATAGTAAAAGGGCAATAAGATTTAGCAAAAATGAAACAAGAAGTGGCAGCAGTTCTTTAAGTATGTTGAGAGCCATTTCATCTCCGTTAATTTAAACCATAAAAGGTATCATTATGTCATTACTTGAATTTTTACTTCTGCTGTTAATCGCCGGAGTATGCGGATCCATAGGACAAGCAATTGCAGGCTACTCAAGAGGCGGATGCATCGTATCCATCGTCGTTGGATTTATTGGGGCACTTTTGGGACAATGGATGAGTGCGCAGCTGGGTCTGCCGGAACTGTTTAATGTAAATGTTGGTGGAAATACATTTCCCATTATCTGGTCTATTATCGGTTCTGTAGCATTTGTGGTTGTTGTTGGGTTTTTAACGAAGAGGAAGTAGCCTGTATATGAACAGTAGGATAAACAAGTTAACATTAGCCACTCTGCTGATATTTATTTTTCAAACAGTGGGTGGTTTTTCTCAATCGGTGCAACTTACATTTGATCAAGTTGATACAGCAGAGGTGGACTCAGTATTTACCGACTATACCATAGAGACTCCCGGCTGTGCGGTTGGTGTAACTCATCAGGGTGGATTGATTTTTTCAAAAGGTTATGGAATGGCCAATCTGGATTATGGTATTCCGATAGAACCTAACTCCCGGTTTATGATTGCATCTATCTCCAAGCAGTTTGCCGCTGCAGCTCTTTTGATGATGGAACAGGAAGGACTGTTGGATCTGGACGAAAATCTAAAAACCTACATTCCGGAACTGCCCGACTTTGAAACACCGATTACTGCACGGAATGTCATACATCATACTTCGGGATTAAGAGATCTTTTCAGCCTGCTGGCTTTAAAGGATGTCGGATTGGATAACACAACCGGTCCTGACGCTACACTTGAGTTGATTTCAAATCAAACCAAGCTAAATTTTGAACCGAATTCCCGTTATCTCTACAGCAACAGCGGTTATTTTTTGATGTCTGTACTTGTTCCAAACTTGACAGGAATGTCCTTGCGAGAGTACACAAACAAGCACTTTTTTGAACCCCTTGGGATGGAGGACACGCATTTCCATGATGACACAGGGATGATTGTATCCAACAGGGCGGAAAGCTACAGATCTACAAGCAACGGAGTGGGACGATTTTACCGAGACAATTTGGATCGGGTAGGTGCTCGGGGACTGTTTATTACTATAGAGGATTTTGCAAAATGGGATGCCAATTTTCTGGATAACCGATCGAACCTGAAGGATTTCAGAAAAAAGATGCTCAAGTTGGGTGTATTCAATGACGGAGATGAACAAGATTATGCTGCCGGAATCCGGGTCAGTGATTATCGGAAACTGGATACATTTGGCCATGGCGGAAATTATATGGGATTCCGAACCAGCTACATGCATTTTACCGATTACGAACTGGGCGTGATTGTATTCTGTAATAGAAGCAATATCAGTCCGGCATCCCATGCAAGAGAGGTGGCAGATATCTTTTTGAAAGATGCATTTATGGAGCTATTTGAAGAATATACAGGAACCTATCAAAATGATTTATTTCGAACGGAATTCGATGTGATTGAGGAAGAAGGAAAACTATACCTGATTCGGGGTTTAGGTGAAAAAGATGAAATGGTTTGGCAAGAGGACGATGAATTTGAAGCGGGAAGCAGAACTGTAACATTTGAGCGTAATGGCGATCAGATTGAGTCTATGAAATTGAGATCGAGCCGAACCGCAAACATCACTTTTGAACGTAAGAACTGACAGACACTTCTATGAAAAGATTAATACCATTACCCCTGATTTTTATTCTGTTCTCGCTCTTCAGCGCAGAAATGCTTTTTTCTCAAACACACCCCGACTCACTTGTCCAAAGAGTTGATGAAATCTTTGCAGATTACGATGATAATTCTGTTCCGGGTTGTGCGGTTTCAATTTTTCGGGACGGGCAGTCGATTTTTACCAAAGGCTATGGTGTCGCAAATCTGGACTATGGGATTGAAAACAGCGACTCTACAAGATTCTATATGGCCTCAGTTTCCAAACAGTTTACTGCGTCTGCAGCTCAACTTTTGATCATCAGAGGTGAGCTCGATGAGTCTGACCCAATTTCTGAATATGTTGATGATTGGCCTGACTGGGCTTCGGATGTTCAGGTTCGTCACCTGTTTAGCCACACCTCCGGTTTGCCCGATATTTACGGATTGATGAGAATTGGAGGAATGGATATCAATGATGTAATGGATTTAGAGGATTATGTAGAAGTGATCAAAAAAGGAGAGGAGTTGATGTTTGAACCGGGATCAGACTACTCCTATACAAACAGCGGCTATACGCTGCTGGCTTTTCTTGTTCAGGAGATTAGTGGAATGAGCTTTCCTGAATTTGTTGACAAGGAATTTTTCGAACCGTTTGGGATGAGTGTATCTCATTTTCATGATGACCGAACTCGTATCATTCCAAACAGAGCGATTAGTTACCAGGTTTCTAACGGTGATATCCGGCGCTCTTATCCCGGAAATTTTCAGGGTGTTGGTGGCGGCGGACTCTATACCACACACCAGGACTTTGAGAAGTGGGAACAGTTTTGGTACGGTAATTTAAGCTGGGAGGGAGGCATTACCCGGCAGGAAGCCGAGGAGTTAAAACAGACATTGATCTCTCCAACATACGCTGACGGTGAATTGATGGATTACAGACGCGGAATTCGGGTATCTGTCAGAAAAGGAATGGAAACCGTTAGTCATGGCGGTTCATTTTCCGGATTTAAAACCAACTTTATGCGATATCCACAAAGCGGTATTTCGATGGTAACTACATGCAATCGTGGTGATGCAGATCCTCAATCATTTAACGATCAGATTGCAGATTATCTGCTGCAGGATCAGTTTGAGGAGTATCTATCAGAGTACTCGGGCCGATATATAAATCAAGAACTTCCGGCAGAGTATTTGTTAAAAGTGGAAGACGGCAATCTTCATTTGGAACGCAGATTAAGTCCGAATGGAATGATGGATGAAGATGAAAAAGATAAATGGACAGCGGGTTCCTGGGATTTTGAATTTTTCAGGGATGAAAACGGTAACATCGAAGGTTTTTTAGTTACTTCAGGAAGGGCTGAGGATGTTGAATTTTTGAAAGAAGAAAATTAAACAGCTGTAAACTTCAGATCAAACTTCGTGCCTTTTGACATTTTTTGGAAAGATGATTCCCCCCTGAGTTGCTGGCTTAACATTTTTACCATTTGAAGGCCCAATGTGTCGCTTTTTTCAAAATCCATTCCATCGGGAAAACCCACACCGTTGTCTTCTATTGTAAAATGTATTTGGCCATCATCTTGTTCTATTGAGACACATATGCAGCCCTCTTTTTTCCCTCTAAAAGCGTGTTTGAATATATTAGTGACTAATTCATTTACAATAAGCGCAAACGGGACAGCTTGTTTAATGTTTAAAAAGATCGTCTCTTTTTCGATTTGAAATTCAATTTCCTTTCCATCCAAAAGCATATCTTTAATAGTATGGATTAACTTTTCAATCATTATTGAAAAATCGAGCTTCGAAAAGTCTTTATTTTTATAAATGATATCATGAATGGTGGCCATGGTCTGAACCCGAAACATACTGTCGGTCAGTTTCTGTTTTACAACTTCTTCTTCAGCTTCAAAAGCTTGAATTTGCATCAGACCGGATACAATTGCCAGATTATTTTTAATTCTGTGATGAATTTCTGCTAATAATATTTCTTTCTCTTCAAGAGCTTTTTCAAGCTCTTTTTGATGTTCAACACGCCTTGTGATATCCTGTTGTACTCCAAAAACTCCGGTAATTCTATTTTTTGGATCGTTCTCTTCATAGAGCACTACATAATCACCTTCAAATACCACATCTGTCCCATCATTTTTCTTTTCGTAACTGATATCGCGATATTTACCGTTGTCAAAAATATTTTTGAGCAATATTTTTTCCTGCTCTAAATCATGCTCAAAGAAATCGAATGGGGTTAAACCCAGTATTTCATCTTCTTTAGCTTTGTACTGATCAAGAAAGGCTTGGTTAACACGGGTTACTTTGAGGTGGTGGATCACGTAATTGATGAGTTGATTTTTATCTGCCTGATCATTCCACTCAATAGGATTATCAAGCATCATAAAAAATGCCCCGAAAATCGAGTTGTTAAAAAAAAGGTCTAACTCCTGCTCAGAATTACTGATCATTATAGCCAACCATTTGGTTTTATTTCATAACCATGCAACTAGTCAATTTATAGTCTCTTGAATCGTCAATTATTTCATAAATTGCTTTGTCAATCTGTTGTCTCTAAAACTAATTTACCTTCAAGGATTGAATGATCCAAACCATTATAAAATTCTCAGATGTTAAAACAGTTCATCCTGATATAATAATAGCCACACATCTATTCATATTTGATGTGTGGCTACTGTAAATCTAGATATTAAAACCGAACAGATAGTTCAATAAACAATCGCCGGCCGGGTTCAGGTAAATAGCTTCCTGATGGATTTACACCGGGATTAAATTGTCGATTTAAGTGCTCGTAATAATCCTCATCGAGTAGATTTCGCACACCGCCTGAAAGCGAAATACCATCATAAAGAATTGAACTCAATGTAGCATCAACTAACCAGAAGCCGGGTGTTCTGCTCTCTCCAAACTCTTCATTAAAGCGATTTTGAGGAAAGACTCTTCGAACGCTTATGTCCGGCATGATTCGGTCCATGAACAGAGAACCGCCAATATTGAGGGTTGACTCAAAAGGAGGGATCTCTGCAACAGGTGTATTGTTGTCGAGGTATTCAGCCCTGGTAAATGAACTGTTTAATCCAACAAACCAGCTTCTTGACAAATTGTGACTCATGGCAAGTTCAAAACCGGAGAAAAGGGCATCTCCGCGATTTTGAAATTCTCTGACACCGGGAGCTCCCATACCAACCGGTTGCAAATCCTCATTAATCACTGCAGAAATATAGTTTGTCATGTAGGAAGCAAAGATTGTTGTTTCTATACTAAAATTTCCGAATTCAGATTTCAGTACCAGATCGGCCTGATTATTTGCCTCTGCTTTTAAATCCGGATTGCCGGTGTATTCGTAACTGTCGCGACCAATAGTCAGAAAGTTGATATACCTTTCGGTTACATCGGGGCTGCGCACTCCACGCCCCACATAAAAACCTGCTGTAGTTGTGGAAGTTATTTGACGCGTAATTCCAGCGCTGACGCTAAAGTTCACATGAGTGGAATTGACATCGGTGTTTTCGAATCGAGGCGCAGGATCTTTGGAATCTGCTTGATTGTAATCGATCCGTGTTCCGGCTGAGACTGTCCATCGATCGATGAAGTGCTCAAATCCGGAATATATTCCTGCGTTAAAAATGGAAGCATCCTGCCATAAATTATATGTCATACTATTTCCGGCTTGCGGTCCCATTTTTATGTCTACAAACCGTGTTCCTGTTACGTCCAGCTGGTCGATTCCTGCAGTCATCGTATAAGAGCCTGAGTTGTACTGACCTTTTACTTTACTGTGAACGCCGTATGTTTCGGTTTCAGCAAGAGCAATAGCATCCCGCATATTAAATGAATCACGGTTATGATTATTCATTTCATGATCTACCAGGCTCCAGTACCCATTGATTTCAACTGTAGAAAGGTTTTCTGCTTGGTTGGGTGTCCATTCATAACCGGCTTTAAATTTGTAGGTATCATCAATGGCCATATCCATCATTAACGCAGGGAAATCTGCATCACGGATAAATGATTGTGACCATCCGGCAGTCAGTCGATGACCCGCAAAAACGTTGATCCCGCCTTCTAAACCGAAATCATAGGATTGAAAACCGGACGCAACTGTCAATCCACTTCCACCTGTGTAATCATCGGTTGATGACAAGCCGCCACTGAGAAGGAAATCCCAGTTTTCTGTCCCACCCTGGATTCGGGCGTCTGTTTTCTGGTGACCTGTATTACTCTCTATACCGGCCCGGACATCACCGTTCAGACCAAAGTTTATATAGTCCGGAGATTTGTGGCTGACAAAGTTAACAGTTCCGCCAAAAGAGGGGCCATACTGTAATGCGTGAGGTCCCCGATGAATTTCCACACGTTCAATATCACTGAGACGGATATGCGATGTGGGTGGATCCATCCGGTTGGGACAAGCAGCCGCTGTTGCAGTCAGACCATCCAGGCGCACATTCAGACGGCTTCCACTGAGCCCTCTAAGTACCGGATCAATTCCGAATCCTCCTTTTCGAATCCCGGAAGCATTCCCCGCTTCACGCAGAAATTGTCCTGAATCGATTGGCAAGAATGCGGCCTTATCCGTACCTATTTGATTAGACGGGGAGTTCATGACTCTGTGCGAAAGTACCGTAAGGGGACTCATCATTTCAGATGAAGGAGTAAGAACAAACTGAAGGGGAGTTCCGGACTGAAGTTCATCCGGTTCTATATTTTCTGTGATTGGCCTAAAACCGATGTGACTGATCCGAACCGTAATCGGTTCTGTTACAGTGCCCAGTTCTAAACTGAAAAAGCCATCAGCATCTGTCACAGCCATGAGTTCAGGGTTGCTTATCCATACGTGTGCACCTGAAATCGGTTCATTTGTATCGGAAGAGTATACAACACCGGTAATTTTAGTTAAAGTTGCATTAGTATCTGTGCTGACAGTATTAAGATTCGTTGCATGGAGAATATCTGCATAGAGACACAGAGCCACCACAGCAACGATGAATTTGAAATAAGACATAATTCATCCTTAGTATAAAATTGTGTTTATAGTGAACTGCAGAGGGATTCATGCTGCAGCATGTGCGATAGGATGATTATGCTCGGGGAGGGTGAAATATATCTCGTTGAACGGAAACCGGATGTTCCTCTCGGTTTAGATGTTCAATACTTTGTTTAAACTCTCTTGAAGTGTATTGAAAGCCGGCAAGTAAAGCCGTTTTATCCAGTGTGTTGAATAGAATTTGTTTTTCACCGGAAGGGGAATTGTCACAACCGCATACAGAAGAGCCATTTGCAGATTGAGTCATGTTACAGTGCATTGGCTCACTTTCTTCTTCATGAGAATTGTCACTTCCCATGTCTACCATGCAACTTTCTTTCTCTGATTCGGTACTATGAGAGCAACCCATGCAGGTACAGAATTGAGCCGCTTTTTCTCCATCTGTGAACATTGTATAACCCAATACCGCTACCTTACTAATCTCCGTCATAGAGAAGAGTAGCGATATAATAACCAATATTGAGCTGATGGATTGTTTCATATTATCTATTAATCTAATTAAAGATAATTTGGTCCGAATTTAAAGTCAATACAATTATAGATTGATTCAGGTTAGAAACCATGTTTTTATTATCATTGAGCAAATTATTAATCAGTAAAAATTCATGAGGCAGGCTATACTTTATCTCAAGAGGATAACAATTACTCTTTTTATACTCATAACAGGATTACAGCAAGTTGATGCTCAGAATGGAGTTACGCTCATGGAGTGGGAACAGCGTACACTGAATTTTATGCTGGACCGTAACAATAATTATGGAGGCACACTTTACAATCGCGGCTTGTTTCGGGAAAATGTAAATCTGATGAGCCCCGAGCATGAAATTGATCTCTTGACCTATCGTTATACTATGGCCGATGCATATGATTGGCAGGAGGCTGATCAGGCTTACAGGCTGGCTTCAGGGAGCCTGAATGCGACAGAGTTTTATATTGAGAACAAGATTAAATTCAACTACGTGTTCAATGATAATCATGAACTGTTAGTTGATGGTACTCATGAGGAAAAGTTGCGAGCCAACCGGTTTTTGTTTCAGCTTGGGTATGAGTACAGGATAAAGGAAAATCACCGGGTAGGAGCTAATCACACTCTTACAAACAGCAAATCTGATCTGGATTTATCCCTTTATTACAGATACGGCGATTTTGAAACGGGGATGATTCAAACAGGAATAACATACCTGGATTGGGGGGCAAACGTAGTTCAGGATCTGGCAGCCGGCAGTGCTAATCAATGGAATGATCGCTACAAAACAACGTATCAGTACAAGCGTCGCCCTTTGCTGTTTAATCTGAAATTGATCTCTCCGACGATAAAGAATTTCAGAGCTGAATTGTTGACCGGAATTCAGTCATATTCTGAAAAGGAGGTCAGTTCAACAGAGGTTGAAAACTTAGATTATTGGGATGAAGAGTGGGCTCACTATGTGGGAGCACTGGTTCAATATTCTCATCCGATTGGAGTAGTAGGATTTACCTATCAAAGGAGATTTTCGAAACTGAGAAGGCAGCCTTTACCGGGATCAGATTTTGATGATGATTTCTACACGCGGCAGTTCAGCAATTCCGGTGGATTTTTTGTTACCGGAAATTATCAAAAAATTAGTGTGGAACAGTGGATGTGGCTGGAACGGGTTGTGGATCAATTGCAGGGTGATGCTGTTCCGGACGATATTTCACCTGACTATCTGGAGGATGTCCGCCGTCCGTTTGATTTTGAAGAGTATCGCCTGAAAATGAAAAGCCGGTTATTATACGGCTCATCCGAAAAGGGAGCACAAGTCGGTTTAGAATTTCATGCCGATTACCGATATCTGCAGGGAGAGGAGGATCCGTCGAACGGTATCCGGGATTATAATTTCAGAAGAGCCTACCCGATTGTAAGGGAGAGAAGTGACCGTATTACATTTACGATAGGCTACAGAATTAATCCAAATGTATACCTATTGGCAGGAGTATCATACGATGTGGATGGAGATAGAGAGTCGGGTATCGGTTGGCCAAGACAAGAGACAACTCGTTTCGATGGTGGTTTTGGCAGACTGTCTGTGGAGTGGTGATTTTGTTTGGCGAGGTGTGAGAGAATAGATGCGAGGTATGAGGGCTGAAAGATAATATTTCTATGTGACTTCAATAATCTATGATGAAGTCAGAACCAGTAAGGTGTAATTTCTGAAATTAGAGATTAGTAGAAATACCATGTCAACGTAAATGTTTTTACCGGTGTAAATTACCCGGCTTGGATCTCCTTCAGTTTGCTGAGAGCTCGTTCGTTTAGGTTTGAAAAGATATCCAATGGAATGTCACCAACCGTATATTTCATCCTAAGCCAGACGATATACGTAGCCATCACATCTTCGTAGCAATAATGCTCAATTTCGGGCAGTTTTCCCTCTCTATACATGGCTAATACCTCATTTCCTTCGGCTGTTTGTTTAAATGGAACATCAATCAAATAACCGAGATGCTTAAGCTTGGGATAGGAACTGGCACCGTAATTGCTGAACTCATCCATTAAGTCAATATTCTCTTTACTGAAACGATAGCGGATGTCGTAGTGATTCAGACGCATGGGCATCTGCATGTTGTGCTTCATGGAGCGGTAGGTGAGCAACGGGAGGTCGAATCCACGGCCATTGTGATGTACCAATCCAAAATCCTTATAGGTCAGAAGTGTATCAAAAATGGATTCAAGACCTTCTCTTTCATCTTCTCCATTCCAGGCAACTTTCTGAACCGGTTTTCCATTGTTTTCAACCCAGAGTCCTGCCCATGAGACCATGCGATGATACATTGGGGGAAGAAATCCACTGTTGTTTCGGGTTAACTCTTCGCTTGCCTGCAAAAGCAGCTCCTCTTCACCTACATCGGGCTGGTTTAATACTCTTCGAAGAAATTCAAAGTCGGGTATGGTTTCTACATCAAATATGAAAAACATGAAGATTAAATTGGTTAGCTGTGTTAAATTACTTGGGATTATTTACAATGTATAAAAATGATCACAAATAATTTCACCCGACTGTCGATTGCATTTTTCGACGATCGGGTTGTTGGAATGAGAAATAGATTGAGGACTCGCCCGTCGACTGCAGGTGTTGAGTTGAGGTTCATAGTGTTGTGGAAGTCGACAGGCGAGGGGTATTAACGCTCCCCGGCCAGGTTTTTTTCAAATTGATTTCTGAATTTTTCTTGATCCAGGTTTTGTCCAAGTAAATACATCGATTTTGTAATTGTAGCCTCCATCGTCATCGATCCTGCACTGAGTGCTCCGCGTTTTTTGGCTTCCCGTCCACTCGAGTATTGTTCAAGTGTTACAGAATCGTATGCCGCCTGTGATGTGATAATAACGTGAACGCCCTGATTTTTGCATCGGTCTAAAAATGGCAAAAGGTTATAATCTCCCTTAACCGGCATGTTGCCACTACCAAAAGCTTCTATGATAACCACTTTTATTTTTCCAAGATCCAGACAATCCAAATACTCCGATTTAAGGTTCGGATGAAGCTTCAAAACAAAAATGGAGTCATCAAAAACCGGGTTGCAGCTCAATGTCCCGGTGGGTTTCAGAATATTTTCAGACAACTTGATGTCTATTCCAATTTCAGCCAGATGTGGATAGTTGGGTGATGCAAACGCATCAAAATCACCAATACTCATCTTTGTGCTTCGGTTTCCTCTGAACAGGTGGTCGTTAAAACAGATGGCAATTTCCGGAATGGGTTGAGTAGCCAGTTCAACCGCATTTACTAAATTGCGACGTGCATCACTCCGAAGTTTGCTCATCGGGACTTGGCTTCCGGTAAAAATAATGGGCTTGTTACTGTTTAAAAGAGCAAAGGATAAAGCAGATGCGGTGTAGGCCATGGTATCGGTGCCGTGAAGAATGACAAACCCATCATAGTTCTCATAACGCTGGTAGATCGATTCGGCAAGCAGCTTCCAGTGGGAACGGTTCACGTCTGAACTGTCTTCAAAAAACACCTTTTCAGCTTCCAGATCGGCAACTTGAGAAAGCTCGGGAATCTCTTTGTAAAGCAGATCACTCCAGCGGTCTGAATCCAGTTCAGGACCGTTACTGTTTAGTTGCATGGCAATGGTACCGCCGGTCTGTAATAAAAGTATTTTTTTCATATTGATTTCAAACTCAAGCCTTATAAATTAGAATAGGAAAGATAGCGAAGAGAAGTTAGCAAAACATAATCGGTGAAGCCGACATGAATGTGATACAACCGGTTTGCCGGAATAGATAATTTAAAGAGGAGTATTCATGAAAAACTACCCAACCAGCAAGATTCGAAATGTAGCTCTGATGGGGCACACAGGTTCAGGAAAAACAACACTGGCCGAAACGATGATTTTCGAATCAGGATCATCTCACAAGCGAGGCTCAATAGAAAATAAATCTACGCTCTCAGATTATCATGAAATTGAAAAAGAGAAGGAAAAATCTGTATATGGATCGATTCTTCATCTCGATTGGCGGGGTACAAAAATCAACCTTCTGGATACACCCGGTACACCCGATTACTGGGGACAGGTATCAGATTCTCTTCATGTAGCAGATTCAGCTATGATTGTTTTAAGCAGCGAATATGGCGTAGAAGTGGGTACAGAAGCTTTTTGGAAAGCGGCTGAGAAACGAAATCTTCCTACCATGTTGATTGCAAATAAACTGGACAGTGAACTTTCCGATTTCCAAAAAACGGTGGACATGGCTAAAGAACGGTTTGGCCGGGGTGTCGCTGTGGTTCAGTTTCCGTATAGTGAAGGGGATGATTTTCACGCCATTGTGGATGTATTGAAAATGACGATGTATGAGTTTCCTGAAGCCGGTGGCCGACCTGACAAGCTTCCCATTCCCGAGTCTCTGAAAGCTCAGGCTGAATTACTGCATAACGAGTTGGTTGAAACCATAGCCGAGAATGATGAAAGCCTTCTCGATCTCTATTTTGAAAATGGTGAACTGGATGAGTACCAGATGCGTGATGGACTGAAATTAGGAATGCTGAACCGCGATATCTTTCCTATGTTCTGTACGGTTGCGGAAAAAAACATGGGTTCCGGGCGTATTATGGGCTTTATTGGCAATGTAACTCCGGATCCTACCGAAAGAGAGCTTCCAACCAAAAGCGGAAAATCTCATAAGGTAAATCCGGAAGGGGAACCGGCTCTGTTTGTATTCCGGTCAACGTCTGAGAGTCATGTGGGAGATCTGACCTATTTTAAAGTAATGGATGGATCTGTTCAGCATGGGATGGATTTGGAAAATAAGAGAACCGGAGATTCACTTCGGTTAGGTGCTCTCTTCAGCGCTCAGGGTGAAAAACGAACTGAAGTGTCGCAACTGGATGCCGGCGACATCGGTGTGACTGTGAAACTGAAGAATACAACTTCGGGCGACACTTTGACCGGGAAGGAGAATGACCTTGAGTTTGATCCGATCGAATATCCGGAACCCACCATTAGGGTTGCAATCAAATTGCTGAATGAGGGTGATGAGGATAAATTAAGTAATGCTCTCCATCAGATTGAAAAAGAAGATCCGTCACTGCGGGTGGAGCATAGCCAGGAACTGCAACAGACTATTTTGCACGGGCTGGGTGAGGAGCACCTGAATGTGATTCTCCATGAGCTGCAAAATCGGTTTCAGCTGAAGGTTGAGTTTATTACACCCAGAATTCCATATCGTGAAACGATTACACGGAAAGCGGAGGCTCATTACAAGCACAAAAAGCAGAGTGGGGGAGCCGGTCAATTTGCAGAAGTTAATCTCTCTATTGAACCCTGGTACGAAGGAATTCCTGACAGGGATGATTTAAATGTGAGAAACGTACAAGAGATAGACCTGGAGTGGGGCGGTAAATTGGTTTATCAAAACTGTATTGTAGGCGGGGTGATTGATAATCGATTTTTGCCGGCCATTTTGAAAGGGATTATGGAAAAAATGGAGAGTGGACCTATGAGCGGCTGCCGTGCAAGGGATATTCGTGTTTCTGTGTACGACGGCTCAATGCACTCGGTCGACTCTAATGAAGCTGCCTTTAAAACAGCTGCTTTGATGGCATTTAAAGAAGGTTTTCTGAACGCTTCACCACAGCTTTTAGAGCCGCTGTACGAAATTGAAGTCACTCTGCCATCTGATTATATGGGAGATGTACTGAGTGATTTAAGTTCGAGACGCGGACAAATTCTTGGCATGGATTCCGAGGGATCTATTCAAAAAATTAAAGCAATTGTACCCCTGCAGGAGCTGGATAAATATACAACTCGATTAAAGTCCATGACCCAGGGCAGTGCAACTTATAGAAGGCGATTTCACGATTATGGTCCGGTACCGAACGACATTCAAAAACGAGTAATTGAAGAGACTCTGTCATCAGAGGCTTGAATTGAATCTAAACCTCGTCAGTCTCAAATCTAGACTGACGAGGAATTTACCGGATATTTGCCCGAAGCCTTGATTCTTGGGTGTTATTTATTTAGAATTGGTCTAAATAAAATTATTAATAAAAAATAGCTCCCTGATCAATGAAACGAATACTTTTACTTATTGCTTCCCTGGCTTTTCTTTTTTCATGCTCAGATACGAACGAATTAAATATTTACTCCTCGCGTCACTACGACACTGATCTTGAACTTTATGATCAATTTACCGAAGAAACCGGTATTGAGATCAACTTGATTGAGGGTTCAAGTGATGAATTAATTGAAAGAATGAGAAACGAGGGGATCAATAGTCCGGCGGATGTAGTCATTACAGTTGATGCCGGCCGTCTATGGAGAGCGAAAGAAGCAGGTGTGCTGCAACCGATTGAATCCGACTACCTGGAACGTGTTATCCCTGACCAGCTTCGTGATGTGGATGATATGTGGGTTGGACTTTCCGAACGAGTTCGTGGCATCATCTACAATAAAGAAAATGTAGATCCGGAAGATTTAAAAGGGTACCTGGAACTTGCTGACGAAGAGTGGAGCGGAAGGCTGTGTGTTCGTTCCTCCAATAATATTTATAATCAGTCGCTGGTTGCTTCAATGATTGAAAGTCACGGTGAGGAACGAGTAGAAGAGTGGGCAGAGGGACTTGTCAACAATTTCGCAAGAGATCCTCAGGGTGGAGATACAGATCAAATTAAAGCCGTTGCGGCCGGTATCTGTGATGTAGCTATCGCTAACCACTACTACCTGGCTCGATTAATGCAGTCTGAACAAGAGCAAGACCAGGAAGTGGCCGAGAATGTGGCTATCTACTTCCCAACATCTGAATTTGGCGGAGCCCATGTGAATATCAGCGGTGCCGGAATTGCATCAAACTCACCCAACAAAGAGAATGCCGTTCGGTTTATCGAATATCTCGCAACAGAAGAAGCACAGCAGCTTTACTCGATTGGAAATAATGAATTCCCAATTTTGCAGGACATGGAAGTTCCGGGTGTTTTGGGAGAGTTTGGATCATTTGACAGTGATGCTGTAAATGTAACGTCTTACGGAGAAAACAATCCGCTGGCTATTCGATTGATGGATCGTGTAGGCTGGAGATAGAAGTGTCAGTCACACGACTGCTCGTTTTGAGCGGTTTGGCATTTAAAATAAAATCATCTTTCTAAACCTTGGAGGTTTCTAAAACCTCCAAGGTTTTTCATTTCCAACCATCTAATAGCTTAAAGCGTAGCTTTTCCTTCATCTTTTCATCAATAAAAGCGTGCTCAATTGCTTCCAGATTGCACGTAAGCAGATGCTCTTTTGTCCAATCAAAAATTTCATGAAGCGATTCATACTCATCCCGAAGTGAAACATTCGAAATGGTTCGTCCATCCGTGTTAATACTCATGGATACACCGGAATTATAGATTCTATCTACCGGATGATCTTCAAGTCTGGATACTACTTTTGTATATGTATTGCTCGTGGGACAAACTTCAAGGTGAATTTGTTTTTTTTTCAAATGCTCCATCAATTTCGGATCCTCAACACTTCGCACTCCATGGCCAATTCGGGAAGGTTTAAACTCTTGCAGGGTTTCCCAAACACTTTCAGCCCCGCACGCTTCACCCGCGTGAGCCGTACAGGGAATGCTGTATCGACGGGCATACTCAAAAGCTTTTACATGATTATCCACCGGATAACCGGCTTCATCGGCTGCAATGTCAAATCCCACAATTCTTGTGTTATTAAAATCAGAGCAAAGGTTTACAGTCTCAAGGCTCTCCTCTTCAGAGTAGTGCCGCAGCGTACACAATATGACTCCGGCTTCAATTCCCGTTCGCTGAATACCTTCTTGTGTAGCTTTTTCAACGGCTTCAACAACCTGTTGGGGAGTTAATCCTTTTTTTGTGTGTTCAAGAGGTGCAAATCGTAACTCTGCATAAATTACATTATCATTTTTGAGCTGATCAAAAAGATCGAGAGTAACTAAACGTAAAGCTTCTCTGCTTTGCATCAAATCTATTGCACGTCCGGCCTTTGCAATGTAATCATTTAAGTCTCTGCAGTTTACAGACGCTACAAATTCATTCTTATATTGAGTTTCCGTGATCGAGGGATCGAGCGTTTGAACTACACTATAGCTGAGTGAGCAGTCGAGATGGAGATGGAGTTCGATTTTAGGCTGAGCTGTAAAATTGATCATAATTGTACTAAAAATTCCTACTGATGGGCATGGGAAGTTATCGAATTGTACGGTTTAATCAGAATTGATTTGCCGGATTACTGATGATATGATTTCGAGAAAGGATCGATATTCTCAAAAAAAAAGAGTACTGTTATTACTCAGGTCAATTGATAAGTTAATTTAGTTAACTAATGAATAAAGCATCCAAAAAAGCGGCGCATAAATTTCAATCTATTTTTAGTTCAGGGCATCTGAGGAGACATCACCGAAAACCTCCCGGACAGGTGCCCGGAACGGCAATTCATACCGGGGTACAGCGCCTGGATGAAGTATTGATGACGGTGCACGACTTTGATGAAAGCCACTACGACATCATTCCCATTCAAAAAATTGAAAAGTCGGAACCCTTTTTGCAGAATAAGTCAAAAACCTGGATTCAGATACGCGGACTTCACGACATCGAAAAACTGAAAACGGTCTGGAACTACTTTGAGTTGCACCCTCTGGTTCAGGAAGATATTGTAAGCACCTCACAGCGTCCGAAAGTAGAACACTATCCAAATGCTGTTTACATCGTATTAAGAATGATTAAACAGCATGAGGGAGATAATGGAAACTACAATGTGCAAACTGAACAGATCAGTATAGTTTTAGGTGATAATTATGTACTCTCATTCCAGGAAAGCGATGAGCCCATTTTTGATCCGATTTTGAAGCGCCTGGAACTCACCACAACAAGGCTTCGGAAATTCGGGCCGGACTACCTGGCCTATGCACTGGCTGATAATATTGTGGATCACTATTTCTATGCGCTGGATGTGATCAATGAAAATATTGAGAAGATAGAGGAGGAAATTCTGGATGACCCCAGGGAAGAGCAGCTCCAGAAAATTCACGCACTTCGAAGAGATTTAATCTTCTTTAGAAAATCGGTTTGGTCGCTGCGCGATGGAATCAATTCGCTCATACGTGATGATCTGCCTCTCATCTCTACAGAAGTAAAAGTTTTTCTGAGGGATTTGTACGATCATATAGTTCAGGTTGTGGACAGTATGGAGACAAATCGCGAGATGGTATTCGGACTCTATGATATGTACATGTCCGGGCTGAGTAACCGGATGAATGAGGTGATGAAAGTACTTACTATTATTGCAACAATTTTCATTCCGCTCACCTTTATTGCAGGAATTTATGGGATGAACTTTAATTCGGAGGTGAGCCCATATAACTTGCCTGAACTGAACTGGTATTTTGGATATCCATTTTCTCTTGGATTGATGGTTTTGTTGACCGGCGGAATGATTTACTATTTTAAGCGGAAAAGTTGGTTTTGAACTGACTCAATGCTTAACAATCTGAACAGAAATTAGGAAAATGAGTTATAAGGAGTAAAATTTTATGAAACACGCAGTTGTTACCGGGGCATCGAGAGGTATTGGAAAAGCAATTACAGATAAGTTACTGAAAGAAAATATTCGGGTAACCGGCACGCGACGCAGTTCAGAGTTTCCTCCGGAATTTCAAATGTCTGAACTGTTCACGGAAATTCAGGTTGATTTGAATGATTTTGATGCGATTTATGAAAAGCTAAATCCGGTATTTCAATCAAATAGCGAGTTACCTGATGTATTGATAAATAACGCAGGGATATTCATTGACGCAGATTTTGAAGTCTCTGACGAGGATTGGCTTGAGGTATGGGATCAAACCATGAACGTAAATCTGAGATCTGCTGCGCTGCTATCCAAATGGTTTATCAACGCTCATCAAAAAAGTGGCAGTGAGGGGATTATTATCAATATCGCATCGAGAGCAGCATATCGCGGAGATACACAGGAATATGCTGCTTATGCGGCATCAAAAGGAGGTATGGCGGCGTTTACAAAAAGTATAGCCAGAGATTTCAGTAAAAAAGGAATTGTAGCTTATACGGTAGCACCCGGATTTATTGAGACAGATATGGCGAAAGAGTCTGTAGACATTTTGGGAGTAGAGGCGTTAACAGCTGGATCTGCATTTGATGAGATTACACAACCCGAAGAAGTGGCTAACCTGGTATCTTTTTTGGCAAGCGGAGAAGTTAAACATATGACAGGCTCAACTTTTCATATCAATGGCGGATCGTATATGGTTTGAAAATTGTATTATGCTCGTAATTCAGGCTATATTTTGCATGAAGTAAATTTTTGTGATTCGGGCATACAATTGTTCACATCCACAAAGTGCTATCCCGCATCACGTCAAACAGATAATTAATTAATCAGGATCGATGTCCATACAGGAGCGAAAAAAAGATCACGTTGAACTCACGGCATACAGTGATGTTTTTTACCAAAAATCGACGGGATTTGAGAGATACGATTTTGTACACAACGCACTTCCAGAAGTAAACCCGACTGAAGTGGATCTGGGTGCAACACTTTTGGGAAAACGATTTTCATTTCCACTATTTATCTCATCTATGACAGGTGGTTACACGGAAGCCGGCTCTGTGAACTCTATTATTGCAAAGTGCTGTGAAAAGCATGATTTACCTTTTGGCGTGGGAAGTCAGCGTGCGATGCTTGAGGACGATTCTCAGATTGAATCATTTTCGGTAGTCAGGAAATATGCACCAAACGCATTTATTGCAGCCAATATTGGTGGTGCTCAGCTTATTGGAAGTTTGCAGAAAGAGAAGATAGATCTGTTGGTGAGCAGTATCAAAGCGAACGCAATTATCATTCATCTAAATCCGCTGCAGGAGTTGATGCAACCTGAGGGGGATCACGATTTTGTCGGTATTGAAAAGGGAATTGAGCATCTGATCGCCAATTCAGATCTGCCGGTAATTGTCAAAGAGACCGGCGCAGGAATCTCAGGCTCGGTTGCACGACGATTACTTACCATGGGTGTAGACTGTATCGACACTGCCGGAGCAGGTGGAACCAGCTGGGCGAAGGTGGAAAATCTGAGAGAGCGACAGAAGAATCCTATGCATCAGTTTAATGACTGGGGAATTCCGACCGTGGAGTGTATCAATCAAATTGTACCGCTCCGGGAAACCTATCGATTCGATTTAATTGCTTCCGGGGGTATCCGGTCTCCATTTGATCTGGTAAAAGCTTTGGCGCTGGGTGCTGATTTCGCAGCTACGGCTCAACCAATAATCCGGGCAATTAAGGATGATGGGGAGAAAGGCCTGGATCAATTAATTGATGACTGGAAGCGCCAAACACGATTAATACTGGTACTTTTGGGATGTTCATCGTTTGATTTTGTCAACGCAGGATTGATTCGGAAAGTAAAACGGAGTGAATAAAAAATGCCCCGAATAGTTTAACTGAAAAATTCATCTGACGATTAGATTTATGAACTTTTGCTTTTAAACTACAATCTTCCGAATCCATTGGCTACTTTTTAGTCGGAAAAAACCGGCATAAAAGTTATAAACACGCCTGCTTCTTTTTTTATATCAATCTGCTATAAATAACCTGACATGGTCAATCTTTTTAAAAAATTTGTGCTTCGTGATCTGGTTCTTGAGGTTAAAGATATTCGCAGCCTTGAACTGCTTAAAAATGTGCATTCTGAGTATTTACCCTGGACGGGGGCATCCATTCACCCAACGGCACTTCTTTACGTTCTGAATGATATTTCCATCCACAGGAGAAAGCATATAGTGGAGTGTGGCAGCGGCATCTCAACGATTTACGTCGCCGGTTTGATAAAAGGATTAAATGCGGATATAAAATTTCAATCCATTGATCATGATGAAAATTGGCTGTCTATCCTAAGTGAGCATCTGCAGAAGAATGATCTGCAAGATCAGGTTGAGTTGATTCATGCCCCTTTAACTCACTCTGAGTATTGTCTGGACCAATCATATGAATGGTATGATACAGCAGTATTGGATCGTGAAATATCTAAAGAACCGATAGATCTTCTTTTTGTTGATGGGCCGCCGGCAAAGAAGAGAGAGTGTGACTATTCACGATATCCCGCTTTGGCCTATTTCAGATCAAGTCTGGCTGAGAATCATGTTGTTATTCTGGATGATGCCTGCCGAAAAGGCGAAATGGAGACGGCTTCAAAATGGGAGAAAGAGTTTGGGCTGAAGTTTAAGCAGGAAATTCTGAAAGGAGATATCCTGATTTCTGAAACTGGGGGACAATACAACGTTCTATAAAAGGTTGACGCTAATTTTGAATTCAGTAGAAGGTAGTCGCATACATCATTTCAATTCACTTCTTTTAGTTAAGTCCATCAGGAAAAGGCACGGGTTTTAAATAAAATGACATAAAATTTATCCGGAATACGCTTTTGTATTTAAACAGTTTCGTCTGAGAGCGAAATATTTAGAAATAAACAATTTTTAAAACCGGATATGAAAAAGCTATTACCACTACTTACCGTACTTTTATTTTTAGGATGCAGTGCAACGACAGAAAATACAGAAATCTTCACGCTAAGTACCAATGTGAATCCGGAAGAAGCAGGTGCTGTTTCTCCGTCACAGGGAGAATTTGATGAGGGTGATGAAGTGACATTAACCGCGTCAGCTAATCAAGGATGGATCTTCTCCGGCTGGCAGGGAGATCATAATGGGGCATCAAACCCGGCTTCGATTGTAATGAACAGCGATAAAAGCATCACAGCACAGTTTGAAATGCTTGAATACGATCTCACCTTAGAAACTGAGGGCAGCGGGACCATTCAGGAACAAGTGGTTACTTCCAAAACGGAAAGTTATCAAGAGGGAACAGCGGTTCAGCTTACGGCAGAACCTGATGAGGGATGGGAATTTGTTGAGTGGACGGGAGATTTGTCCGGTTCAACAAATCCTGAAACCATTACTATTGACAGTGAAAAAAGTGTGACCGCTGTTTTTGAAGCGACTACCTATGAAATAACCACCGAGAAAGTTGGAGAGGGTGAAATTGTTGAGCAGATCATCTCATCGGAATCTGAAGAGGTTGAATATGGAACCGTGATTGAGTATACGGCAGTACCTGCAGAAGGGTGGATGTTTGTAGAGTGGTCCGGAGATATTTCGGGTGAAGAGAATCCAGTTCAGGTTACCGTTGAAGGGAATATGAACATCATTGCAAATTTTGAAGAAGAACCGGCACCGGCTAATGCCACAACATGGTTTGATACAGGCAGCGGTGCGAGGCTAAATACACTTGATTTCTTATCCGACGATCTTGGATGGGTTGGCGGTGAAGGCCTGATTGCGAAAACAACTGATGGTGGGGAAACCTGGACGTTTCAGATGGAAGATGATTTTGTTGTGACCGATCTTCAGATGATTAATGAAAACGTTGGATTCGTAACCGGTACAGTGTATGGTGAATTTACCGGTGATCAGGGGGTTTATAAAACGACTGATGGCGGCACTACCTGGACGTTGGTGTATGAGACGGATGATGAACCCCGAACCTTGTTTTTTAACGATGAAAATACCGGTTGGGTGGCAGGTGTCAATGATCTGATTGTAAAAACAACCGACGGTGGCGATACCTGGACGGTTCAGGATCAGTTTGTCGGGGCTTTTGGTGGAACAGAAACATTCTGGATCAATGATCTTTTCTTTTTGGATGAAAATATGGGATGGGCAGCCGGACACTATTCTCCCGCAGACAATCGACTGATTATTTATACTGAGGATGGTGGAGCTACCTGGGAAGTTGTGTATGACTATATGGGTGGACCGTTCAACTTCATTCACATGACAAACGAAGAGGAGGGAGTTACAGGTTCAGGTCGTTCAGTCTATAAATTGTTGAGCAAAGGTGAACAATCCAGCGAGCGATTGTCCCACACCGGTTTCTCTGCAGCACAGGATGTTGTATTTAGCACATTCAGACACGGCTATTTGATTGGGCAAAACTTTGAGAATACCTCAGAAAGCTTTTTCTATGAAACAACGGATGCCGGTGGTACCTGGACCCGAGTGGAAACGGAAGATCTTACGGGCGGTTCGTCCATTGATATTGGCACCGATTATGTTTGGATCACTACCGGGCCTTGGGTGGTAAAGGTTGAGATCTGACACAAGTAAAAATTGAGTATTTAAAAGTCGGGCCGATGATTCGGTTCGACTTTTTTTATCTATATCAATTATTATTCAAATTTTGATTATTAAATTCAGACGAACTTATAAACTTGATATTTCAAATATATAGATGAAAATCCGAACAGCCATTGCAGCTGATCTGCCGTCAATTGATGGAATTTATAACGAAGCCATTGAAGATGGGTTTAAAACAGCTCATATTGCACCAATGAGTGTAAAAGAGCGCAAGGATTGGTTTCGGAAGTTTAATGATCAATATCCGCTTTATGTTTATGAAGTAGATAATGAGGTGTTAGGTTGGTTGTCGGTATCTCCTTACCGGAAGGGACGTAAAGCACTTTTAGAAACGGCTGAGGTGAGTTTTTACGTGGCAAGAGAAGCGAGGGGACAGGGAGTAGGTTCGGCTTTGTTGAAACACGCTATAAATGAAGCAGGTCGTCTCAATTTTCATGTATACTTTGCCATTTTAATTGAAACAAATAAAGCCAGTATTTCCCTTCTTAAAAAGCACGGATTTGACAAGTGGGGCTATCTTCCTGAAGTGATCAATATTGAAGGTGAGAGAAGAGGGCAGTTCTATTACGGAAAAGTCCTTTGATACGTTTAAATAGCAAAGGACTTTTGAACCCCGAAAAATATTTAAGTTAGATTGTCAGTTTTTATAAACTCTTATGTAGTCAACTTCCATACTGACCTGATTTAAATTGGGGTCGATGCCATTTTTCATTCCTCCGGTTTCGTATTGAGTATCACTGCCCCAGTTTCCTCCCATCGCAATGTTCATGATGATGAAAAAATTGTTGTTAAAAGGCCATGTCTCAAAATTTTTATCAGATGGGCTATAGTTGTAGAAGGTGTCGCCGTCGATTTTAAATGTGATACTATCAGGCGTCCATACTGCTTCGTAAACATGGAACTCCTCGTGAAAATCTGAGACTTCTTTTTGTCCTGAATTGTGGGTGTTGCCATAGCTTGAGGGAGTATGTAAAGAGCTGTGAACCATCCCCGGATTTTTACCTACATGTTCCATGATGTCTATCTCTCCGGAGGCGGGCCAACCGATATCTCTGATATTTGACCCCAGCATCCAGATTGCCGGCCATGTTCCCGATCCTTCCGGAAGCTTGGCACGTACTTGAACTGTTACATATCGGAAAGACTGAAGACCTTCAGTTTTAACTCGGGCTGATGTCCATTGCCCATCTTCTTTAACAGCATCGATGATTAGCAACCCATTCTCAACACGAACATTTTTTTGTTCATCGGTATAATACTGCACCTCATTATTTCCCCATCCGTTACTTCCGTGTCCGATATCATAGGTCCAGTTATTACTGTTTGGGGAACCTGTACCGGTAAACTCATCAGACCATATCAGGTCTCCTGCTTCAAGAGTATCTGTCGGGTCAGGTTCAATGTAACTAAAGCTGTCGGCCGGGCCGTCTGACGCACATGAGGTCAGGCTTAAGGCCATAAGCAGGCTCAGTATAATTGGGTGAAAATTAAACATAGGTTTGCATTTAAAGTGCTTAAAAAAATGGAGAGCAAAAAAAGGGGAGGAATCAATTCCTCCCCAATGGTTTTGAGTTTATTATTCTACCAGCTGGAAATCATCGATAAAGAAGATTCCTGGATTGCCGTGAGCTTCACTACCAATCTGAATAATAATGCGGTCAAAGTCTTCACGATCACTAAAGCCACTGAAGTCAAATTCCAGTTCTACCCAAGCGTCAGTTTCTACTGGTTGGATTATTTCTGCTTGTGTTTGCCAGGAATTACCACCCATTCCGGTTACGTCATGAAGTTTAACTGAAACCTGCTTTTTAAGAATGCCATCAGACCAGTCTTCTTTTTCACTGGCAACTGATTCGTAATCATTATAAGAAGGTAAGTACACTTTTAAGCGAATGGTGCTTCTTTGATTCAGATCAATTTCAAAACCGGGATCAATATAGAGGTTATCATAAAAATGAGCCCCGCCTGATCCTTTTTCATATTTAGCCACTTTTGCTGAAGTATTTATTTCTCTTGGCAGAGGATTGTCATAATTGGGATTGAAATCTGCAATTTGATCCGTCATCCAGGTTACATTTCCGTCCTCGTCAAAATTATCATACAACTCTTCTGATGTATAAGGTAATGGTTCCGGCTCATCCGGTTCTTCTTCTGGATGTTCGTAACCTTTGGGAATCAGTGTATGATACCAGGCCAGACCATTCGGATCCTCAAATCGGAGAGTTAAATGATTTTCAGATATTTCTTGAATTTCATATTCACGAGTTCCGGCATAGAATCCAATCCAACCCGGATCAGAAACGGTAATGAACATTCTTCCGTCATCCTCTTTTATGAAATTAAAAGTAAGGTTTTCGGGTGATGTCCATTGAGCCATATAATCATCTCCAGTAGCATCATTTTGATAAGCACCTTCAAAATCATCGCCGTATGCGCCGTTTATGAAAACGTAACCATTGGTTTCCATATCAAATTCAAGCCCCTCGAGCGTAAACGTGTACTCGTCTGTGTACAAACCTGTATCAGCTTTGTCGAGAGGTGGAGCAGACCACCATTCAGGCCAGTCACCTTCTGGAGGACCTACTCCCATGTGTGCAGCCTGTGTACTGTCGACCACCCAAGTTTTACCATCCAGATTATCAATACCGCCGGTCAATAAATTAAGATCGGGGTCATCAAGCATCCAAATTTTTGTCTCGTCGATAGTTACAATTTTCGAATTAATTGCTTGACCTGACTCTGTAAAGATTGTGAGCTGTACGGTATATTCACCCTCTAAAGGATATTGGGCCGTAACAACATCACCCTCAGCTTTCGAGCCATTTCCAAAATCCCAGAGAGCCTTGAAACCTCCGGAAGTATTGACAAACTCAATTATGTTTGGATTTTCGGCATCGGGCGTCATTTCAAACGTTACGTTTTCTGACTGTGGAGGTTCGTCCAAATTCGGATCTGAAGAAACCTGAGGTTCGCAAGCTCCCAGTCCAAGTCCTATAATCAACAGAACCGGAAGCAACCATTGAATTTTATTTAAAGTTCTCATATTCGTGATCTTTCAATTAAGATTTTTGTGTTTTTAATGGCAGACATATTAATATCCCTCGTTCTGCTGAAGTTGACCGTTTGAAATATCAATTTCACTTTGTGGGATAGGGAACAGGCCCATTTTTGCAGTATTGTAGGATATCGCAAAATCGGGAGCATCACCTTGATACCCTTGTCTTACGTCACCCTGAATTGAAATATGTGCATCAGCTTCGTCCTGGCCATATCTCTGCAAATCCCAATATCTATGGCCTTCCATGGCCAATTCAACTCTGCGTTCGTTTCGAATGTTCTCCAGAGTAGCTGCTACTTCCGGCATTCCAACTCTCTCACGTACAAGGTCTAAATATGCTTTTGCCTGATTAGGATCACCGTCTAAATGTAGTTCAGCACCCATCAAAAGCACATCAGAGAATCGAATGACACGATAGTTATTACCCCAGTTCAGTTCGAGTTGTCCATCATCCGGAGCGTAAGATTTATGAGTTGTGTATTTTTTCGTGAATTTTCCGGTGTGCTGGTAACCGATTGATATACCTTCATTGAATTCACTTTCAAACAGTACGGTTGCCTCAAGCCGGGGGTCTGCAGAATCAAATGCATCTACAAGTTCCTGTGTAACAGGTGAGAAGCTCCAGCCACGCATATAATCTTCGTCGCCGGGTTGATCAACTCTTGGTCCCTGCATTTGAGGAGCCATATTTCCTTCTCCACCTTGAATGAAACCCCAATCATACCAAGGTCTTGAATCTGAGTAAGAGATCTCAAAAACAGACTCTTCACTGAATTCAAATTCCGGCTTGAAGTTATCTTCATAGTTTTCAAGCAAGTCATGACCACTCAGTGCAATAACATCATCGATCATTTGAGTTGCCATGGCCTGATCTACGGTCTGTCCGCCAGCGGGAAGATCTTCACCAAAAACTCCGGAGTAGTAGAGATACACTTTTCCTAACAGAGACTGTGCAGCCCATGTGGAAACGCGGCCGGACTCATCAGATGAGATACTTTCCGGGAGGTCCGGAATAGCGGCAAGTAGATCCTGAGCAATCTGTGCATAGACTTCTGAAGGATCAGCCTGAGGCTGGTTGTATTCATCAGGATTGTCGAGAGGAACTGTGATGAGAGGTACATTTCTAAAGAAACGAACCAGATCAAAATAGTAGTAAGCTCTCAAAAACCTGGCTTCGGCCATTGTACGGCTTTTGAACTCTTCTTCTGCCTCAAGTTCTTCTACTTCGGTCAGGAACTTGTTGGCTCTGTATATACCTGTATAGTATTTTTGCCATAGCCCGTGAACTTCTCCGTTTGTTGTGCGGATGTCGTGCTTATCCACTTCAATAATATTTGGAGCATCGTTTCGGCTGGCACCGCCGGCGTAAGCATCATCAGAAGCGATGTCGCTCAACATTTCCGGAACGTGGAATCCAACAACCGTATTCCACTGTAGTACGTCATAAATTGCAACCAATGCTTCTTGTGCATCTTCCTTCGTTTGATAGAAATTAGACTCTACCCGCTGGTCTAAAGGTTCTACACTTAGAAAGCTGTCACAACTACTTGCAAAGCCTGCAATAGTGACTATCAAAAAAGCTAATGTTATTCTTAAGGTTTTCATGATCAGAAGTTTTTAAGTGTGGATAATACGATTAAAATGTAATGTTGACACCGATTCTGTAACTACGGGCCTGCGGATATACACCGCGGTCTACACCTACACTGAGGGCTGATGCTGATCCAATTTCCGGATCAAATCCGCTGTATCCTGTAACCGTAAACAAGTTCTCTGCAGATACATAAATTTTCGCCTGTTGCAAGTTTATCCCCTGCAAAATGTTGTTCGGGATGAAGTACCCTAACTGTACATTCTTAACTCTCAGGTAGGACCCATCTTCCACGTACAGATCTGATATTTTCGACCAGTTTCCATTACTGTCATTCCAGGTAAATCGTGGCAGATCGTTGGAAGTACCGGGACCTGTCCAGCGTTCCAGATAGGAGGCAGGCATATTCGTAGTGGTCAGATCATGACGCCTTGTGGCATTGAAAATTTCGTTACCCAGCGTTCCCTGCATAAAGACTGACATTTCGAACTGCTTGTAGTTGGCTCCAAAATTCATCCCGAATGTTAAGTCGGGAGTTGGATTACCAATCATGGTTCGGTCAGCATCATCGATTCGCCCGTCGCCATTAAGATCAGCAAAGCGTACATCACCCGGTCGGGCTTGTGGCTGAATCAGATCTCCTTCACCATTTGTATAGGAATTTACTTCATCCTGGGTTTGGAAGATTCCATCGGTTTCGTAGCCCCAGAAATATCCAATTGGGAACCCTTCTTCCGCACGAGTAACAATACCATATGTGGCAAAACCGGTACCTACAATTACTCCTTCGGCATTTCCAATATGGGTTACTTCATTTTTATTCAGTGCAAAGTTGAGCCCAACATTGTAGTTGAATTCATTTCTGTAGTTTCGATAATCGACGCTAAACTCAAAACCTTCGTTTGTAACACTACCACCGTTAATAATCGGAGCGTTATTACCAACATGGCCGGGGATAGGAGCTCTCACAAGCAATCCCTTGGTATCTTTTTGATAGTAATCTGCTTTTACGATCAGGCGATCCTGCCATAATCCTAAGTCAACACCAAAGTTCAGCTGCTCGGAGGTTTCCCATTTAAGATTTGGGTTCGGTACGCTGGATGGAACCGCTCCTGTGGTAAAGGACTCTTCATCTCCAAAAGTATAGCCAAAACCGGTAGCTATTGTAGATGTATAGGCAAAGTTACCGATGTTTTGATTACCATTTTGACCCCATGAAGCGCGAAGCTTTAAGAGGTTGATACTGTCATAATCATCCATGAACGATTCATTGCTCATAATCCATCCTAAGGAAATAGATGGGAATACTGCATATCTGTTGTTTGATCCAAATTTAGACGAACCGTCAACTCGAAGAACCGTCGTTAGAAGGTATCTGTCCGAGAAATTGTAGTCTACACGGCCAAAGTAAGAAAGCAACCTTTCACTGTATGCACCACCTGATGCCCTCATGGACTCTTCATCAGAAGCCACGTTGAGCCAGGCATTGGAAGGACTTTGCATCAACAGATTGGATTTTGCACCAAAGAGATCTTCGAACTGAACTTTTTGAGCCGAAATACCACCTAACAGTTCAATGTTGTGATTTCTGAAATCCTGTTGATACGTGATTGTGTTTTCCAGATTCCAGGTGTACCATCGATTCTCTGCCTTACTCACTAAAGACTCACTGTTACTCTGTGAGGAATTTAAGTAGTAGGTCGGTACGTAGTTGTCATCCTTTACAAATGCTGCATCGATACCAAAACTACTTTTTACAACTAAATTTGGAAGCAAGTCGTACTCTGCAAAGAAGTTATTAACCAGCTTGTCGACCTGAGTTTCTCCATGTGTAACCTCTAAGCGTGCCAGTGGATTTACAATCTCTTGAGTTACATATCTTGAGATTCCAAAAACCCTTCCGTCGTTTTGAACAGCATGGCTTGGAAAAGTGCTTAGCCTGTCTGGGTCGGATTCATAGATAGGAGTGAGGGGATCCATGTTCAATGAATTACTTAACGGTGAACCCCATTCGCTATTACTCAAAACTGCATTTCTGTTGATGCGTGTAAAGTTGAGGCTGTTTCCAACACGGAACACATCACTTACTCTGTTATTCAGTTTTAAACTGAATGTATTTCGTCCAAATTGTGATTTATCTCCACCGATGATTCCTTCTTGAGAGAAAATCGTAAATCCTGTTAAATATTGAGTTCTTTCATTCCCACCGGAAATGGTAATCTGATGATTCGTCATTGGTGCATTGTCATTAAATACGGCTTCCTGCCAATCGGTTCCGCCCGATACTTCAGGATTGGTAGGGAATGGCATGGTTATGCCGGCAGCGGCAGCACCTTCATTCATCATCATCATATACTGACGAGCATCCAGCACATTAATTTTTTTCCATGGATTCTGAACACCGGCATAACCTTCGTAAGTAACATTTGTTTCATCCGGTCGACCTGATTTTGTAGAGATTAAAACTACGCCGTTAGCTGCACGAGCACCGTAAATGGCGGCAGATGAGGCATCTTTCAGAACTTCAATGGACTGAATAGAACCGGGATTCAAGTAGTCAATTCCACTCACCGGCATTCCATCTACTACGTAAAGCGGATCTGCACTACCCGTTGTACCGGCACCACGAATTCGAATAGTGGGTGCTTCTCCGGGCTGTCCGGATTGATTCGCAACAAAAACACCGGCTGTTCGACCCTGCAATGCCTGTTCAACCCGAAGAATAGGTGTTTGAGCAATGGTTTCTGAACTGACTGAGGAAACGGAACCTGTAATTTCGCTTCTTTTCTTTGAACCGTATCCAACTACTACAATTTCTTCTCCTGATTCTAAAACACTTGGTTCAAGAGAAACATTGATTTCACTTCGTCCATCAACGGGAACTTCCAATGTTTGATATCCGATATATGAAAAACGTAAGGTGTCTTCCGGTTCTACTGATCGTAATACATAGCGTCCGTCAAAATCGGTAGTTGTTCCTCGGTCAACCGTTCCCTTTACAAGAATGTTAACACCCGGTAGGGTCTGGTTTGTAGAGGCATCCGTAACGACTCCCAATACAGAATCGGCCGGTATTTCCATGTCAGGTTTTTCAAGACCGGAAATAACAAACGTACGATTATCCAAATAGGTAGATACTAAATCGTGCGGTTTCAAAACTCTTTCGATGACTTCAAACACGGAGCCGTCCAAGGTTTCTTCAAACCCAAATTTTCCATTGACCAAATTGGATTGGTATAGAAAAATTACATCGAAATTATTTTCAATTTTCTCTAAGGTTTCTTCTAAACTTACCTTAATATCTGGTTTCTGAAGTGACGTAATGTCGGCACTTGAAACATATTGTTCTGTTTGCTTTGCCCCTATTGAGCTTACGCCAAATAGGAAAATGAGCAAAACTAACAAGGAGGATATTTTGATTTTCATATCACTTAAGTTTTTAGGTCATTATTAATTATTCAGTACTACCTGAATCTGTTTTTTCTTTGATATAAACCGTTTGTTCTTGCTGATCGATATCTGCTTCAAGCATTTTGGAAAGGCCTGAAAGCAAAAAGTTTAGGTCAGAGTTGTTAAACCTGCCTGTAAGCTTTTTATCTAGTAGTGTTTGATCTTCAACATCCACTTCAACATCGTAGGTGAATTCGATTCTTGAAATTAAATCTGACAGAGGAGTATTATCCAAAACCAGATTACTGCCTGCCCAAGACGTATACACCTCCGTATTTACCTGTTCAACCTGAATGTTTTCAGAACGTTGAGAGAAAAGCGCTTTTTCTCCCGGAGTCATTATATATTCCAGCCCTGGTTTTATAGCTTCGCCCTGAACACTGATTTTTACACTCCCTTCAGTCAAAACAACCTGACTTTGATCTCTTGTGGTATAAACAGAGAATCGTGTACCCAATACGGAAATACTTCCATCTGGTGTGTGTACTATAAATGTTCGGGATTTCGGTGCTTCTTTCCGGGTAATGTTGAATAGTGCTTCACCTTCAAGCCACACCTGCATGGTGTCGGTCTCAACCATTCTTTGAGGGAGACGCATTTTTGAATTTGCGTTGAGGGTGATACTTGAACCATCTGAATACTGAACGGTAGTCTTTTGACCTGTTTCCGTTTCAAATTCTTTGTATTCAATAGAAACTGCTTGTACCGGTTCTGTAGCACTATTCTGTAAAAAAGAATTACGTGCCAGGTAACCGGTAAGAAGCAGTAAGCTAATAGCTGCAGCCATTGTAACCCAGACCAAGTTTCTGGATCTATTACGCGATTTCTTTATGGATTTGATTTCATCCTGAGATTCAATTCGTTTTAGTAAACGATTGAATTCGTCATTGGAATTGGGTTTAGGTACGTTAAGAGTTCCTTTATTTAATAGCTTTTTGCCTTTTTCAATAGATTGGGCATTATGGCTATTTGCCTGCATCCAATCCGTCCAATAGGCAACTTCTTCCTTTGAGGCTTTTCCTTTCAGAAATCGGACGAAGGAGTCATCCATTAAAAGTTTAGAGAACTGATTTGGCATCTGTTAGTTGTTGGTTATTTGATTACTGCTCTTACTTAAGAAGAGAGAATGCAAAACCGGATCTACTCAATATTTTTTAAACTTTTTTTAAAAAAAGAAAAGGCGAAGTGTCTAAAGAATTAAATATATTGTACTTATATATTTAAAAAAGAAGGAGGGCGATGTTAATTATCGAGGAAAAATCGCAACTGATTGATAGCAGAAAACACCAAATTGTAGATGCTCTGTGCGTGTAGATCTAAAATTTGAGAAAGTTCTTCAGTTGAAAACCCTTCATAAAATTTCAGATAGATAACTTCTCGCTGGCGCGGTGTTAAGTTCTCAATTGATCTCTTTAGTTTTTTACTATCCTCTTCTTCGAGGTTCAGGATCTCATTCCAGTTGTTGTAGCTGATCAGTGCATCAAACTCTTCGAGGTAGTATTTGTTATCTATGTCATCCCTTCGCTGAGAGGCTTTTTTTTTATTAAGTAATTCACGCCGCAAAGAGATAAAAAGGTAGGCTTCTACAGAGTCGGGCACGGAAAGGTTTTTACGATACTTCCAAACCTGGAAAAAGATTTCCTGAATGGCATCCCTAACATTTTCTGAATCAGGGGTAATTCGATATCCGTAACCATAGAGAGAGTCGAAACACTGATTGAAAAGTCTGCCCAGTGCATCTTTATCACCTGACAACACTTTTTCCCAAAGGTTTTTCAAATCAAATTTATGGTATGTTGATTTAGCAGGCTCCATTTTTTTAAAACCGGGCACAATATTTAATTTCGACTGCTGCATTAGCGCCATTAATTAAATTTAAAAAATTGGTTTAGAAGCAATAATCCAAAATAATAAAAAAACTTTTATTAAACTATTTTAGACCTTAATATCTTATATAGAGGGTAAATTTTAGTATTTGATTATTAGACGCTTCATCAAACAAAACAAAGAGTGGATTTTGTATTAACATAAGTTACTGATATGAAAACTCTTGTGTGCCTTTTTATTCAATACTATTGAAAACTTTTGAATTTGGGAAACAACATCCTGTAAATTTAAAGTCAGAAAAAATAGAAGTTTTTTTATCCGTAAATAAATGGTTTGATTTTCAGAATCTATCAACACTTATTTTTTGTAATGTACAATTGAACGATAAAAATTCATCAATTTCTGAAGTTGCTCAGCTCAAATCAGAAAATTTAAAATTGTTGGTATTACTTTCTAAATATCGATAAAAATTAACTACATGCATATGTATACTGCTATCCCGGTTTGTCATCATTTAAAGATTTATAAATTCCCGGCAATATTATTCTTCAGTCTGATTTTAATACTTAGTTTAAATTCAATGGTTCATGCTCAGCACTATTTAAATTCTACCCTTACAATTGACGAACGAGTTGACGATCTGCTCTCAAAAATGACGCTTGAAGAGAAAGTAGGTCAGATGACTCAGCTCAACATCACCATGATTAACAATGAAGGTGTGCAGCGAGATGTCAGCCTGGATTCTGAAAAAGCTCGAAATCTTCTGAAGAATCATCACATTGGTTCTTTTTTGAATGGTGAGGCTGTGCCACCGGAGCAGTGGTTGGATTATATCAACGAACTTCAAAGAATTGCAGTGGAAGAAACCCGGCTGGGAATCCCGATCATATATGGAATAGACCATATGCATGGAGCAAGTTATGTTGATGGCAGTACGATCTTTCCTCATAATATCAATATCGGGGCTACTTTTAATACAGAACATGCCGCTCAAAATGGACAAATCACGGCTAAAGAGTCGGGACCGTTAGGACATGTGTGGAATTTCGCACCTGTTTTAGATCTGGGACAAAATCCATATTGGCCACGATTTTACGAAACCTACGGAGAGGATCCGCATCTGCTATCCGAAATGGGCAGGTCTTATGTTGAGGGATTTCAAGCCGACCACGATTCTTTCCCGTATAAATTAGCTGCAACCGGTAAACATTTTCTGGGATACTCAGTGCCCAGGTCCGGCTGGGATCGAACGCCTGTTGACCTGTCGATGCAGACTATCCATGAGTTCCATCGGCCATCATTTCAAGCAGCTATAGATGCCGGTATGAAAACGATGATGTTGAACAGTGGGGAGGTGAACGGAATTCCGGTGCACGCTTCCAAAGAGTTGCTCACAGATCTGCTCAGAGATGAGATGGGATTCGAGGGTGTCATTGTTACGGATTGGGCTGATATTGGAAAGCTTTACAATTTTCACAAAACAGCCCGTGATTATGATGAGGCTACACTGCAGGCAATCGATGCCGGAATTGATATGAGCATGACGCCGAATTCGCTGAATTTCAACAAGAGCCTGTTAAAATTGGTCAATGATGGATTGGTAACAGAAGAACGACTGAACGAATCAGTCAGACGAATTTTGAAGTTAAAATTTGAACTGGGTCTGTTCGAGCATCCATATCCGTCGGGTGAATCACTGGATGAAATTGGCAGTGATTCTCACAGAGGTGAAGCACTGAAGGCGGCACAGGAATCGATGGTGCTATTAAGAAATGATGATAATGTTTTGCCACTTTCTAAAAGTGTAGAAAAGCTGCTGGTAGTTGGACCTACGGCTGAGAATAAAAGGAATCTTGCCGGTGGCTGGACGTTGGCCTGGCAGGGTGGATCGGAGGAGAGATACCCGGAATCCATGAAAACGATAGCAGATGCTCTGCGAGATGAGTTCCCGGATTCGGAGGTTATCAGCATGGAGACGATCGGAGAGGAAGGGTCCCAAACCCGAACAGAATTTAATGAAGCTGCAAATACTGCAGATGCAATCATAATAGCAGCAGGGGAGGAGCCCTACACTGAATTTGTCGGCAATATTACGGATTTAAATCTACCGGAAGATCAACTGGAGATGATCAAAGCTGTACATGCTACAAAAAAGCCTTCGGTTCTTGTTTTAGTTGCCGGACGCCCCAGGGTAATTAATGAAATTGTGCATGATACGAATTCAATCATTTGGGCCGGACTTCCCGGTTTTGAAGGTGCCCGTGCAATTGCACATGTTATTAGCGGTCAGGTAAATCCAAGCGGAAAATTGCCATTTTCATATCCACAATTTGCCGGACACTTTATTCCATACAATCATAAACCGAGTGCAGCTTACTATTTTGATGAAACCATCGCCAATGACATTGTAGTGGATAGTGAAGCCTCAACTTTTTGGGAGTTTGGTTTTGGATTAAGTTATACCAAATACGCCTACGACAATCTTGAACTGAGCGATTCTGAACTCAGTGAGAATGAACAATTAACGGCTAAAATTACTGTGACCAACGATGGAGATCGTGTAGGTACAGAAACGATCCTATGGTATTTGACGGACGAGGTTGGACGGATTTCAAGGCCGATTAAGGAGTTGATTCATTTTGAACGGGTTACACTTGAACCGGGTGAATCGAAAGAACTGACATTGACTATAGATCCGACAGAACATTTGAGTTACCCTGACTTTGATGGCAAACCGATTCTGGAAGAGGGATCTTTCACAATTCGCGTGGGATCAGAAAAAGCAGGTTTTCAACTTCAAAATCTACGTGATTAAGTTGATTTATAAATGTAACGAATCATAGATAGTTTAAAGGCGGATACACTATAGTTTCCGCCTTTTTTCTTAGTTATATTTGCCCCGTAATGGAACTAGTGACGGATGGAATTTCCGATCAATTTAAGAAGTCTTGAATAGCATCCTGAATCTGTTCAGCACCGCTTTGGGCTGCAGCCCGTAAGGATTGATCAACAATTGCATCAGCAATCTCCCGGATCACATTTTCAACAGCTTGCCTCTCGCCACCACGGCCAATGTCGTTTAATTCAATTTCTGCGATTTCGACACGGGCTGATCTCTCACCGCCAACCTCTGTGTACAAGTCGGCACTTCCATTCGTCATGATAAAGTGCTCAATCACAAGAGCTTTCTCTGAAGCTTCATCGGATGAAGTTGACTCAATATGATCCATAATAATACGAAGATTGTTTTCCGGCATCTTCTGTTCTACATAAACTGAGGGGGAGGTTACTTCAATATCATGAACAACGATTTCATCCGAAAAAAGTGAACGGATGTTTAATTCGATGCTAAAATCATCAATTTCCAATGCGTATTCTTCACCAAAGTCTTCCGGATTTTCTACCCTGAAACCACTAATGGTACCACTGCCCGAGAAAGGGGAGATGGAAACCCGTTCTACGGTAACGGCAGTTCCTGTCATCTCAGACCCAACGCTTTCTATTCCTGATTTTACAATGGAGTCGACGGAAAGTGTGAGTACTAAAAAACCGATTAATAAGATTGCCAGAATTCCGCCCAGTCCAAATTTAATTGCTTTGCTCATTTTTTTGTTTGTTTAATGAATTGATTCAGAGATTGATATCTGTATTTTAAGTCGTTTGTTTCAAGATGAAAGGAATTGGTATAAAATCAAACTGAAAGCATTATAAGGATTTATAAGTATGGAAGAGGAAAAAGAGGTTCAAATGGGGGAAGATCTCACCGGTAAAAACTTGCTGGGAATGTCACTGCTCTCCTTCCTTTTCTACATTGTTCTCTCTTTGGTATTGATCTATTTTCTTCATGATGGCAGTATTTGGACCCTGTTTGAACACGGCTACTCTATACCTGTTCAGGTAGTTGTGGGTTTGGGGGTAGGTGTAGTAGCTGCGCTTGTTGTTATGCAACTCTCCGCTAAATCCCCAATTGCCGATGTTCTTAATGATTATGCGCTGTTCAGGGTGATAGCTAACACGCGATTTTCATCTTTCGACAGGGTACAAATCTCACTTTTTGCCGGTGCAGGTGAGGAGATCTTATTTAGAGGGGCCATTCAGCCAATTATTGGCATCTGGGCTACTTCAATCCTTTTCATTGCAATACACGGCTACTTTAAGTTTACATCATTTGGGCACATTCTGTTTGGTGTGATGATGTTTGCCCTGAGTATGCTGCTGGGAATTCTATTCGAAACAACCGGATTAATCTCAGCGATGATTGCTCATGCGGTGTATGATCTGGTGATGTTAAAGAATGTAGATAAGCTGGGTAGATAAAAAAACCTGACAGATTGCAAAAACTGTCAGGTTTAGGATTTTTAAGTCATAAAAAAAGTCAGCCTTTCTTACTCTTCATCTGATTCTATCTCTTCGTTCTCTTCATTTGTGTCGGAACTGGTTCCGGGAGCATTTTCGTTAAAAATCTCTTCCAGTTTCTTGCGGGCATTCTGCACTTTTTCTTTCTCTCTTTGGATCACTTGTTCCAGGTCTGATAACTGCTCTTTGGCTTTTTCAATCTGCTCTATCCGCGTTTGACGACGTTCTTCATTCTGTTCTTCTTCAACGCTCTCTTCTGCCTGCTCAATTTCAGTTCTGGCTCGGCTAACCGTTTCTTCTGCTGTAATGATGTTGTTTTCCATTCGTTCAACTTCATTATTCAAATTCCGGGCTGCCGCAGCACGTGCTTGTCCAAACTCACGACCGGTCATATCTCCTTTGTCTCTGCCGTATGCATTTCCTTGGCCGTTATTATCCTGATTCGGTGCATTTCCGCGTTTTCTTTTCAGACTGTCTGCCTGCCGGTTTGCTCTGTTGTTCTGGGCTCTAACGGAATCAGCGTTACGGTTGACACTATCTTGACGAACATCCAAACTATCGGCTTGCCGATTCTCTTTTTTCTCGATCTTCCCTCTGTCTTCACTGTTACCTCTATTACCTCTGTCATTGTTTTGAGCAATAACCACAGTGGATGCCATGAAAATCAGTGAAAACGTCAATAGGCTAATTTGTGATAAATATTTCATTGTATAGTAAGTTCTGGTGCAGGTTATTAATTATTCAAATTTTCTAAAGTCGTTTCTAACTCGACCATTTTTTGTTCTACTGAATCGCTCGCAGCAGATAATTCATTTGATAGTGAATCTGATTCATTGATCAGCTGCACATCGTTCATTTCGTCTGCCTGAGTCTGTTCGTTCTGCTCCGGGCTGCCACACGCATAAAGAAAGAATGCTGAAGCTAAAATGAGTCCCAATTTGAAATTTTTCATTCGTGTCTGTTTTAAATTAAAATCGTGTTTCAGGAAGTCGTATGAAAATATACACCATTTGTTCCATTTGTTTTGACCAGATAAATAATAACGGTAACCAGATTGGTTATTTTAATGTGCCTGATGGTTTTAGTGCAGTTGAGAGAGGATAGTGCACCGGTTGAAAAATTCAACAGTAATCAGGCGATTTGGTCAAATCTTTCGTTCAATTTGTAACCCTGCTCTGCTCTTCTTCAGAGCCGGTACTCATATTTATGGATTCGATTTTACTATTCCCGAAATTCCAGGTGAAGGTCAGCTTAATATTTCGTGAACCATAATCATATACGCCATGGCTATCCAGATTCACGCTTGGGATATTTGTACTGTATCTCATTAAATCTGTGTAAAAAAGATCATCCGCCGAAAGCCGTATTGTTCCCCGGTCTGATGCTACTCTTTTTTGAATGCCGACATTTAATGCTCCCTGTGGTTTAAAATGTAGTAATCCTGCAGACCTTTTGGATTGGTAATATCCTGAAATTTCAAGTGAAAAATCCCGCTGCATGTCAATCATATTGGTGATATTAGCGGAGTAACTGTACATATCCTGGGTTTGATTCTCATCCATATGGGCGGTTCTGAATACCTGATACTGCCCGGATACGTTCGTTCGCATCTCCCACCAGGTGGTAAAATAAAACGGCAGGCTGGTGTTAATAGCATAGGTTCGGAAATAGTTTAGATTTTGTGTTTTGTAAACTTGCTCATTCGTATTTTGATTGACCTCAGGCTGAAAGGATACAATTCCATCTTTCGTATAGCTGTATTGAAGTGAGAGTAGAAACTGCTTATGATTGTAATCCATTTTCAGCGCATCACTTACTGCAGGGTTTAGGTCAGGATTGCCCGATAGGAACGTATTGGGATCCAAAAAGAACACAAAAGGTGCAAGATCATTAAAGTTTGGCCGGGTAATTCTTCGGGAATACGAAAAACCAACACTGTTTTCATTTGGAAAGCTTTTCTGAATAAAAAGGGTGGGGAATAGATAGCCACCCTGTAAATCTACAAGCCCGTGGCTGTCGGGAGTGCTCAATAACCGATCCGTATACTCATAACGCAATCCTGCATTCACACCGACAGTTTCTCCGGGTTTCCAGCTTCCTGAAAGATAGAGCGCTCCCGTTTTTTCTGATAGGTTGGCATTCTGAGAAAATGTATCGTTCACAATCCAGTCATTTTGAATGAGATTCAACACACTTACCGTATTTCTAAAATCTGATAATGCACCCTTGGCACCTGTTTCTATGGTGAATTTGTCTGACAGTTCGTGTATATAATCCAGTTTTACAACCCGGATGTGTATGGGAGTTTCTTTTTCAACATCTATACTTTCATTTTCCAACCTGGATATATCTCCCTCTACGAAACTGTTCACATAGAAAGAGGGGTTGTCATTTTTGTAGTAGAGATAATCCGCATCAAAATGCAGTGACCGATTTTTTTTGAAAGTATGATCAAGACTAAGATTTATCATACCATCCTTCCACCGGTTGGTTTCACGAACGGACATTTCAGTAAGCAGGCTTGAAGAAGGATTAAAACTCCTAAAATTTTCTGAAAGATCCCGGGTTTTCCAATGCCTTTGATTTCCTTCAAGTAAGAGTCCGGCGGTAGTTTTTTGTCCCACCTTATATTCTAATCCCATTCGGGCATTTTGATTACTTATTGATGGCTTTCGGATGTTCTCCATTCTTACTTCTTCAATAAAATTATTCGTTTCCAGGGATCGCTCATTATTCCAATTGTTTTGTGTACGGTCGTAGTTGATGGTATAATCCAGGAACATGGCAAGTTTGTCCACCCGGCGGCTGATATTAAAATTACCGCCGAGCGTTTCTGCATAGTTATAGCCTGCATTTATCCCCACTGTGCCTGTGGTTCCCATTTCTGAAAACTCCGTCATTTTGATATGGATGATGCCCGCATCTCCTTCTGCATCATATCTGGCCGGAGGCGTGGTGATTAATTCAATCTGCTCAATATTTGCGGCGCTCATTCCATTCAGCATCTGTACAACTGCGTCGATGGGCAGCCTCACAAGCTTATCATTAATCATCACCCGAACACCGGACTTACCACTCAGGGAGATGGTGTTGCTCTGCCGGTTTACCTGAACTCCGGGCGACTTTTCCAGAACCTGTAGCACGGAACTGCCGGACGAAGTTATACTGCTTTGAACATTTACCACAAGCCGGTCGATCTTCTGCTCAAACAGAGGCCGTCGGGCTGTAACGTCTACCTCTTCCATCTGTTCAAGGGAAACCTGCAGAGTGATTGTGTCAAATTCTATTGAGTTTTGGTTTACCTCGAAAGCTGGAGAATAGTATCGCCGGAATCCGATCATGGATACAGATAGTAAATACCGACCCGGATCAATATTATTTAGCTCAAAATACCCTGCATTGTCAGTTACGGTTCCCTTCACTAAAGCAGAATCTGAAGGTAGCAGTAAAAGTACATTTGCCCCGGGCAACGTTGATCCGCTTTCTTCGATTACAACACCTGTTATCACAGTCTGTGATCTAACTTCCATGTTATGGAAAAACAGGATGAAGAGAATCGCGAATAAACGGATCAACTGTTTTGCAGACATGACTATTTCGGTTTGATATTCTGATTCACATGGAAAAAATTATCCGGATCATACTTGGCTTTTACTTTCTGCAGGCGTTTGTAATTATCACCGTATGAGGCTTCTACACGATCCTGTCCCTCTTCCATCATAAAATTGATATATGACCCGCCAAGCGTGTGAGGGTGAACGGCTTTCCAGTAATCCCGGGCCCAGGTTTTAATTTTATCAGTATTTTCAGGATCGGGATCTACACCCACGATAACCATCGACCACTGGGCATCACGCTTATTCCAGGCAGTTTCATCACTTCCAACCTCGTGTGCAGCACCATCCACCGGATAGAGATGCATGGTGGAGAGAGGGGTTGGTATATTGGCGAACCGCACATGTTCTTTGATTGCTTCATTGCTTATTTCGCGCACAAAATCGCCTTTCCAGTACCATTGATAACCGGGCGGGAAAAAACCGTCGAACATGGTTTGGAGAGCGGTATAGGGCATCTCACCGGTAAATTCAAAAAGCGGTTTGGAAGCATTACGAGCCTGCTGTAGATAGTTTTCAAATTGATCCTCATGTCCCGTATAACACCATAAAAGACCACAAACTAATTCTCCCTGTATCTCCTCCGGAAAAGGATCTGCAGAGGCTACCTCTGTTATAAGAAAAAATGCGTACACATCGTCCGGCATTTCAGGGAGCCAGTCGCGGTACCATTTTAATGTGGTTTCAAGCTGATCGATAGGCCAGAACATCGGACCGGCAATCACATTTTTTACGGGGTGAAGCCGGTACTCAAAACATGTGACGACTCCGAAGTTACCGCCGCCGCCGCGCAGCGCCCAGAACAGGTCTGCATTTTCTTTCTCATTTGCGTGGACAAGTTTTCCATCGGCAAGTACCACATCAGCGCTGAGGAGATTATCAATGGTGAGGCCATATTTACGGGTCAGATATCCGTGGCCGCCCCCGAGAGTGAGTCCGCCGATACCCGTATTTGATATAATTCCGGTTACCGTTGCCAGGCCATATTCATGAGTGGCGGCATCAACCTCTCCGGTTGTACATCCGGGTTCAACTCTGGCTGTTTTATTCTCGGGATCAACGTGAATAGCTTTCATAGGAGACAGATCAATCACCATCCCGTTATCCACCAATGCAAGACCGGGGCCGCTGTGTCCGCCTCCGCGAATAGACACCTCCATTCCTTCTTTTCGGGCAAAATTTACGGCTGCTTTTACATCATCTGCATCTTTACACTTCACAATGAGTGCGGGGTGTTTGTCGATCATTCCGTTGTAGACTGCACGCGCTTCATCGTAATTATCATCATCTGGGAGGATGATCTCTCCGTTCAGTTTCTCTTCTAAACTGCTGACTGCTATGTCTGGTTTCATAATGATTGTGGTTGGTTAGGTGAATATTGGTATTATTTGTTTGATGCACTGAAAGATGCTGACAAGACCTTCGGACGCTGTAAGGTCTGGTGTAAACAAAAATTTTTGTTACTCCGCATTCAGAGGTGCATGATGCTCGTGCACAATTTTCCATTCACCATTTTCCGTTTTGACAAACACTAAGGTTTCCTGCTCATTGATAACAGCAAGGTCTTCTCCAAACATCAAATGAAAATCAGAATGGAAGGTCACAATGGCTACATTCTCATAATAAACCGCAATTTTCATTTCATTCGCGTCCATTTTTACAACTTCTGTAACGCTTCCAAAAACTCCGCGTTCAAAAGCTTCGTTCTGCTCTTCGCCATTGCGGGGTGCACCCTGTTTAAATTCAGTAAACTTTGGGCCGTAACCATGGAATGAAATTAATTTGTCTATATCACCTTCTTCTACGCTTTCTACAATTTCGTCCCATGTTTGTAAAATTTCAGCTTGTTCATCCTGGTATTCTTTCTTTAAAACATCTTCAGGTGAAGGATCCTCAGTATCTTCAGTGCTTGAAGTGGTTGATTCGCACCCAAAAATAAGGCCTGCTATGAGTATTAAGGGTATAATATTGAGTGGTTTCATGGTTTCTCCTTGTTTGTTGTTGTCGTGTTGGCACATTGTGTGCCTGTTTAATCTGTAATCGCGTGACGAATTCTCTCAGGATTACTGTATTGGTTTTTTGTCTTGAAATTCTGTTTATCACCCATTCATGTTAATGATTGATATTGATCCTCTTCGTTCTATAAAAAACGCTCAATTGAAACCCAGCGCTCATTATTTTGATTGGGAAGGAGAAATAATTGGCTAGGTTGTAAAATTCTATGCAAAGTACCTTCTTTTTCAGCCTCTTCTCCATACACCCGAAACATCGGTCAACGTGCCGGAATTTGAACTCGCCTTAAAGAAACGAGAGAGAGGCCGTTTTGCAGAGTAATCATACCGGAAAAACTCTTACCGGAAAACTCAGCTTGTACCATCGCACCGGCAACGCTTGGAGGTCTATTTTTATGGTTACATTTTTACCCCGCATTCAGAGGGGAGTGATGCTCATGCACAATTTTCCAATCACCCGAACTGTTTTTAACAAACACCAGACTGATCTGGTCATTCACCACGGCCATCTCATCTTCAAACTGTAAATGAAAATCTGAATGAAACGTTACAACGGCTACATTCCCATAATAAACCGCCACCTTCATATCATTTCCGTCCATTTTTACAACTTCCTGTACACTTCCAAATACTCCTCGTTCAAAGGCCTCGTTTTCCTCTCCGCCGTTTCGGGGTGCGCCCTGTTTAAACTCAGTAAACTTAGGGCCGTACGCATGAAATGAGATTAATTTATCTATGTCGCCGGCTTTAATGCTTTCAACAATTTCATCCCATGTTTGCAATATTTCAGCTTGTTCTTCGGGGTATTCTGTCATAATACCATCTGAAGATTGAGCCTGAAGTGTCGTGAGTCCCAAACTGAAGAGCAGGGTCCATATAAGAAAAATTTTAAATAAAGTGTTCATCACAATCAGGATTAGAAGTTTTAGTGTTTCAGATTACGTATCACAGAGAGATACAAACTAAAATCAACCATCTGTTTTATCGCAGAAAGTGTCTGTGACGTGTAAACTGCCTAAACGCAACATAATAGATTCCTGAGATTCAGGTTTTACTCAGAAGTTCAAAATCTTTACTTATTGGTCCAGTTTTTCTGATACTGGGAAGGAGAGAGGCTGAATTTTTCCCTGAACACTCTGCTGAAGTGCGACGAATTTTTAAATCCGCAATCAAAGGCCACTTCACTGATGGATTTATTTCCGGAACGCAACATACTTTCTGCTCTTTTTAGACGTCTGTCTGTGAGCCATTTTCCGGGAGAAGTTTTGTAATGCTTTTTAAATTCCCGTTTGAACGTGGATAAGCTTCGATTGGCAATATTTGCGAAGTCCTGGATTTTTAAATCATACATGTAATTGGCCTCCATGACCTCCCAAATTGCAGCCTGATAGTGTTCTGTAATCCTTTGGATGTATGCCAGTATGTGTTTGTTCTGCGGGTGGGATAAAATGTTGAAAAGTAATTCTTTGAATTTGTTTTCAAATACGTTGTCTGGCAGAGTTTTATTCTCGAGGATGTAGGGTATAAAACTTTGATAACCATTTCTGATGTGCTCGTCAATTGCAAATGGTTCAAACATAATTTTATTTGGCTCCGGCAAGTCTGTCAGGGATAAATGCGGTCTGAATTCTTCAAATAAGGATCTGAGATAGTTATCTCTCAGGTAAAAAATAAGCACATCCCATCCTTCGTAATCGTCTGGTAATTCCTGCATAAAAGCACACTTTTTGATGATTAAACCGTTATCCGGGTTAGCCACCCATCTGTCACTTCCCTGTTTCAGAATTCGTTTCCCGCTCAGAGTAAAATTAAACTGAATGTACTTAGAATAGAGTTGCAGAACTTTTTCTCTCTGAGGGCAGGAATAATGCAAAAAAAGTGTGTCTTTCAACGAAAATTGTTGAAACAGATCCGGGTTCGATATTTGCGCTTCATACAGGTCCATAGGTATTCCTGGTGAAAGTATATTTTACATCAAAAAATCATCATTATTTTAGTTCGTTGAGTGTTTCTGAAAGTGAGAAGGAGAGGAATTAAATTTTTTCTTAAATACTCTGCTGAAGTGTGACCTGTTTTTAAACCCGCACTCATAGGCCACATCACTGATCGGTTTATCGGTTGTCTCCAAAAAGGCTTTTGCCTTTTGAAGCCGACGGTTTACAAGCCATTTTCCCGGGGTGGTTTGATAGTGCTTTTTAAAATCCCGTTTAAACGTGGATAAACTTCGATTGGCAATATTGGCATAATCCTGAATCTTCAGATCGAACATAAAGTTCTCTTCCATCACTTCCCAAACCGGGGTTTGATAGCGATCAACGATTTTCAGAATATATGCGAGAATGTGTTTGTTATCGGGGTGGGAGAAAATATTAAAGAGCAGCTCTTTGAATTTGCTTTCAAGGAGTGTTTCAGGCAGTGGCTTGGTATTTCCAAAATAGGGGAGAAAGCTTTTATAGCAGCTCCTGATCTGTTCGTCAATCTCGAACATTTCGGTCATTACTTTATTCGGTTCAGGTAAACCGCTCATGGATAAATATGGCCTGAACTCTTCAAATACAGACCGCAGGTAGTCATCTTTCAGATAGAATACCATGGTCTCCCATCCACTATAGTCGGCAGGAAGTTCCTGTAAAAAAGCACATTTTTTTAAAAGCCCGCCTTTCTTTGGGCTGAACACCCATCTGTGATTACCGTGCTTCTGAATCCGTTTCCCACTTAAAGTAAAGTGAATCTGTATATGCTTGGAGTAGAGCTGCATTATCTTGTCTCGCTGCGGACAATTATAGTATAAAACCAAAGTGTCTTTTAAAGAAAACTGTGGAAATAGTTCAGGATTCGATAATTGCAGTTCATATAGATCCATGCCCTGTTCTCCCTTACAGGTGAATTGTAAACTGTATTAAAGAGTGTAATAAAAAAAGCAATGCAGTCAAAACATGGTTTAAGGGCAAGACTGCAAGGATTGAGATGAGATTACCCGATATTTATGACAACTATTTTATCAGGGCAGAGGCCACCGGCAACTAACCGCGCGGCCTCACCAAGAGAATTTTTCAAGAAACCAATGAGTTATTCGTGTTCTAATTGATATGAGCTAATCTTTTGGCGAACCTTACATTACAGAAAAAGAGATAGAGTTGGAGTGGGTTGAAATAAAAAATGCGAACTCTGAAAAAATCAATGTTCGCACATTAAGTATAAGTGGCTCCCCGGGTAGTCCCGAAAGTTTTCGGGAGAACCTACGCTCCGACAGCTGTCGGAGTAACAGTCAACTGCTCTGCCAGATTATAGATAATCTTCAATGTTAATTACATCTTCAATAAGCAGCCGGATCATCTTCTTACTTTTCCAGCTTTTTACCTTGCTTTCTGCTGCTATAGCTTCTTTTTTTGATTCTAAAGGATGTGAATAAGCGATCTTCCATGGACGATATCGACTGGTGTGTGCTTTTCTATTGTCTGTATTATGAAAGTGAAGTCGTCTGTCCGGATCATTGGACATTCCTACATAGTAGGTTTCTTTGACTTTTGATTGGAGTATGTAAAGGTAGTATTTCATAAAACAAAAAAAGCCAACCAACTTACGTTGATCGGCTTTGTGCTCCCCGGGTAGGATTCGAACCTACGACCAATTGATTAACAGTCAACTGCTCTGCCACTGAGCTACCGAGGAATGACAGTTGTTCAATACGTTTGTTTGTATCGAACGGGCACAAATATAAGAGGTTGATGTAACCTATGTCAAGCGATGTTCAAAAGTTTTTGAACTTTTTTTAAATAAAAAAAGCCGCTCCAAAAAAGCGGCTTTAAATCGTCAATAAAAGGCTTTTTTAAACCTTACCGGAATTTTTCATATCCTGGATTTCAAGACGAATTTCTTGAGAAACTTTTTTGAGCTCTTGCAATTGCTTACGCGCTCTTGTTCCGGCTGCTTTATTTCCCTTCTCGTAAAACTTATTCATGTCGTCTTCCAGTTCAGCAACCATGTTTTTAACTTGTTCGATTCTGCTCATTATAACTCCTTTAGTTAGTTAACGTTAATGCAAATTTATTGCTGGAATTCGATACAAAACTATGTAACCGTTGGTAAATGGGCAAATAAAAAATCAGATTTTCCTGTTTTATTTTAAATTAAACCCCATTTTCTGATTTTAAACCGGGATTTCCACAGAAGTTACTCTCCCAATAAGTTCACATTTATTGAGGAGATAAACGGTATTTTAATATTAACCTATTCGTATAACATCCTGTGTATCAATGCGTAGATCAACCTGTTTATTAAAGCTGATTATTATCTCAGAAAGTATCAGGAGTACTTAATTTTACTTTTTTGTTGAATCCCCTGAAACTTTTTGGAATATGCTTTTCCAGGAAATCCTGATCTTTTTCAGATGGGATGATGTCCATTGGAAAGTCTCCCTTAATAAAAGAACTGCTCTCATCCATGCTAAAGAGAGTGATTTCATTAATGTTAAAATGGTTCTGGAAGGAGAGAGCCATATCGGGAAGCGACAGCGCCGTTGGTGATTTTGATGACAGATCTTCGGCCAGTCCGGATATCAGCAACATCGGCTGAGACGGAAATCGGTGAACCTGATCTCGGTTAATATAAATCTGATCATCCTTGATCTGAATCAGTGATTTTTGGTAACCATTCACACCAATGGTTGAAACTCCTTGGTCAGCAAAGAGTGCAATCAGCCGGTGGTTGAGATCCTTAATGGCTCTCAGGCGGGCATCTTCGCGCATCATGCCGGTTTGAATCAACCGATCGGTATATTCACTGTCGCTATGAATGATGATGCCGCTTTCCTTTTTTTGGGCCAGTGACCTTGCAAAAGCGGTGAGAAACATTCCATTGTCTAAATGTTCGTAATCAAGTACTGCTAAAAAATTCATTTTATCTTTTTTAATGTACTGCCGGTAAATCCGTACGGCAGGAGATCTTTTACAAAATGTGAGGATGATGTTTGGTTTCCATGATGGAGCACAACCTTTTCTCTTGGCATAAACTCTGCCATTACCTGACGGCAGGCACCGCATGGGCTGCTGAAGTCTCCTTTGGGCGCGTAGATATGCAGACGTCCCAGATTGTCTCCATATCCTGCAGTAATGGCCCGGTGAATGGCTGTGCGCTCTGCACAGAGTCCGAGGCTCCATGCGCTTACTTCTACGTTCACTCCGGGGATGTATCCGTCAGGAGTTTCCAGCAGAGCGGTCACAGGGAAATTCGAATGGGGAATGACGCAATTTTTGGCTAACTCTTTAAGGGTATTATTTATATCTGAACCACGCGGCAGCAAAGGGTCGAACAGAGTTGGCGAGTCCTGTAAAGATTTAAGTCGTTTGGTATTAAACTCTCCAATCCAAAATTCAAGAAGTTCTGAATGCGGTTCATCCTGATAAATTGACACCGGCTGATCCCCATTGGCTAAACAGCTGCAAATTGCACCGTGTACTGCTGAAATTGTAAGCGGAAAGGAGATATTTTCTACTCTGACTCCGGGATAAAACAGACCCGATTTTCCTTCTACAAGGCAGTACTCTTCGCTGTGTGAATAGGGTGCGTAGTTACTCATACTAGTTTAACACGTTTAATGCTCGATTGCCTCCATCACGGCATCAGCAATTTTTGCACGAACTCTGCTGATTGTACTCCCGTATGTACGAGAAGGATGTACGCGATTCGTCAGTATAATGATAGCAATTTCTTCGTCAGGATCGATCCAGAAACTTGTTCCGGTAAAACCGGTGTGACCAAATGAGTTAGGGCCTGTCAGCTCACCTGCGGTGCTAAAACCATCACTTTTCCGATCATATCCATAGGCTCTTTGATTGATGGGAGATCGGCGCTCTGTAAATGTTTTAATGGTTTCCGGCTTTAGATATTCTCTGCCTCCAAACTGTCCGTTATTCAACAGCAAGTATGCAAGTCTGGAGAGATCGTCAGCAGAAGAAAAAAGTCCTGCATGACCCGCCACTCCGTCCATAAACCAGGCGCGTTCATCATGCACTTCAGCCTGAACCAAACCGTCTCGGTAGGTGGTGTCAATTTCAGTTGGAGGTATTCGATTGCTAATCCACCGTCCGGTTTTTTGGGGATTGAAGAAGCTGGATTTCATTCCCATAGGGTAGAAAAAGTTATTTCGCACATACCGATCAATCCGGAGCCCGGAAACTTCTTCAACGATTTCGGCAAGCAGGATAAAACCCAGGTCACTGTACACATATTCCTCACCGGGATTATTGACCAGAGGCTCGTTGCGAACGGCACGAACAATCTCTTCGCGAGTTTTTAATTCATCCACATAGACCTGGAATGCCGGCAATCCGGATGTGTGAGTTAAAAGCTGGTCGATGGTAATTTCCCGTTTATCGTCGGTATCAAATTCGGGGATATATTTTGCGACTCGGTCCTGTACGTCTAATCGCCCATCATCTACCAGTTTCATCATCGACGTAGTGGTCGCAATCACTTTGGTCAGAGATGCGAGATCGTAAACATCGTCGTTTGCTACTTTTCGGGTTTTATCATAATCGTGATAGCCGTATCCCTGCTGCCAAACCATCACGCCTTTTCTCATCACACCTACAACGCCACCGGGGAAAACAGAGTCATTAATCGCTTCCTGCATAACCATATCCAGTTCAAGCAGCTTTTCTGTACTCATTCCGGCAGATTCGGGTGAGTCGAATCGAATATTGGATTGATTGAACTCTAATCCATCGCCAATCTCATACATTCCGGGAATATTGATAGGAAGTTTACCAGCAACCTCAGAGGCTCCAAATAGAGCCGGTACGGTTTGTCGAACCTGATTGGCATTGGATGACCAGGCCATCACGTGTGCATCAGTATTGGGCAGATCTCTTAATACATAGGGGTTGCCAAAGGCGACCAATGCGGAGGGTATAGGCCGGCTGATCAGTTGCCGTAAAAATTGAAGCTGTTCGGGCTGAACCTGAATCGGCTGGTGAGATCGCACAATAATAAATGAGCCGATCAGAATGAGGTCTGCATCGTCTGCCGCTTCAAGTATTTCAGTTTTCTCTTCCAGGCTTGTTCTGCGGTCGAGAACGTGGAAGTTCACGTTTCCGTGATATTTCCGAAGTTCGCGGGCAAAAGAACTTCCCGTTGAACCGGACTCGTCATCAGCTAAAGCGACCGCTAAAATATTCAGATGATCCACTTCCCGGATAGGCAGAATATTTTCTGAATCTTTGAGAATCGTTACTGAATTTCTCGCAATTCGATCTGCAATACTTTGATAGACCGGGGTGTTGATGGAACTGCTTAGATTCTGCAGATCTACTCTTGGATTTGAAAAAGCGTCCTGCTCTTTCTTTAGCTGTAAAATTTTTCGGACGGAACGGTCAATTCGTTCTTCAGCTACCTCACCTTGTTCCACGGCTATTTTCAACTCATTAATTGCCGACATTTCATCCGGACTGATGAGCATCATATCCACTCCGGCTTTTAGTGCATAGATTACCGCTTCGCCCGGAGAATAATGATCGGCAATCCCTTTCATTTCGAGTCCGTCAGTTACAATCAGTCCTTCAAATCCAAGTGAGTCGATTAAAATATCGTTTAGGATGGATTCATCCATCGTACCGGGCATATCTCCATTTCTACTGATGTTTGGATAGGCAATATGAGCGCTCATCACGCTACGCAACCCGTTGTTGATGGTCTCCCGAAAAGGTCGCAATTCCAGTGAATCAATCCGGGAAAAGTCGTGATGTATTACCGGCAGCGCGAGATGGGAGTCGACATCCGTGTCACCATGACCGGGAAAATGTTTTGCGGTAGCCATTACGCCTTCGCTTTCAATACCGTCAATCATGTACTGTCCGTAAAGCGAAACCATTGCCGGATCGGCAGAGAAGGAGCGAACATTGATGACCGGATTTTCGGGGTTGTTGTTTACATCCAGCACCGGTGCAAAAATCTGATTTACCCCCAGCGTACGAGCTTCCCTGGCCGTAATTTTTCCCTTCAGATATGCATTAGCCGGGTCACCCGTTGCTGCAACCCCCATGGCTGGAGTGATCCGTGTGGAACCGCTGACTCTCATAGCTGCGCCAAACTCCATATCCTGTGCAATCCAAAGTGGAATTTTGGAGTAATCCTGCAATCTGTTCGTCAGCATCGCTTGTCCATAGACATCACCCTGCATGAATATGATTCCGCCCAGATGGTAGTTTTCAATTAACCGTTTCAGGCGGATGTATTGTGGATCCTTATTGTTTGTAAATCGTCCATAAGCAGGTGAAACGAACAGTTGTCCGATTTTCTCTTCGAGTGTCATCTCTTGAAGAAGTGAATCGATATCCGTTGGCTCGGCAACGGGTTGATCTTCAGCAACTATCTCTTCTTCAGGTTCAGGAAGGGGCGGTATTTCAGCTGCGCTTCGATATGATTCCGGTTCTGATGTTTTACAGGATGAAAATATAAGTGCCAGAGTGAGAAGCAGTAAGAATGGTGTTGAGCGATGATAAAGAGAACCTGTATTTGTTGTAAACATCATAAGTTTAAATTAGCAAATAGGGTACGGAAAATAGATGGTTTGTAGTTTGCTTAACGCAATGGCAGCAAGTGCATTGTCTGATAGCTTGTTTGTTGGAAAAATGTACTGTCGCGATAAATATAGCGATATCTTCCCTCCAGCCACATATCCGTTTGATCGCCATAGTGCGTGGACAAAGGATTTCCGGATTGTCCTGTTGGAAGTACGGAAAGAGATCTTCCAGGTGAAGAAAAGTCGATGATTCTTCGAATGGAGGGACCCAGGTTCACCTGGAACGGGTTGTCCCAGCTATATTGCGCTTTATTTACGGTCATCGCATTTCCTCGAACCGGATATGGGCCTTTACTCATCAGATTACTCACAATCACACGAAGAATTCCCGGAGCATCGGGTGCTTCGGCAGCTTCGGTAAAAAGTGGTGGTTTCAAACTGATTTGATTTACATTTTCCCATCGCCAGTTTATGGCTTCATCACCAAACTCCTCCTCCAGCTGAGAGATGGTTTCCAGCATGCTTTGCCTGACCAGATCTTCGCGGCTTTCGGTTTCCTCTGTTTGGATATCATCGAAAAACCTGCTGTCGTACGTTAACAGACGACTCATTATCTGAATGGGTAGATAATTCAGGGAGATTAGAGCTTCATACGCCTCTTCACCAATATCATCCGTGAGCGTATTTTGGCTTACGTTCAGAAAAAAGAGATCAAAAATGGAGGCTGCCGTAGAGTTTGGATGGTAGTTGTAATCCCAGTTTTCGAGATAAGTCAGTACTGTTGAAAAATCGTTCTCCGAATCTGATCGAAGTATGGGGAGAATCTCTTCAGTAATTTCGCGGGCGTGGTCAGAAAAAGCATCAAATTGGAGTTGTTGCATATCCAGAACTGACAATGAATCAGCTCCCTCCAAAAAGCGGCTGATTCGTGAAATGCGTGATGGTGGTGCCCAGAACGATCCAATATAGTGCCTGTAGCTATCTGTATGAAGCTTATTGTTTGCGTGAGCCACAAACCCGGATGGCGGATTTTTGAGCTGAGGAAGTTCGTTGAATGGTATTTGGCCGTTCCACCGGTAGGAGGGATCATCACCGCGCCTGAAGAGCAGTGGATTGTAATCGCGAATCGGAATATTCCCGGCACTGAAAAGGGCTATATTTCCATCTCTATCAGCATATGTAAAGTTCATTGCAGGAGATTTGAATTTTTGCACGGCCTCCTCAAACTGGTCGATGTTTGTAGCACGATTCATATCATAAACAGCTTCTCCTTCCTGACTCACTTCATGCCCCGTCCATGCCACAGAAACCAGTTGATCACCTAAAAGTTCGTCGCTATCGTAGAGGTCACTTATGACCGGTCCATTTTGGGTATGTCGAACACGAAACAGAACATCATCCCCATCTTTTACCTTGATTAATTCATTTCGATACCGGAATGGTTCAGTTTCAGGGTTTTCACTGTTACTGTCTACTATGTATCGGCCGGGGTTATCCTGATCGGGTTGCTCTACAAAAAAATCAAGTACATCAGCCATCATATTGGTAATTGACCACGCCATGTGATCGTTATTCCCCAGAATGATGAACGGAGCTCCGGGAATGGATGCACCGGTAATAGACTGATTGGGTGTATTGTAGTGCATTTCGAACCAAAAACCGGGAATACTCAACCCCATATGCGGATCTCCTGCAAGGATGGGCATTTCACCTTCCGATTTTTCTCCGCTTACGGCCCAGGCGTTACTTCCCCACTGAGAGCCCTCCATAGATAGAAGTGAGCGTCGTTTCTGTTCGATTGAGAGAACAGGCATGATGGAAGACGCAATGGTTCGGCTTTGGTTATCATCCAGTGTGGTGGGATAAAGGTCGCTATACTCAGGAAACAGCTCCTGCAACCGATTCGGCTCTAGTTTCTCTTCCAGGGAGGCGTAGGCCAGTTCGCTCCACCAATAGATATTCTGATCCCACGCCATCAAGCGGGTTACAGCAAATGTATGGGTCGATGTCCACTCTATCGGTTCCATATCGAGCAGGGTGAATTCTATGGGAAGATCACGGGCGTTCTCCCTCGCGTAGTCATTCACTCCATCTGTATATTTTTGAATCAGGCGAACCATTTCCGGTGACGCCTCATCTTCAATTCGCTGCGCCGTTTCCCAGAATCCGAGGGCTCTTTGATATTTATCCAGCTCCACTAAATCTTCACCCAAAAATTCAGCAAAACGGCCCTCAGCAGCTAGTTGCTGAAGAGTCATCTGCCAGAGCCTCTCCTGTGCATGGATATATCCGGCGGTGTAGTACAAGTCTTCTTCCGATTCGGCGTAGATATAGGGTACTCCATATGGATCCCAGTGTACATCAACCGGATTGTTTAATCCATTCAGAGAAAGAGTTGCGGAGTAGTCGGGCAGGGGTTTATAAAACGTCCAGTAGGTACCTATAATGGCAAAACCGGCAATCAGAAAGAGCAGTAAGAGCAAGATTTTTAGAAATGTTCTCATAGTTGTCTGTAAAGAATTGGAAAGTTTTGCCGGTATAGATTGAAAATTCCGTTCAAAATACATACTCTCAAAGCCATATGAAATGCTATTTAAAGTGGGACGGATATACGTCTTGAGTAAGAAAAGTCTTTCATCTCTAAACAGAGGTTTCTTCTTTTCTTATCTTTATTGGAGAATATCGATTCATTTTAAAATCAAATAATTGAAAAAGGAGCTATACCATGAGTGAGATTAAAAAAGTTGCAGTTATCGGTGGTGGAACCATGGGTAACGGTATTGTTCATGTTTTTGCCATGAACGGCTACGATGTGAACCTTGTAGAGACAAAAAAAGAGTTTGCAGAACGAGCACTGAATACCATCGACAAGAACCTGACCCGGATGGTGACGAAAGAGAAAATTTCGGAAGCTGATAAAACAGCAACTCTTGAGCGAATTCAGACGCACCTGGATATTGCAGTTGGTGTAAAAGATGTGGATCTGGTTGTTGAAGCTGTACCAGAAGTGTTTGAGCTGAAAAAGAAGATTTTTACTGAGATTGACGCCAATGCACCGGATCACGCAATTCTGGCAAGTAACACATCATCCATTTCTATTACAAAACTGGCGGCTGTGACCAAACGGCCTGAGAAATTTATAGGGATGCACTTTTTCAATCCGGTACCTGTGATGAAACTGGTTGAGGTGATCAACGGTTTGGAGACTGCCGACGAAGTGACCGACAAGATTATGGAAACCTCCAAAAAGCTGGGTAAGTATCCTGTTCCGGCTAACGATTTCCCGGGATTTGTATCGAACCGTGTACTGATGCCAATGATTAATGAGGCGATCTTCTGCGTTCACGAAGGCGTGGCTAAACCCGAGCACGTGGATGAGGTGATGAAACTTGGAATGGCGCACCCGATGGGCCCCCTTCGACTAGCCGATTTCATCGGTCTGGATGTCTGTCTCGATATTTTGAATGTTCTATATGATGGATTCAAAGATCCGAAATATCGTCCTGCTCCGCTGCTGGTAAAAATGGTGGATGCCGGAAAACTTGGCGACAAAACCGGCGAAGGATTTTTTAAGTATGATTAGATAATTAATAAACCTCCAAGGTTTTCGAAATCTTGGAGGTTTAAATTTTGAAAATCTCCCCTTGAGGGGAGTGGCTGCGGAAGCCGTCGAGGGGTATACTGATTCATAGCTAAATTTTGGTGACGCAGTCATTCTGAATTTGGCAGGAACACACCTCTGAATGCTCCGTTGAACAATGCGGATTCTGTCTCCTCTGTAGAGGAGAGGTAGTAAACTCCCCTCTTGAGAGGGGTAAGTGAAAACAGAGTGGCGAAGCCGTCTCTGTTGAACAAGGGGTGTGTTACTTGATAATGAAACTCATGATAAAATTTCTTTTACAATGAAGTTGAATCAGGTATTGTAGGAACACACCTCTGAAGCTAATGCTAAACGCATTATCTTCTGTCTCCTCTCAAGAGGAGATGTAAATAGTCCCCTCTGGAGAGGGGAAATGAACTGGTGAAAGCGCAAAACGCGGTTCACCATTCGAGGGGTGTGTTACCAAAAATGTTTTATTTCTATTTAATGATAATTTGTTTCAGACCCTGACTAGACCGATAACATAAATTATTAGACGCTGACAGGAACCTCCTTGCGTCGGTACGCTGTCAGGTCAATTTTCAATTTTAAAAAATTTATCTAAATACATGATCGATCTCCGCAGTGATACCGTCACCAAACCGACTCCCGAAATGTTGAAATTTATGACCGAGGCAGAGGTGGGAGACGATGTCTTTGCATCCGATCCTACTGTAAACGCCTTTGAGAAAAAGATGGCGGAGATGTTTGGCATGGAGGCGGGACTATTCGTGCCCAGCGGAACAATGAGCAACCAGCTCTGTGTGGCTGTGCTTACTCAGCCCGGGGATGAGATTATTATAGATGATCTGGGGCATATTTTTAACTACGAATCAGGAGCTGCCGCTCATTTGTCATCCGTACAGATTCGGCCGATAAAAGGCGAACGTGGGAAAATCAATCGGGAGCAGGCAGAATCTGCAATCAGAACGTACAACGACTGGGACCCGCATACACGGGTGATTGCCGTGGAAAATACCACAAACAAAGGGGGAGGAGCCTGCTATACCAAAGAGGAGCTGATTGAACTGAGCAACCTGGCTGATGAGCACGGTCTCTATTTCCACTTAGACGGTGCTCGCATCTGGAATGCAATGACGGCTACCGGAATTGATCCCGAATTTTTCGGTTCTGTTGCCGATACCATATCAATCTGCTTCAGTAAAGGGTTGGGAGCTCCGGTCGGATCGATGATGCTGGCGTCGAAAGATCATATTAAGAAAGCGCGTAGATTGAGAAAAATGTGGGGAGGAGGAATGCGTCAGGTCGGACTACTCGCCGCGGCCGCCGACTACGCGGTTGAAAATCATTTTCCTCTGATGACAAAAGATCATCAGCGGGCGAAACAATTGGCAGAAGCCGTTTCAGAGAATCCAAAATTTAGGATCGACCTGAATACTGTAGAAAGTAACATTGTGATTTTTGACACAGTCGATGAAGCGGCTGTGGATGTGTTGAAAGAGTTTGAAGAGAAAGGAGTTGTGATGATTCCCTTCGGACCCAAAACCATTCGCGCTACTTTTCACTTTCAGGTAGATGATCAAGACCTGAAGAAGGTACTGGATGTAGTAAGGAATTACTGATTTGAAGTTTAAACTTAAACTTCATTAGAAAAACAATTGGTTATAATATTGTTTGAACTACAATCTTGCCGTTGAAGCCTGAAGCCTGTTATACATAGCTAAATCCAATTCGCTTCATCAGGCACGCCCGGTCATGATTCAACAATATGAATCTGACCGGATTTAATTCTATTCAATCACCAGAGATATCTGTTCGATTTGGTCCGACCGATGGGTAAGGTTAAATGTAAACTGTTGGTCTGTTTCCGGAATGATTCCGGCGGCTTCAATGATTACTTCATGCTTATCCATGCGGGGAGATAGATACTCTTCATATTGCTGCGCAATTCCTTTTATCGGGTTTAATGCCTCAATATCGGGAAGTGTAACGGATTCACTTTCTAATAAATTCTGAAATTCAGACCAGTCAACAATCCAAATGGGTACTTGCGAACCCACGGTATGGGCCATGATGGGGAAACTTCCCTGCTCTGCATCTGCTTCGATTACAAATTCACCCTCTACAGTTAACTCACAACCAAACGCTGCAGGAGGGTCGTAATAGGATAAGAAATTGAAGCTATCCGAAATACATTCAGGAGCTCTGTAAAAAGGAATTACCAGTTGTCCTTCAGATACAAAGAATTGATTTAGAATAGGTCCTACACGCGCGTAGATAGGAATTCCGGGGTCATCGTCCGGAAAGTTAATGATTACATTGTCCGGATCTTGCGTCAGCTGTTCAAACAAGATTTTTGCCTGCTCTAAATCTGAAACGTCATCCTGACTGTCGGTAACTCCGCATGATATGGATGCAAAAAGCATAAAACCGAGTAGGGCCATTGCTACTTTTGAATAGTTTGCCTTGGTGTGATCAGTTATTGGGCTGAATAATAGGTTTAAGTGTTTCATAGTCTTAAATATTGGTGAATGTTAAAAGAAGACTATGAAAAGTTAAGATGAGTACCCCGTCACCCGATAGTAAAAAAGCGACATCTTATAAGTGATTTTATTTTGCCACAATGGCAAGAAGAGAAAAAAATAACACGAGGGTTTTTTGTGGCTATGTATTTTTTGCAAACGATGTTAACCAACCAATGATTTTAACCTATACCCATTGGAGCCTGAAATGTAAGGCTGCTGTTTTCCAGTTTCTTACTCATCATGCCGGGTGTAACTCCAGCAAATTCTTTGAAATCCCTGATAAAATGCATTTGGTCAAAATAACCGCATTGATGAGAAATATGAGCCCATGTAAGTTGCTGATCTGCCTCGAACATGCTGTAGGCTTTAGAAAAGCGTGCAATGCGTGCATACAGTTTTGGATTCATTCCAAGCCGTTCATGGCATTTTCGTTGAAACTGTCTCAAACTTAGACAAGCATCGCCGGCCACATCATCCATAGAGTAACTGTCACCGGTTTTTTGCAATTTCTGAAGAGCCCGGTCAAATGGAATAATTTCGTGAGCCTCTTGCATCTTCTTCAAAAGGTACATCTGCACTTTGGCATTGATCTGTTCGGGTTGAACGGTTTCCCTCAATTCATCAATCAAACTGCGGATATCTTTGTCAAGGATATTAAAACCGTCAACACCATCATCAAACATCTCCGTCATCGGTATCCCCAGAAAACGAAAGAGTCCCCCGGGTTGAAATCCAATCATCACTGCGCGGTGATCCTTTGATAGTTCGATGTCAACCGGTGTGAGCTGCGGACCTACCACTACGCAGGCAGGTTGTCTATCAAATGAATGTTGACCCACTTTCCTGGCTCTGATCGGGCTGTTTAGATAGAAGATGATACAGTGAACGGGAGTGGGAGGATAAGAATAGATCTTTTTGGAGTTTTCATTCCAGGGCATGACTCCTTTAACCAAAACCATTTGAATCAATGGCTGTAATAAAGGGTGAGGATCAAATCGTTGGCTGGTATTCATTTTAACCTCTTTGTGCAGCGTAAGTATGATTCTATTTAATCAAATATTAAGCATGAAGTCAAAGAAAATTATGTAACAGTAGATTGATCTTTCATCGATATGAATTTCTCCATTCGGAAAATTTCTAATTCATTCTTTGAAAAGAAGAGGTTGAACTTTCTCTTTAATCGGTTAGGATTTTGAGACATTTAGTGTGGTTATAACAAACAATTACAATTGGTTATAATGGATATGAATTACAATCTTGCCATCGTAGCCCGTAGCCCGTAGCCCGTAGCCCGTAGCCCGTAGCCCGTAGCCCGTAGCCCGTAGCCCGTAGCCTGAAGCCTGAATTCCATTTCATCAACCGTCTGACCGCGTGGAGCGGTCTGACGGAGACCGTAAACCGTAAGCCGTATACCGTTCTCACGAGTATCCAATCCAAACTGCCACGACGAGGGCGATCGAAGCAAGAATAAGGAGTTTTACAATCAGTGGGGCGATGAATTTGAACCACCGGTCGTAGGAAATTCCGGCCAGACCGAGGATTCCCATTAACACGGGATTGGTGGGGACTATCATGTTCATCAGACCATCGCCAAACTGAAAGGCGAGAACGGAGATTTGGCGGGATACTCCCACCAGATCACCAATCGGGGCCATTAACGGCATGGTCACAAAAGCCTGACCACTTCCGGAGGGGATAAAAAAGTTCAAAATGCTCTGGATGAAAAGCATGCCCACTGCTGAGAATTCTGCCCCGACGGATGAGAGGGGAGTGGCTAAAGCATTAACTACTGTGTGCAGCACTTCTCCGTCTTCAAGAAGCAGGGCGATGGAACGGGCAAAACCGATCAACAGAGCTGTTGCTGTCAATTCGGAAGCACCTTTCCCAAATACTTTTGCTGTTTCATTCATGCTTAGTTTGGAAATGATTCCCACCACAATAGCGAGTGCAAAGAACATTGCACCCAGTTCAACCAGGTACCATGCATATTGGTAGATTCCAAAAACCAGGAGCACCAGGGCCGCAAAAGTTGAGATAAGTACTCCCATATGCCGACGTGTCATTTCGGGGTAGGTTGTCTGTCCTTTGGAAGCCGGTGTGGCAACTGCACCAACCATCAGGCTGTTTGCAGGATCTCTCTGAACTTTCCGGGCGTAACTCCACACATGGTGAAAACCAACGGCTAAAAAGGGAACTGAAAGAATGGCCCGGTACTCAATTCCGGATGCCGGTTGAAGTTCGGCAACTTCCTGCGCTACAAGAAGGGTAAAAGGATTCATCAGGGCAATTCCATATCCGATTCCATACCCGATCACCATTGTTCCAATTGCAGTAATGGCATCCAGCCTGAGTGCTACACAGACCGATATCAAAATAACGGCAAAGGGGATGTATTCCTCTGCCATACCCAGCGTGGCCGATGCCGCAGCAAAGGCAAACATGGCAAAAAACAGCAGCAGAAAGGGACGGTCCCCGTAGCGATTGATCAATTTACCGAGAAGTGCATCGATAGCACCGGTCTCCCGAACCACTGCTAAGGCTCCTCCGATAATCAGTACAAAGAAAATAATTCCCTGGGCATCAGCTAAAGCACGAGGCACAACTGTGAATAGCGAGAGTGGAGAGAGCCTCTCTTTCTGGTCCACTTCTGTGAACGTGCCCGGAACAACCATTTCACGACTTTGCTCTGTCAATTCCGTTTGAAACTCTCCGGATGGGATCGTCCAGGTGAGCACCAGGGCAAAGATCATCAAAAAGAAAAGAAGGACAAGCGTATGCGGGACTTTAAATTTCATCTGCAGAACATTTGTTAGTTTGAATTTCGAAATAGTATACAAAAAGCAGGGAAAAGAATTTTGTAACCGTTTTAAAGTTGATGGTGTGATTTTAAATCACCATTCAATCTCCTGTATTCTCACTTCTTACATCATTATCTTGGTCGGAAATTGAAATATCAAAAAGAATCAAAGAAAATGAAGTTTATTGGAGCACATGTAAGTGCGGCAGGCGGTGTTGAAAATGTACCTCAAAGAGCTCACGAGATTGGAGCTACCGGTTTTGCACTCTTTACCAAAAATCAGCGCCAATGGAAGGCTAAACCGTTGACAGAGGAAAATATTGAAGGATTTAAGAGCGAATGTGAGAAGTTTGGCTATTCTATGGATGCAGTTATTCCTCACGACAGCTATTTGATTAATCTTGGTCACCCGGAAAAAGCGAAGCTTCAAAAGTCGAGAGATGCCTTTTTAATTGAGCTTCAGCGGTGTGAACAGCTTGGCATAAAGCTGTTGAATTTTCATCCGGGCAGCCACCTCAAAAAGATATCTGAAAAGGAGTGTTTGTCCAGAATTGCAGAGTCGATCAACATAGCGCTAGATCAAACCGGGTTTACCAAAGCGGTCATTGAAAATACAGCAGGTCAGGGAACCAACATGGGTTTCCGATTCGAGCATCTTGCTGAAATCATGGAACAGGTAGATAACCGGGAACGGGTGGGCGTCTGTATTGATACGGCGCACGCTTTTGCCGGCGGATACGATATCTCAACAGAAGAGGGTTTCTATGATACTTTTGAACAGTTTGAGAAGATCATTGGATTCGACAAACTGATGGCGATGCATCTGAATGATTCAAAAAAAGAGCTGGGTACTCAAGTGGATCGGCACGACAGTCTGGGAGATGGATTCATAGGCTGGACTCCATTTGAGTTGATCATGAAGGATGAACGATTTAACGGCATTCCAATGATTCTGGAAACTCCAAATACGGAGCGCTGGTCAGAAGAGATCGCGAAGCTTAAAGAGCTTGCAGGCAGGTAAATAAATCTCTCTTAAACCTGACCGTGGATCAATTTGTAGAAAATAGCATAGATTGAAAATCTGGTATACCTGATCACATTGTACTTTGGTAATAGGCTTTTTTGCTTTATCAACGGTATTTATCAGAAAGTATACGTGATTAAACCTGTGGTTCAATTGTAATTAATTACCGGATTTACTGAAAGTGATTCCGGTTGAAATATAGTAAGTAAATGCTCAAAATTTGCACGTAAAGTGTGAATATGAAGTGATCGCTAATCATTTAATGACAATTTTTCCCAAGACATTACGCATATAATTATGTGTAAATTAAAATCAAATGGGAAATTACTTCATTTATGAAACGATCACTAAAACTATTCATCATATTATTCATAGCTACACTTTATCTAATCTCCTGCGGAGATTCGGGACCGGCCGGACCGGAAAACGGAGAGCAGGAGCCGGAACCTGAAATCTTTAACGTATCGGTCGATGTTAACCCATCAGGTGCCGGTACAATTACCCCGTCAGACAGTGAAACCTACGAAGAGGGAGACACAGTGGAGCTGCAGGCACAAGCTGAAGACGGATATAACTTTACTGGCTGGACGGGCGACCTGGAGAGTTCGGAGAATCCTCTGACCTTTACCGCAGACAAGAACTACTCACTGACGGCCAATTTTGAAGAGATGGATCCATTCTTTTTGGCTGATAATGAAGTCACGATTACGTGTCAGGATGCTGAAATTGGAGATACAGGTACAGTAAACGGGGTAGAGTACACCAAGCGCAGCCAGGACATGATTACCCCCGAAAATGCATCCACAACGTGTACAAGCGGCATAGTTGATATGGATGAAATGTTTAGGAATGAGACTGATTTTAATGAAGATATCAGCCATTGGGATGTGAGCAGTGTCGAAACGATGTGGACTATGTTCCGGGATGCGACTTCTTTCAATCAGGATATTAGTTCATGGGATGTAAGTAATGTTACAAATATGAGAGCGATGTTTATGGATGCATCCTCTTTTGATCAGGATATAAGCGTATGGAATGTCAGCGCTGCTACTGATATGCTTTCTATGTTCAAAGGCGCTTCTCTTTTCAATCAAGATATTGGAACCTGGAATGTTGAAAATGTTCGAAATATGAATGAGATGTTCATGTATGCTACTTCATTCAACGGGAAAATTGGCAATTGGGATGTTAAAAATGTGAATCAAATGGAGTTCATGTTTTATGGAGCTGAAACTTTTAATCAAGATGTCGGTAACTGGGACGTGAGCAGTGTAACCTCGATGAAGTCGATGTTTGGTGAAATGCCCACCTTTAATCAGGATATTGGATCCTGGGATGTGAGCAGTGTTACAGACATGCACTCTATGTTTTACCTTGCAGAATCATTTGACCATGATCTTGGCGAATGGGATGTAAGTAGTGTGACAGAGATGAGGTTTTTATTTCATGAAGCATCGTCTTTTAACCAAGATCTTCGGCGATGGTGTGTAGAAAATATAGACTCTGAACCAAGTGATTTCGCCTCAGGCTCAGCTCTGCAGGAAAACTACAAACCTGTATGGGGAAACTGTCCATCTGATGCTTTTTCCCTTGCAGAAAATGGAATTACAATCATGTGTAAGGAGGCTGAAGTGGGTGATATAGGCTATATAAATGATGAACTTTATACAAAACGAACCCGTGAAATGATTACCCCGGATAATGCTTCAAAAACCTGTACTAGTAGCATAACCGAAATGAATGATATGTTTATGAATGAATCCGATTTTAACGAGGATATCAGCCATTGGGATGTGAGTAGTGTGACCGATATGAATGAGATGTTTAGGGGGGCACTTTCTTTCAATCAAGATATCAGTGATTGGGATGTAAGCAACGTTACTGATATGGGTACAATGTTTTTATGGGCAGAAAGTTTTAACCAAGATATTGGCAGCTGGGAAGTAAGCAGCGTGACTAATATGCACCAAATGTTTAGTGTGGCAAAAGAATTTAACCATAGTATTGGAAATTGGGATGTAAGTAATGTGACCGATATGAGCGAGATGTTTGAAGCCGCGTATGTATTCAATCAGGATATAGGCAGCTGGGATGTTAGCAACGTGACGAATATGAGTCGTATGTTTAATGGTAATGGGGCATTCAATCAAGATATAGGCAGCTGGGACGTAAGCAACGTGACCGATATGTACCGTATGTTTTTTGATGCCTCCTCCTTCAATCAAAATCTGACCGACTGGTGTGTTGAACTGATTAATACAGAACCGGTAGATTTTGCAGCAGGGGATGCGATTTTGCAGGAAAGCTATAAACCTGTATGGGGAACCTGCCCTGGGGAATAAAGATCAAATTCGTATAGCCTTCTGAATTTAAATATCAGGAAAGAAACGAGACCGCTGTTCATAAGAGCAGCGGTTTTTTAATGCTAATTACTCATCATTGGGAATCATAATCAAAGGCACAGCTACAATTTGCGCTAAAACTCGGGCATTACTGCGGGTAATGAGCCACTCCATAAATCGTTTTTTGTAGCGCGTAGTTACAAGAATGGTATGCTGATCACCGCCGATCAGACGGGTGATTCCCTCAAAAAAGGACTTGTCTTCGTAGAACTCTATTTTTAGCTGCGAATCATTCAGCTCTTTCTGCAGTTTTTTCAGAAATTTTTTCCCTTTCTCTTCCCGCTTTCCTTTGTTTTCAACAATATGTATCAGTCTTAATTTTACACCGAGCTCAATGGAAAGTTTTTTCATCTGCTTGATCGGTTTGATATCCTGTTCGCGAAGTGCCGTGGCAAAAAATAGTTGTTTCGGCTGCCGGTAGTCGATCCGCTTGGAGATGGCGAAAACAGGGATCGGGCTTTCGAGCAGAATGTTGTTGGTGATACTGCCATACAGAGCTTTTTTCAGATCGTGCTCTCCGCCAAGACCCACAATAATCATATCAAACTTTCCGGTTTTTGCGGCATTGACAAACATGGTGGACGGATTTCCTACTTCCACGGTTCCTTTCATCTGGATATGGCGGAACTCATCAGTGGAGTGGAGGCCGTCGATCAGTTTTGCCAATTTATCGGCACTCTCTTTCTTCTTACTTTCCAACACTTCTTCCACTCGTGATGGAAAATCGTAGGGTTGTTCAATCACATGCATAAATAGAATCTGTGCATCGGTGTAAGAAGCAATTTCGCAGGCATATCGAATCGCGATATCCGATTTGCTTGAAAAATCAGTTGGAACCAGCAGTGAGTTGATTTTTGACATATCTGTACGCTTATTGGAATGATCGGAATCTATATTCTGTGTTGATCATCGTAAATCATATCTTCAGGTAAAAATAGTAAATAAGTAAGCTTAAAAAATGGCGAAAAAGAAGTTATATCTACTCGACGGAATGGCATTGGCTTATCGTGCTCATTTTGCATTTATCAACAGCCGACTTAAAAATTCTGAAGGAATCGCAACCGGACCCATTCTCGGTTTCGCCAATACCCTTGCGAAACTTCTGGAAGAGGAGAAGCCCACACATATTGCTGTTGCCTGGGATACACATGCACCCACTTTTCGCCACGATCTTGATGAAACCTACAAGGCCAATCGTCCACCGCAGCCAGAAGAACTTAAGGTGGGAATCCCACTGATCAAAGAGATGGTCGAAAAATTCGGCATCGATAATATTGAACAAGATGGTTACGAAGCGGACGACATTATAGGAACCATTGCGTACAATGCTCAGGCCGAACACGTGGATGTATACCTTGTTACACCCGATAAAGATTTTATGCAGTTGGTGGATGATCATATCACCATGATCAAGCCGGATAATAAAAACGGCGGATTTATCGTAATCGACCGAGATGGGGTACAGGATTATTTTGGTGTGGGACCGGAAAAGGTAATCGACGTTCTGGCGATTATTGGCGACACTTCCGACAACATTCCCGGCGTGAAAGGGATCGGTAAAAAGGGAGCCCCAAAGCTGATTAACAAATACGGTTCGCTGGAGAAGGCGATTGAACAGGCCCCAAATATGAAATCTAAAAGGCATCGAACAGGTTTGACTGAATATGCCGAGCAGGCGATGCACGCCAAAGAGATGGTGAGTATAAAAATTGATGTGCCGGATGTACAGCCGTGGGAGGATCTGGTTTGGGAAGGACCGGATAAGAAAGAGCTGGGACTCTTTTTCAAACGAATGGAGTTTCGGACGCTGACAAGAAAATATCTTGGAGAAGAACCCGGCGGGCAAGGAACACTTTTTGGTTCAGGCGGTGAAGAAGAAAACGAGAATGGATCTCTAAATGAAGAGGCTGTTTTATACAGTTTAGCAGTAACGGAAGAAGATATCCTGGCAGTTGTAAAGCAGCTGGAGAATGCAAAAGCAATCTGTTTTGATACCGAGACCGACAGTCCCGATCCCATCAACGCAAACCTGGTTGGAATATCGTTGAGCGCTAAACCCGAAGTGGCCTGGTACATTCCCGTGAATGTGGAGGATGCATTACCGCAAGAAAAAGTAAAAGAGCTGCTCAAACCGATTTTTGAAAACATTGAGAGTACAAAAATCGCTCATAACTATAAATTTGACTATCTGATTTTGAAGCGGGCGGGTTTTAAAATCAAAGGAGATATTTTTGATACGATGGTGGCTGCTTATCTGCTGGATGCCAATCAGCGCCTGAAAATGGATTCGTTAGCGAAAAAATATCTTAAGTATGAACCGGTTCCTATCGAATCGCTGATCGGAAAGGGGAAAAATCAGAAGTCTATGGCTGATATTCCCTATAAGGAGATCTCAAGTTATGCCTGTGAAGATGCCGATATCACCTATCGGCTGTATGTACTTTTTGCGGATGAATTGAAAGAGGATGAGCTGTTGAGCATCGCTGATAACCTGGAATTTCCTCTCATTGAAGTGTTGGGCGATATGGAAGAGAAAGGGGTGAAGATCGATGTTGAAATGCTGGAGATGTTTTCGGAAGAACTGAACAGTGATATTGAGAAACTTGAAAAGGAAATATTTGAGAAAACGGGCGAAGAGTTCAATTTGAATTCTCCCAAGCAGCTTGGTGAAGTCTTGTTCGAAAAGATGGAAATACCGGCAGGTAAGAAGACAAAAACCGGTCAATACTCAACATCAGAAGCTGTTTTGTCTGAGTTGTCGAATGAGTATGAGGTTCCGGCTATGGTTCTGGATTATCGCAGTTTGTCGAAACTGAAATCAACTTATGTAGACGCTCTTCCAAAATTGGTCAATCCAAATACCGGACGGATTCATACCGATTTTAACCAAACCGTTGCTGCTACCGGCCGATTATCCTCTTCCAATCCCAACCTACAAAACATTCCGATCCGAACTGAAAGAGGACGTGAAATCCGAAAAGCATTTGTACCCGAAGATGGATTTAAATTACTGGCTGCCGACTATTCTCAGGTTGAACTGCGTGTGATCGCTTCTATTTCGGGCGATCAAAACATGACCGAAGCTTTTAAAAACGGTGAGGATATTCATGCCAGAACGGCCAAGGAGATTTTTAACCTGGATTCCCTGGATGAGGTAACGCCAAATCAGCGCCGAAAAGCGAAAGAAGTAAATTTTGGAATTCCTTATGGCGTAAGCGCCTACGGACTTGCTTCCCGCCTGGGGATCAGCAATTCGGAAGGAAAGGAGATGATCGATCAATATTTTGAGCGTTTTCCGGGAATTAAAACATACATAGACGATACGATTGAGTATGCGAAGGAGCATGGGTATGTCTCCACGTTAATGGGGCGCAGACGCTATATTCCGGATATCAATTCGAAAAACTGGAATGTCCGTGGATTCGCTGAACGTACGGCCATCAATATGCCGATACAGGGTACAGCTGCAGATATTATCAAGCTGGCAATGATTCATATTCATGACTATTTGCTGGATGAAAACCTGAAATCCAGAATGCTTCTCCAGGTTCATGATGAATTGATTTTTGAAATTCATGAAGATGAGAGGGACCATGTACCCGAAAAAATCAAAACGCTGATGGAGAAAGCTTATCAGCTGGATGTACCGCTTGATGTAGAGATGGGTCTGGCAGAAAACTGGCTTGAAGCACACTAACGGGTGACTGCAAAACTAAGTCCCCAATTTAAATTTCTGGTCTAAAAGAGGTAACTGGGAACTTACCGCAGTACAGTATGGCAAGTTGATTTAAGAACGAAGTTCTACTATAAACGAATTTATAGCTGTGTATGAAGCTTATTGCCTCACATAGCCCGTGGTAAGGCTTGGGTTTACACGAACTATGTATGACCCATCATCAGTCTGCTGAATTTTTCTTTCCTCCATACCTCTTTCAAGTGCTTTCGAATAGAGATCCTGCCACTGAACGAACTCTTCCTGTTCAAACTGATCTTCATCAAGAGTTCCATCCATATTGGAATCGGTCATCTCGGTTTCTACCTCAGTTTCAATATTTAGAGCTACAAACAAGTTATAATTATTGCCTGATTCACCAAGAACGGTAACAACACTGAAAACGTAATTTTCATCAGCAAATTCAAATGTTCTTGGATGTGGTTTCATCTCATATTTCCCGGCTTCATCCGCCAAACGGATACCCGCTCTGTAAATCTCGTTGGCTCTCTCGAGGGATATATCACCTCTCATAATTTTGTCCATCATCCCATCCTGATTGTTGTCTCTGGCCCAAAATACAATTTCACGACCATCGCGAAGAACCAGGTCATTTAATGACTCTCCGTCCTGAGTAATCAAACCTACGATTTCGTAAGATTGATCTTCATATTCAAATTCAAACTTTGAACTTTCGGTACGCGGTTCACTGCTGGCACAGCTCAAAAAAATGAAAAGGGAGGATAGAATAATGAATGGCTTGAGTAATTTCATAACGGTAGGATTGATTTGTACCTATATATTTATAACCTACAACAGAATTCTATTATTTAACAAAAAAAAGCACGGTTTAGTTGCCTAAACCGTGCTATCAAGTAAAATTTATAATGGATTTGTTTATCTGAAACTCAACCCAACACCGATATTGGCAACCGGATAATTGGACAGCGTATAAGAACCTGAAATAGTGAGAAGTGATAATCTCAATCTGAAACCGGCCAACGCATGAATGCTGTTTGATCCGTCAAAACTCAGATTAATCGGCTCATCTAATCGTTCGATGATCTTTTCTCTTGTTTCCTCAGAGCCGTCCAATGGATCATAATCTTCATTAAATACTGTAACAGGATAGGAACCCGGAGAGTTAAGAGTCATTTCTGAAGATTGGAAACCGATGCCTCCGTATACGGAAATGATTGGCAGATTTTTCCCAACCAGAATATTACCGGTAAATCCGGTTGCTTCCATATCGATAGACTGACCTTCCCACAGGCTTGGGTTACCCGCATAAGGGTTGTAAATATCCTGACCTTCTTCAGGATTGACTTCGAAACCGAAATCGGACGTCAATTTGGTGTAACCCAGTTGAACGGAGAGATCCACCGGTAAAACAGAACCGCCAGGCAGCCACTGGTTTAAGCCGTGTTTAACGCCAAAACCAAATAAGCTTGTATTGATGTCTTCGACTGTTACAGTTGGCATATATCTGAGAGAAACATCTGTGTCTTTTACGATGCCAACCGTTCCCTGAATCATTGGGGCCGGTACAAACGGATATCCGGTTCCTTCTGGCATGGTGAAGCGGGTAATTTCCTGTCGCAATCCGGTTACCGGATTTGTTCCAAAAATCCCCATTTCAGGGCCCGCCACGTCTTCGCCAAAAGCAGTTTGAGCCTCTGCAGGTCCGCCTACACGATCCAGATTTTCAAAGTCGAGTTCATCAACATTAAAGCTGCGATCACCCGTGGGTACAATAGCAACTCCTGCACTGATTCGGAGGTCGAATCCAAGTTTGCGGTAAGGACGTGCAGAGTTTATCCATCCGGAATTCAAATCTGCTCCAAACCCATTCGCAAACGGTTTGAGATATTCCTGCAATAGCAGGTTTGCATCGTTTGTACCGGACCGTAGTATTTCACCGGCATCATCGAACTGGGCAGCTGCATTTTGAACTCCTGCAAGCGAGATGAGTAGAAGAGTACTAACAAATAGGGTAACTTTTTTTAATTGTAAAACTGTTTTCATAAATAATATTTATTGGTTTGTGCGATTTGAGAAGTTTGTAAATAATGGCATAAGATCAAATTAATGATCAAAATTGTAAATGTAAGATTTTTGATCTTGTAGCAGACAGTCAATCCATTCCTTGCTATTATATTAAAATGAGTGATAACAGACCCAATTGTTACAGAATTTGAGTGGATTCATTTTCTATTCAATAGATTACCGATCAAGCGATTCAAGAATGTTCAGGTAAGAGTTGTACCGGCTGGCCGCAATCTTACCGTCCTCAAAAGCTTCAATAACTCCGCACTTCGGTTCATGATAGTGGGTACAGTTGTAAAATTTACAGTGCTGACGGGGTTCTATCATTTCAGGGAAGTAGAGGGAGAGCTCAGGTTTGTCTATGTGCACCAACCCGAATTCACGGATTCCGGGAGTGTCTACCACAAATCCACCGTCGCTTAGCGGGATAAGCTGAGCGAATGTTGTGGTATGTTTCCCTTTTTGAGAATAAGAAGAGATCTCACCAACCCTTAATTTCAGGTCCGGTTCAATCTGATTTAAAAGAGATGTTTTTCCAACACCCGACGGGCCAATGAAAACGGATGTTTTACCGGCAATCTTTGATTTCAGATCATCGGTATCTCCGGTTTCAGCGGAGGTAATAGCAGTTTCGTAACCCAGCGATCGATACAACTCGGATAGTTCCTGAACATGAGCTCTTCCGCCGGATTTGGCCAAATCCATCTTATTGAAAATCACTCCTCCCGAAACCTCATACGCTTCGCAGGTTACAAGAAATCGATCGATAAAGCCGGTATTCAATTTGGGTTGCTTTACCGATTGTACCACCCAGGCACGATCTACATTTGAAACCAGTATTTGTTCACCTCTGCGGCCGTGCGTGGCTTGACGGGGGATGTAGTTTTCTCTGTCATGAATTTTCTGAATCGATCCGGTACCGTCATCACCAATCTCAATATCTACGTAATCACCTACGGCCACAGGATTGGTTACCTCTTTTTTATCAAGACGGAATTTTCCCGGAAGCCGGCTGTCGATGATGTCACCGTCACAGCTTACTTTATACCATTTACCCGTGGATTGTATGACTCGGCCTTTTTTCATGAGTGAGAAAATACACCCTTTTGACTTTTAAATCGAAAAATGATTTAGAATTAATCGGAGTGCAAAGAGAAAATTCATAAATCATTGTTTAAATGATTTTCTAAAATGCCTCGTAACTGAATGCATACTTATTATGTCCACTGCGCATCAGCGGTAAACAAAAAAAGCCAGACAGAAACTCTCTGCCCGGCTTTTAATTGTTTTCATTCGTTTATCAGCAAAAAGTTAATCCATTACTGTTACTTCTTGAGTGGAATCACTTTTTGCATTGTTTCCAGAAACCTGATTCTTATGGGAATCAGGAACCTTAAAGAACTCTTTAGGATCCTGAACCGGCTTATCCTCAAGAATCAGATCCAATATCGGTTCCATTCGGTCAAGATATTCCACCTGAAGATTTCCGATGACATCTTTTTCAATCTCTTCCACATCTTTTTCATTCTTTTGAGGTAGAAATACTTTCTCAATTCCGGCGCGTTTAGCGGCCAGTACTTTCTCTTTGATACCGCCCACAGGCAAGACCAATCCTCGAAGTGTAATCTCTCCGGTCATAGCCAATGTGCCTTTCACTTTACGCTGCGTAAAGATGGAAGCTACCGCACTGAGCAGTGCCACGCCGGCCGACGGTCCGTCTTTCGGAACCGCGCCTTGAGGCACGTGTATGTGAAGATCCCAGTATTTAAATGCTTCTTCCGGTATGTTCAGCTCTTCATATCGTGCTCGCAGGTAGCTGATAGCCAGCATGGCCGACTCTTTCATCACATCACCTAACTGTCCGGTGATATGCAATTTTCCTGATCCGCGGGAAACACTCGCTTCAATAAAGAGGATGTCTCCGCCATATGGTGTCCAAGCCAGGCCGGTAGCCACGCCGGGAACAGTTGTTCGTTCGGCAACATCGGAGAAGAATTTGCGCTTACCAAGAATATCTTGGATGTCCTTTACACCTACACTCATCTTCTCGATATCACCGCTTGCAATTTGAGCTGCTACGTTACGGCAAACCGCACCGATCTGGCGCTCAAGTCCGCGAACACCGGATTCGCGAGTGTACTCATCAATAATTTTCTCAATAGCTTTGTTTGAGATTTTGAACTGTTTTTTGGAAAGTCCATTCTCTTCAATCTGTTTTGGAATAAGATATTTTTTAGCGATTTCAATCTTCTCTTCCTGTGTGTAACCGCTGATGTTGATGATCTCCATTCGATCGCGCAGCGGTGCTGGAATGGTATCCAGCGAGTTAGCCGTAGCGATAAACATGACTTTGGAGAGGTCATATTCCAGCTCCAGGTAGTTGTCCATAAAGGTATCATTCTGCTCAGGGTCAAGTACTTCAAGCAGGGCGGAGGTGGGATCACCTCTGAAATCGGAACCCACTTTGTCAATCTCATCCAGCATCATAACCGGATTTCCTTTGCCGGCTTTCTTCATAGATCTAAGGATTCGGCCGGGCAGTGCGCCAATGTACGTTCGCCTGTGACCGCGAATCTCCGCTTCATCATGAATTCCACCCAGACTGAATCGCTCAAATTCTCGATTCAACGCTCTGGCGATAGACTTACCCAGAGATGTTTTACCAACTCCCGGAGGTCCGTAAAAGCAGAGGATAGGAGCTTTCATGTCCTTTTTGAGTTTCAGAACCGCAAGATACTCTACAATCCGTTTTTTCACTTTCTCAAGGCCGTAGTGATCCTCATCGAGGATTTTCCGGGCTCGTTTCAGATCCAGTTTATCGTCCGAGAATTCACCCCACGGCAGATCAAGAATCCACTCCACGTAGCTATGGATGATTCCATAGTTAGGTGATGAATTTGGCGTCATCTCAAGCCGCTGAAGCTCTTTATCTATGGTATCCTTTGCGTCGTCACTGAGTCCTTGCTTCTCGGCAAGACGCTGCTTCAGTTTTTCAATATCCTGTTGTTCACTGTCTTCACCCAGCGCTTCCTGTATCGCCTTCATCTGCTGTCGCAAATAGAAATCACGCTGTTGATCGTCAATGTCGGTTTTAACTTTCGATCGGATTTCTTCGCTCAAATTGAGAACCTGAAGCTCCTTGTTCAGAAATTCCATGACCTTTTCAAGTCGCTCCGAGAATTTTTTAATCTCCAGAATGCCCTGTTTTTCTGCTATGGAAACTTGCAGGTTGGAGGAGATGAAGTTCAGCAAAAATGCCGGACTTGAAATATTGTTGATGGCAATGGATGCTTCAGAAGGTATATTTGGCGAAAGATTCACGATTTTACTCGCGGTCTCTTTTATAGACCTCATTGAAGCATCCAGTTCTACACCACTGATATCCATCTCCTGTTGAACAGATTGTACATCCGCCCGGAAGAATGGATCCTTTTGGGTAAACTCTTCAATTTCGATAACACTTTTACCCTGAATCACTACGCTCTTACTGCCATCCGGCATTTTGATCAATTTCAAAATCTGGGCAACAGTACCGTATTTGTACATATCGGCAGGTTCGGGGTCTTCGATCGACTCATCTTTTTGGGTAACAACCCCGATCGTTTTATCACTTTCGTAGGCTTCCTTTACCAACGCCAATGACCGATCACGCCCTACTGTGATCGGGACAACTACGCCCGGAAACAAGACTGTGTTTTTTAAAGGAAGAATGGGGAGGTTTTCCGGTACTTCAGACTCGGTGAGTTTCTTCTCTTCTTCCTCACTCATCAAGGGAATTGCCTGCTCGAAATCATCAAAATTATCGCCTTGATCGTCAAATGCCGTCTGTATTTTAAACCGTTGGTCAAACATGTATTAGACTTAGATTAAATTTTTTTGCTCTTTCTTCTATAAGTGGCAAAATCAGAGCCAAAAAGAGTGTTGGTACCATAACGTCATATCTTCTTTTTCTGTTCTGCCAAATTGAGTGGAGACACTATTTTTATGACACTTGGTCAGTTTTGATCCATTGACTTAATAAAAGGTAAATATTGATGGATTCTAAGTATCGAATTGTGAATGGTTTAGGGCAGGAAGATTTTTATTCCCGCCATAGAGGCTCCAACGACCTCGTTTGTCGGACCAATTTGGCTGCTCTTCACTTTCAGGGCCGTATTGATTTCAAAATATTTACTCTCAATGCCAAACCCGATACTGTAGTAACCCGGCAGATGTGGCGCAATGCGTGTACCCAGGCGAACCGGTAAAAAGGGTAGAGGTTTTAATTCCGTTCCCAGGTAGACAATGGGCGCTTTGGATGCAAATTCGTGATTTACAACAGGAAACCGAACATCACCCATGAGTTTCATGCGATTGATCTGAAAAAGGGCACCTGCCTGAATAGATGTTGGCAGCATGGAAAGAAATGAATCGTAGGAAAATTCAGGGTTCAAGTCATACGGTGAATCCTCCTGATCATTCAGAAAAAATAGGTGTTCATTTGGAGCCCCTGTAAAACGTTTGGGCGCAATGGCAGGTAACTCTTCCAACTCTTCTTCAACTCTGTCGGTTTGGATCTCTTCTGCGTTGTCAAACTGATAAACGGCGCCTAAATCAGTAATGGATAAACTGAGACGCATCGATTTTTCCGTTGGAGTTTGATCCCGCTGTATAAGGGATAAATCACCGCCAAAAGTAATCATGTAGGTGATCCCGACATCCAGCCCAAAACCGAATCCAGAAGGTTTCATCAAATCAGTAAAGGAACCATCAACAAATCCGGGAACCTGACTCTGCCCAAAATAGGTTTGATTTCCTGAAAAGGCACCGGTTGAACGCTGGCTGTAGACTGAACTTCGGTTCCAGCGGTCGATGTCATCCTGATATTCATAAACGTTATCGTACTGCGCATCAAGGTAGGAGCCGGCGATGACCAATTTAGGTGCAATACCGACAATAAATTCTGTCAGCTGAGGAGTTAGGCCATTCAGAAAATCAAACGATTCTGCATAACCAAATGAAAGTTCATGAAAAGATTGATACTGATGTCGAAAGGAGCGGTCGCCATAAAGATTATTGCCGCGTTCAACCGCAGAGGATGAGAAGAAACTTTGCCCCAGTTCAAATTTGCTGTAAACTCTGCTGCGAAACGCCAGGGCGTAGGTTTTTTGATCACCTTTCCATTTCAATCCAAGCCAATGGATGTCGGACATTGATTGAAATGCCGCAACCCGCCTGCTTCCGGGATAGTTTCTGTCCTGTATAATGCTCCGGTCTGCCTCAGTCAGTTCAAGGTTGGGCGACGAAGTTTTGAAAGGTAAGAATGCGGATCTGAATTGACGGGACCTTTGGCTGAAATCTGTTTCGGGGAGCAAATATTCATTGTAAATACCACTCTGCATCACAGATATCTGCATTGAGTAATTCTCCTCCTGTATGTGCAAATTAGCGGGATTAACGAACAGAGATTCGTAACCGGTCAGATATGCCGTACCGCCGCCTCCCAGCCCCATACTTTCAGCAGAAAGGGATATCTGAGCCGTAACAATTCCGAATGCAAACAATTGAAATACCACTCCCAGAGCGGCAAAACGTAAAGCATTAAACAAGAGATTCTCCTCTGATTAACTGAGAACTTTTAACTTAGCGGCCCGAAGCATTAATGTTTTTTGTCCGCGATTCTTAAAAAATACAACAACTCTGGTATCTTTGCCCGATCCCGAACGCTGAATAATTTTTCCGGCGCCAAATTTAGGATGCATCACCTGTGCGCCTGTTCTGAATGGATCGTCATCGTACTCATATTCATAGGTTGATGATGTTTCAGATGGTTTTTTGGAATGAATGGGCGACTTCCAGTTGTGTTCATATTCGATGGTAGTACTGCCGTCATTTCCGCCGGACTCTTCAAAGTGATTATTTTTTTGTTGAATTGTAGCTCCGGTTTCGGTTCGAACCACACCTGAATCTACCTCATCCAAAAACCTGGATCGAGCCTGTCGCTGCTCTTCGCCATACTTATAACGCAGTTTACTAAAACTGAAAAAGAGCTGCTTTTCAGCCCGGGTAATGGCCACATAAAAGAGTCGTCGTTCTTCCTCAATATTGGCCTCTTCACCTTCTCGCGGCCCCATCGGGAATAGATTTTCTTCCAATCCCACAATGAAAATTACCGGAAACTCCAGTCCTTTCGATGCGTGTACCGTCATGAGTGTAACGGCAGGTTTGTCTTCATCATATTTGTCACTGTCGGTAATCAGGTTAATTTCCTGCAGAAAGTTGGAAAGCTTCGGGTTTTTGGTATTCTGCTGGTAGTACGCTATCGCGTTTTGAAGTTCCAGAACGTTGTCACGGCGGGTCAGTGCTTTGGCGTCATTCTCTTCAACCAGAGCTTTCAGATATCCGCTTTTTTCAAGCATCTTTTTAGTCACATCCAATACGGGAGTGCCCGTTTCAAGCATCTCTTTAAGACTCTCGATCATATGAATGAAATCTGCAATTTTAGCCTTTGCAGGTTTGTATATATCAGCCGATTCCACATCGTGAAGGATCGTCCACACGCTTTGTCCGGTAGCCCGAGCTTTTTTCAGTAACTGGTTTAGAGTCTTGTTTCCAATTCCGCGGCTCGGTTCATTAATGATTCTGAGCAGTGCTTGTTCGTCTTCGGGATTGACAAGCAGCGTTAAATATGCCAGCACATCTTTAATCTCCTTGCGCTGGTAAAAGGAGAGACCGCCTACCAATTGATAGGTAATGCCTCTGCGCCGAAGGGATTCTTCAAAAATTCTACTTTGGTAGTTGGTTCGGTAGAGAATGGCAAAGTCGTTGTTCTGATAACCGTGGCGAAGCTTCAGGTCGTTTATGTAATTGACAATGCGGTTCGCTTCATCGCGTTCATCAAAATTTTCAAGCAGTGTAACCGTATCTCCATCCTCATTATCAGTCCAGAGTGTTTTATCGAGCTGCTTCTCATTTTTTTTGATGATGGAATCGGCACACTGAAGAATGAATTTCGTGGAGCGGTAATTCTGCTCAAGAGGAACTTCCAGGGCGTCATCATAGTCGTTTTTAAAATTCAGAATATTGCTGATGTCTGCCCCTCGGAACGAGTAAATACTTTGAGCATCATCACCCACCACACAGATATTCTGATACTTGTCTGCCAGCAGCCGGGTTACCTTATACTGGGCATGGTTCGTATCCTGATACTCATCAATCATAATATACCGGAACCGATCCTGATACTTCTCCAAAACATCCGGATGCTCCTCGAGCAACTCAATCGGTTTGATGAGCAGGTCGTCAAAATCCATAGCGTTTGCCTGCTTCAGGCGCTTGGCATATATCTGAAAAACTCTTGCGGTGATATCATCCAGAGTGCTTTGTACAAACCTGTGCTGGTATTGCTCCGGTGAGATCAGCTGATTCTTCGCGTCACTGATTTTGTGTTGAATTGTGCGGGGTCGAATTTCTCGCGGGTCGTAATTCAGCTCTTTTAAAATCAGTTTAATGGCATTTTCGGCATCCGTAGTATCGTAGATGGAGTACTGACTGTTGTAGCCAATTTTGTCTGCTTCGAACCTGAGAATTTTTGAAAAGATGGAGTGAAACGTCCCCATCCACAGCCCACCCGCCTTTTCACCAATCAAATCCTGAATTCGCTCCTGCATTTCTCTCGCAGCCTTATTTGTAAAAGTAAGGGCAAGAATGTTTTGAGGCAGTGCGTACTGTTTTTGAAGAAGGTGCGCAATTCGATATGTGAGCACTCTTGTTTTACCGCTTCCTGCTCCTGCAATAATCAAAAGTGGACCGTTTACATGTGATGCAGCTTTCTTCTGCTGTTCATTCAGTTGATTTAAAAAATTTGTTGGTTTTTGAGGGTTTGAATCGGGCTGAAGGGTAAACTGCTTCATTAAAAAACTCTTTCAGGGTTTGAATCACTTCGAATCTGTAAAACTACAAATAATTGAGAAAGGGTATGGGGAAAAATTTGAAATAAATTCTCACTCATGGGATGAACAGGAACTGTAAATCCATCACATTGTTTCCGGTCGGTCCTGTTTTGATGTGGCCACCCAATTTTTCAAAAAAATGGTAGCTGTCGTTACGTTTAAGGTAGTCGTTAGTGTCTATCTCTTTTTCTGAAGCTTTACTAAAACTGATTTGATCAATTACGGCACCGGCCGCGTCGGTTGGCCCGTCAATGCCGTCCGTTCCGGCACTCAAAAAAACAACGTTACGATCGAACTGATCCAAGGATTTGATCATTCTCAAAGCCAGTTCCTGGTTTCGTCCACCCAGGCCATCACCGGTTACTTTTACACTGCATTCACCGTAAAAAATCAGAGCAGTGGGCTTTGTCTGATCCTCCATATAAGTCTTTGCCTTGGAAAGAATGTGCTTCTCAAATTCATTGATGGAGCCGGACCATGGTTGACTATCCATGTAAACATTAAAACCTGAATTTTCAATAATCCCTTTTGCCAGTTCGGCTACTTTAGAGGAAGATAGAATAGTGTAACTGTGATGATTTGGAATATTTTTTGATTTGAATGGCTCAAGGTCACGCTTTTCCGACAAATGGGTTTTAACAGAGTCTGGAATACGGTTCCATAGTTTTCTCTTTTCTAACACCGAGGAAACTTCCCGAAAGGAAAATTTTTGAGAAATGGTTGGGCCGCTTCCAATATCCTCAATATTGTCATCGGGTACATCAGAGATAATGAGATCTATAAGTTCATTCTGTTGAAAGCAGTTCAACAAACGCCCGGCTTTAACTTCGGAGACCGATTTCCTGACCAGGTTGATTTCATCTATAGTAGCTCCGGAATTCAGAAGAAGTTTGTAGAGTGATTGGATGTCATCAATTGTAATTCCCTTTGCCGGCTTGCATAGCAGTGACGATGTACCTCCCGAGATTAAATTGAATACCAAGGCTCCTTCAGGTATTGAAGTCGCAAAATCAATCAACCTTTCGGTGGCTTCAACAGACTTTTTATCGGGCAGAGGGTGGGATCCGGTTAATATTTCAACCCTTTCAATCTGCTTGTTAGGATTTTTACTTGTAATGATCACTCCCTTTGTTAGCCGTTCTTTCAGAACTGACGAGACCGCTTCAGCCATTTCCACCGAAGCCTTACCTGACCCTATCATATAAATTGGGCGACTCAATGGGATTTTAACCTTTTGATTCATAATCGTTATTAATCCTTGCTTCGAATCAATCCTGAGTATGGATGGAATAAGCCTGGATGGGTGGGCTTGCCTGAGTGTTTCTTTAAATAGGTTTACAGCGTTCTCTTTTTCAAAAATCATGATGGATCATTACATAAGATTGATTCAAAAGGACAGGAGAAGTGTACATATAATTTTGCTGAGAAGAAGTGCAACTGTAAGGAGTGATTAGAGAAACATTAATTTTAAATATTAAAATTTTCTAATAAACTGAATTTGATTATATTACTTACTGAATTAAGTAAAACAGTAAACAACTGTTCTCAAAACTTCAATAAATACAAAGGATTAACTTTTGCATTGAATCAGGGTGGATATGAGCATTAGTGCGAAACGACGAGTAGATTATTCTGCTCTGGTCGATTATATACAAGAAGAGAATATCAGAAAAACCAATCATCTGCTCGAAGAGATGATTCCGAAACTGGTAGAATATTTACAAGTTACCGTTGCCGCAACAGAAGAGTCGGCAAAGGAGTGTGTTCAGCAAGCTTTTCTAAATGTTTATGAGAGGATTTTAGGAGGTAAACTAAATGATCCAAAATCATTGTTGTCGTATATGATGATGACGGCCCGGAATGAATATTTTAATCAATACCGGAAAAATGGCCGATTGATTAGTGATGAGTTTGTTACAAGCTCAATTTCAGAACCGGCCGAACAGATTGACAGACTGGTAGAACAGGAGAGAAAAGAGCTGCTATTCGAATGCATTGGAGAACTGGATGACGAGTCGCAAATGTTTATTCTCTATTTCATCAATCACCCCGACTGTACGACGAAAGAAGCAAGTGACTATTTTAGTTTATCTGAAGCTAATGTGCGTACTAAAAAGTATAGAATTACGCACCAGCTTCACTCGCTATTTAAAATGAAAGAAGCTGTAAAAGATATTTAAACAGCTATTTTCATAATTTTACTTCTAAACCAAATGCAGTTTAGATATCTGAAATATTGAGTTGTGCTTTTTGTATATTTGCAACCGTTTAATCAGGAATTAATCTACGCATTTGGATTTTTTAAAGTCGTATGCTGTTCTTTTCGAAGAAGAGCTGCAAAATATAAACTTCCCTCAAAAACCGGAGACGCTTTATCAGCCTCAGCGCTATATATTACGTAATGGCGGAAAGAGGATACGACCGGTTCTTGCACTTATCAGTTGTGGGTTGTGCGGCTCAGGCCCTAAAGAAGCCATTCCTGTTGCTCTTGCCGTGGAGCTTCTTCATAATTTTACACTGATGCATGACGACATCATGGATCAGGCAGACAGCAGGAGGGGCGAGCTTGCAGTTCATAAAAAATGGGATGAACCGACAGCAATTCTGGCCGGCGACAGCATGTTTGTCTACTCACTTCTCCAGCTTCAAAACCTCCCGGCACAGGTAGATCACAAAAAGGTCAGCAAAATTTTTCTCAATTCGATCAATACCGTTTGTGAAGGACAGGCGATGGATATGGAGTTTGAGAACCGAACAGATGTTACCCTTGATGAATATCACCGAATGATCGAGGGTAAGACCGGAGCACTGATCAGTTCGGCTATGCAGATGGGGGGAATGTGCGGAAATGCGGATCAGGAGCAACTTGGTCAGCTGTCGCTCATTGGGCACTCTCTGGGTTTGGCCTTTCAGATTCAGGACGATTGGCTGGACGTTGTGGCTGACCCTGATAAATTTGGAAAACGCAAAGCCGGCGATATCTACGAAGGAAAGAAAACATTTTTACTGCTCAGTGCGTTAGAACGATGCAGCGAGCCGGAACAAAAGAAAATTTTAGGATTAATGGCCGATACTCCGCTTTCTGATTCTGAAGTTGAGGAAGTGATCGACATCTTAGAAATGTACAATGTGATCGCCGATACGAAAGAACATTATCTGGAATATTACAGCAGGGCAGAAAAAGCTCTTCAACAATTTGGTGATTCCAACTATAAACAAGATCTTCAACACTTGATAAAATATTTGAAAAATCGTGAAAGTTAAATTCATGCGAACCCTACTTTTTTTATTTTCTGCAGCACTCCTATTTGTTTCATGTCGAAGCAACGAACTTATTCGGCCCGGCGACTCACTTGAAGTTGCATACGAAAAAGCCCTCAATCAATTTGAAGAGGAGAATTATTCGGAAGCGGCCAGTGCGTTCGAAACAGTAATTTCTATCGGACGTGGAACGGATATCGGGCAAGATGCTCAATATTACTTAGCGGAAAGCTATTTTAACAACAGACGTTATCTTTTGGCAGCTTCAGAGTATGAACGATATGCTCAGTTTCACCCCAATTCACCCCGTAGAGAAGAGGTTGATTTTAAAAAAGCTCTCAGCTACTACAATATGAGTCCGAGATACAGGCTTGATCAAACCTACACGTATCAGGCGATCGAAAATTTCAGACTGCTGCTATCGCGGTTTCCAAACTCTGAGTATGCGGATGAAGCGGGAGAATATATTTCAGAGCTTCGGTCAAAACTTGCGCGAAAATCGTACACAGCCGGTGAATTTTACAAGCGAACCAGCAGATATCAGGCGGCAGCTGTCTATTTTGATATAGTCATTGATGACTACCCGGAGACAACCTGGGCTGAACGGTCTCTTGTAGATCAGATGGAGTCATATATTCTCTATGCCGAAAATAGCGTTCCTGATCGTCAGGCAGAACGATTTGAAAAAGCACTGGAAAGTTATGAAACTTATCTTCAGCTCTTTCCAAGAGGTGATAACCGTAGCCGAGTAGAAGATCTTTACGATCGTGCACAGCAAGGGTTGAGACAAGCAGAAGACAGTGACTCTGTTGCTCAATCCAGTTAATCTACTGTTGTGAAACGTGTCGGAATCTTTGGGGGATCATTTGATCCGGTTCACACAGGCCACGTAGAAGCGGTCAATTCATTTCTTGATAGTGGTCTGATTGATGAAGTTTGGATTTTACTGACTCCCACTCCTCCTCATAAAACCGACCAAAAACAGGCCGGTTTTTCACATCGCCTTAAGATGTTGCAGCTGGTCTTTTCAGATCACGATAATTTGCAAATCAGTGATTTGGAGAAAGATCTGCCAACACCTTCCTACACCTTGCAAACGATTCGTCACCTCAAGGAAGAATATCCGGAAAATCTATTTTTTCTCTGTATTGGAGAAGACAGCCTGGAATCATTTCATAAATGGTACAAGTACAATGAGATTCTGGACGAATGTACTTTATTGGTTGTAAATCGTCCCGGATTTGACCATAGCCGGGTGGATTCAAAAATTTTAGAGAACACGATTTTTGTAGATCATCAGCCACTTGATATATCTTCTACTCAAATTCGTGAAGGAGAATGTAAAAACTATTCAATTCCGGATGCGGTACGGAGTTATATTCAAGATCACAATCTCTATCAAACTGATTAACAATGAGACGAAAAGATTTTCTTAGAACTGCCGGGCTTGGCGTCGCCGGGTTTTCACTCATCCAAAAGTCCGGGAAACGGGATTACGACAAACTGATTCGACCGAAGAAGTTGAACAAGGGAGATACCGTAGCACTGACTGCTCCTGCCGGTATTGTCTACGATGAGTCGGAGTTTGACCGGATGAAACGAGTGTTAGAGTCTTTTGGGTTAAATGTGGTTTTCGGTGAGTTTGTAAAGGAGAGATTTGGATATCTTGCCGGAACAGATCGGGAGCGGGCGCGTGATCTGAATCGTTTTTTTGCTGATCCCGAAATCGACGGAATTGTGGCTGTTCGCGGCGGCTGGGGATGCGCAAGGATTTTACCTTATCTTGATTTTGAGATGATTAAAGAGAATCCCAAAATCTACTGTGGTTTCAGCGATAATACGACGCTGCACATGGCATTTTTGCATCGCTCAAACCTAATCTCATTTCACGGACCGAACGGCACTTCTGACTGGACTGACTTGACCAAGCAGAGTTTCAAAAGCGTTTTAATGGATGGTGATAAGGCAGAATTTCATTCAGAAAGTGAAGTTGAGATTGTTTTTCCCGGGATTGTTGAAGGAAGATTAATGGGCGGAAACCTGAGCATTTTAACAACTACACTGGGTACGGATATTCAACCCGATACCAAAGAAGCAATACTCTTTGTGGAAGACATTGGCGAACCGGTCTACAAAATTGATCGTATGCTGGTTCACCTTAAACAGGCTGGGGTATTGGACAATCTAAACGGTTTTATTTTTGGAAGATGCGCCATCTGCCCCGACCCGTCAGATTCTCATTTTACCCTGAAGGAGATTTTACAGCAGCATATCCGCCCATTGGGTATTCCGGCCGTAATGGGAATGGATATCAGCCACGACCCCGATAATTTCACGATTCCGCAGGGAGTCATGGCCCGCTTCGATGCCGATCAGAAATACTTGAAACTCCTGGAATCAGCCGTACAAAGCTAGTTTACAGTCAGAACGCTTTTTGCTTCGATCAAACTCGACTGTTGATGAGAAGACATCGTCTGACGACTTTGGGAAAGACTGACCTATGAACTCCAAACCTTCAGTCGTCCGACGAGTTTCATGGCTAAGTGCATACTAAATAAATTAGCACTCTTCGCATCGGGAAAACTCGACAGCCGAGGGTTAATGGACTCAAAAATTAAGCAGCTTTTCCAGTTGTTCCTTCAATCTGTGATTTGCCATATATCCCTTTTCCAGCTCTTTGTTGAAGGGAACAGGGGTGTGAAGGGATGAACAACGTATTATCGGCGCATCCAATAGTTTAAATGCTCGTTCGGTAATTCCGGCCGAAAGTTCACTCATTGGCCCGAGAATCTCCGAATTTTCCTGCAATAACAATACACGTCCGGTTTTCCGGATCGACTCAACAACCGTATCCCAATCGATGGGTGCAAGAGAACGCAGATCAATAATCTCAATACTGACGCCCTGTTTTTCATAATCCTCCGCGATTTCTTTCGCCCATACTACACCGTACCCAAACGTGACGATGGTTGCATTTTTTCCATCACGAATTACAGAGGCTTTTTCCAGATCGGTGAATTCACAGTGATCCGGGGTGATCTCTTTTATGCTTCGATAGAGTTTTTTGTGCTCAAAGAAGAGAACCGGATTTTCATCATATAAAGCCGTGTAGAGCATATTTTGTGCATCCTGAACATTTGACGGGACCAGAACTCGCAGACCGGGCAGCTGCATAAACCAGTTTTCAGGACACTGAGAGTGAAACGGTCCGGCACCCACTCCGCCACCGTGGGGTGCGCGGATGGTAATGTTCATATCGGGCATCCAGCGGTAGCGGCCTTTGGAAAGATTATTCACAATCTGATTGTACCCGCATGATATAAAGTCTGCAAACTGCATCTCTACAACCGGTTTAAATCCTTCAATTGCCAGACCAATAGCCGCACCAATGGCACCCGACTCAATAATCGGAGTATTTCGAATCCGATCTTTTCCAAACAGATCCACAAAACCTTCAGAAGCTTTAAATACACCTCCATATTCGGCTATATCCTGTCCCAACATCACAAAAGTGTCGTCTTCGGTAAAAGCCTGCTTTTGTGCGAGGTGAACAGCGTCGATAATTCTTTTTTCTGATGAGTCATGCTTTTTACCATTGCTCGATGCCTTTGGCTGAGATTTGAATCCGGCACGATTCAGCTCTTCCTTTTCATCAAACGAAGGTTCCTCTGCATCGAGAGCTCTTTCCAAATCATCGTTGAACTGAGATTTAATTTCAACTCTGATCGATTCCATCTCAGACTCTGAAAGAATTTCTTCATTGAGCAGCCACTCTTCGTACCGCTTAATGGGATCTTTTTCACTCCACTGCTCAAACAGTTCATCAGGCACATAAAACGTACCGGATGCCTCTTCGTGTCCGCGCATTCTGAATGTCTTGGCCTCAATCAAAACCGGTTTGCCTGACAAAGCCAGTTTTCGGGCTTTTGTAACCGCTTCCTGAACTTCAAAAAAGTCATTTCCATCAATGATCATACTTTCCATTCCGTATCCCACAGCACGATCCGCAATATTTTCGCAGGCAAACTGTTCAGATGAGGGGGTTGAGAGTCCGTACCCGTTATTTTCGATCATAAATATCACAGGCAGTTTCCATACGGCAGCGAGATTCAAAGCTTCATGAAAATCTCCTTCACTTGTAGCTCCATCTCCGCAGAAACTGAGTGCCACCTGATCCTTTTCTCTGAGTTTAGCCGCCAGTGCAATTCCGTCAGCCACAGGCATGGTTGCAGCCAGATGAGAGATCATCCCGAAGATTCGATGTTCGGTCGTGCCAAAGTGAAAAGAGCGGTCTCGTCCGCCCGTGAAACCATCTCGCTTTCCAAATAGTTGTGTAAACAGGGAATACAACGGTACCTTGCGTGTAGTGAACACGCCGAGATTTCGGTGCATGGGTAAAATGTAATCTTCTTGTTTCAGGCTGAGCGTTGAGCCGACGGAAATTGCTTCCTGCCCCATACCCGAAAACCACTTACTGATTTTGTTTTGCCGAAGAAGCGTGAGCATTCGCTCCTCAATGAGGCGGGGAAGCAGTAGATCCTTATAGTTTTGGACCGCTTTTTTTTGATTAATTTTTTTTGCGGGGGCTATCATTAATAAGAAATTTATGTGTAATTTATTTGTTTACTGATGGTCGAACATTGAACCTGAAAGAATAAAAACTACTGACCCTTATGGACAGGAAAAAACGACACTTTGTCAAACACTATTTATCTAAAACATAGCTTTTAACAATTTAACAAACACGGTGAAATGGAAGCACTTGGAAGACAAATTCTGGTTGAGTTTTACGATTGTGACGAATCCAAAATCAATGATGTCTCATATATCGAAAACTCCCTCATTCAAGCGACTAAAGCATCAAAAGCGACAATAATCTCCCACAATTTTCACAAGTTCAGTCCATACGGCGTAAGCGGGGTGGTTGTGATTGCCGAATCTCATGTGGCAATCCATACCTGGCCCGAGTATAATTACGCGGCCGTTGATATCTTTACCTGCGGGGATACCATTGATCCCTGGGTGATTCAAGAGCACCTCAAAGATTATTTTGATTCGAAAAATGTCTCCAGTATGGAGATGAAGAGAGGAATGTTCCGTGTACCTGAAGGGCAGAAATTACTGTTCAAGCCGGATCAGAATTTACAGCCGAATTAATTTATTTACGAGTTAGGAGAGGTGAAATACCGGTTGGTCATTTTACTTGACCACAAATTGGCATCTTCGGAATAAAATTTCAGTCCAATATACTTTCATCGGCATTTTCTGTTGACCTCGTCTGATTAGGTTAAATAGTTGAAATTTATTTCGATCAATTATTTTGTAAATAATATAATATCAATCATTTAAAAAATTACCCTTTACTATTATGATGGTTAAAACTCCAAATATTTACACTCTCGTTAAAGGAGCCAGCGAAGGCCATACACGACTCAATGCATTTGATAAAGCTCTGCTGAACGCCAATGTTGGTGATACAAACCTGATGCGCATGAGCAGTATTTTACCTCCGGCTGCCGAGCAGGTTGATGTGAGTGAGATCACACTACCCAAAGGTGGATTGATTCCGTTAGCATACGCAACAATCGACAGCACAACTCCGGGACAGCTAATCTCTGCATCCATTGCAGTCGGAATTCCGGAAGATGACCGGGAGCCGGGAGTGATTATGGAGTTTGAAGATCATGCGCCTCTGACAAACGTGGAAGAGATCGTGCGACAGATGGTTGTGGATGGTTTTGAGTACAGAAATCGCAAGCTGAAAGAGATCAAGTCTCTCGGGATTGAGCACAAAGTAGAGCGATGCGGGTCTGTATTTGCTGCAGCCGTTCTGTGGTATAAATAGACTTGAGTAGTGTGTATCGAGTATCAAGTAGTAGGTATAAGTATCGGGCAGTAAAAGGTATGTTTGATTTAGTCTGTAAAAATAAATCAGTTTACCTGCTACCTGCTACCTGCTACCTGCTGCTTGAAGCCTGCAACTTGAAGCCTGCAACTTGAAACCTGCAACTTGAAACCTGAAGCTTGAAAAAAATGCCTTTACAATACAACGAATACTACAACGAACAGACCGGGCTGACGATTGGTCTGAAGAAGCTACTATTTGCAAAACAGTCTGATTACCAGCTGGTGGAGGTTTATGAAACCGACACCTGGGGCAACCTGATGACTATCGACGGGATGGTGATGCTGAGTGAGCGCGACGAATTTGTCTATCACGAGATGATCTCACATGTGGCTATGTTTACCCATCCAAATCCCAAAAGAGTCTTGATCATTGGCGGGGGAGATGGCGGTACAGCACGTGAGGTTTTGAAGCACAGCTCCGTTGAGCATGTTGACATGGTAGAGATCGACCAAACCGTAGTTGAGGCCTCTAAGCTCCATTTCCCGGGTGTGGGTGATTTTGACAATCCCAAGCTGAACGTTCTCTATGAAGATGGTATCGCGTTCGTCAAAAATGTGAAAGATCCTTACGACGTAATTATTATTGACGGTTCGGACCCGGTTGGTCCGGCGGAAGGTCTGTTTGAAAAAGATTTCTATCAGTTCTGCTTGGACGCCCTGACCGATGATGGAGTTCTGACCGCTCAGACAGAAAGCCCGTGGGTGGAGTCGTACTACCCGAGTATGAAGAAAGTGTTCACTGCTTTGGATGAACTGTTCGAAATTTCAAAGATGTATCTCAGCTATATTCCGCTCTACCCGGCGGGCATGTGGTCGATGGCTTGCGCCACCAAAGGGGAGGACCCGCTGAGCTCCGAAGTGACGAAACGAATTCGGTCTAATCCCGAGCTCCTGAAGTCGCTCAACTACTACAATGAAGAGGTACACTTCGGGTCGTTTGCACTGCCCAATTTTGTGAAGAAAATTATAGAATAAATCTGAAAAATTAGATGCATATCTGAGTCAAATTTTACTCGGAATAAATGAAAGGGAATTAGTTTAACCGGCTCCCTTTTTTTATTGGTTCTGGAAGGATAAGGGTGGTCAAAATTACTTTGAAATCTGTCCTGAATTTTGATGGAAACCACTAATGTTGAGTGTGACCTAAAAAAATAAGGCTTCAATTTATGGTTGGAGGTTACATTCTATTATGAAGGTTCTGAATAATGAAACTACAGTGGTTAAAAATATTTTAAATAAAATTATTTAAATCATTGTATGTCAATAGATTGATTATCTATTTATAGAAGTTTTAGAATACAGCAATCTATTGGTAAAGTGCACGATCTGTCAGAAAGACAGTGGCACCTAAAAGGGTTAAAAAAGTTAGGCTAAGCACCGGTTCCCATATTACAAAGCCCCCAATCACCCCTAAAATGGCACCTAAATACTGAATGGTTTTGAGTTGTTCGTTCGTTGCATTTTTGATCATCAGTTCCAGCCGTTTCTCATCATACTGTTGAAGATTTTCTTCTACAAATTTCCGGATGTCGAGACGGTTAATCAGTTTATAAATTAACTCTGTAATTAACCGGTCAAACTCCTCTGATACCTCCTCTGCCTTGGCCGGAAGTTCATCAAAAAATTCATCAATAAATCCGAAGTTTCGCTCTACGGTAATCGGTAAATCTGCAATCGAATTTTCGATCATTTCCTGCAGTGATTGTCCCTTTAGAATCGTATAAGTTTTCAGTGCGGTTCGCTCAACAGGCTTATCTATTAACCCGGTTTCAATCTCTTTTGATACGTAGAAACTTACCCGTTCGCGGAAAGAATTATCATGGACTACACTGTGAACGTAATCTACAACCCAATCTTTAAACTCATCCCGGAATGTTTCACTTTCGACGGATGAGAGTAGGCTGTTTTGAAGTTGACTCCGGTAGTTTTGAATCACATTGGAGTCTTCAATTTTCGATTTGATGAGGTCCGGGTTGATTAAATCCTCAGCAACAGCTGTAGAGAGTCGCCAGGCTATGCGATCTTTTTGAGCCGGAATCAGACCTTGTCCAAGCAGGGGACGTTTGTTTAGGGGGCGAAAAAGCATGGTTATGGCAATCCAATTGGTTAGGAAACCAATCATGCCACTCACGCTGATTATCCGTAGAATTCCATTCAAAGGGAATTCAAAGCTCATAAATGAGAAAGTTAATTCGGGAAAATCCCAGTAAAAGGAGAACAGAAAGACTAAGCCAAGCAGAAAGGGTATCGGTTTCAAAAACGTAAGCAACCCGGTAGTTTGTCGAAATTTAGGCGGTTCTTCAGAGGGAGGGGCTGAAGATTGGGGAAGGTCTAAGTTTATGTGGCGAGTAAGAATTGATCTGAGATCTTTTCTGTCTGAAGACTGTTCTTCTTTTAAACGGTCATTGGGTTCAGAAATGTTCATAGGTCACTCTAAAGGCAAAATGGGAGTTTATTCAAAGCGCGCTAATTGCTTTCACGAAAGTATTGACGCAATAGTTTCAGCTTTCAGATTCTGTTCATCTATCAAATTAAAGAGCTGTTCAATCTGATCTGCATATTGTGGCCCATCGTTTACATATGGAGCCAGATATTTACCGGGTTTCAGAAAAGCTCCGTCCATTTCAAGATATTTCTGTGATATCCATCGATCCAGTTTTTCTCCGAATGAAGAGGGTGATAAAACACGATGAGAAGATAACAGGGAACCGATTTCAGAAATTGTGCGAATGGGCAGCAGTTCTGTGTTCGAAATTTCAGATTTATTCGTGGTGCTGTAGAATTGAACATCCTGATGAAATGCAGTTTGGTAAGCCATATGCTTTTCGGTTGGAACCGTGATTGCCCTCAGGGTTTGATGGTAAATCAGATCGTAGAGGTCTCTCAAAGTACTCAGGAGCTCACCACCCACTTTATCCGGAGTGTTGGTCAGGCTAATAGGGTAAAGGCTCTCATGGGACACCTCCTGTCCTGCAATATTTCGAATGAACA